>NZ_JBEORW010000085.1:0-16903 GCF_040302565.1 Streptomyces sp. NPDC097981
CGACACGCCGTCAGCGTCCTCGATCAGGTGACCAGTCATCGCGTCCATCAGGGGTCCCTTCACAGCGGGTGTCCACCTGATTCATGACACTCCCCTCACGACGCCCGGGCCGAGGGCAAGGCCTACCCAACAGGCGACGACGGAGCAGTGAGCAGGCACAATCACGCTGGTATGAATCCCCCGTCGCTCCCGCCACATGCAGAGCCCCGCGCCGTCTCCGGGCGCAAGGGCGGCAAGCAACCGCTCCGGTCGCGGGTCAAGCACGGCAGCCCCACCTGCGCCGACTACGGCTGTACTCGGCCGGAATGCAAGGCCGCTGCGCGCCGGGACCGTGCCCGGCGCGCCAACGATCTCAAGGCCGGCCGCTCCGCCCGCATCCCCTCCGCTGATGCCGCAGCGAGGGCCCACCAGCTGCAGGAGACCGGCCTGTCGGCAGCGGACATCGCCGAGATCTCCGGAGTCGCCGTCACACTCGTCCGACGTCTGCTCCGCCCGGCCGGGGTACGGCCCGCCGTCATCCACCGCACGACTGCCGAGGCCATCCTCGGCATCCCCCTGACCAGCATCTTCAGACGGGACCGGCTGCTCCCAGGCCTGGTCGAGGCCGACAGGGCCGCCACCAGCCTGCAAACCCTCGCCGAACGCGGCTGGCCCACGAGCTTCCTGGCCGCCCAGCTGCACACCAGCACACACACGCTCGCAGCGATCCGCAGCCGGGAACGCCGGCGTCTCGCCCTCGCCCTGGACCGCAAAATCCAACGCCTCGCCATACTCCTGCTCGCCAGCGACCCCGCTGAGCACGGCGTCGCCGCACACAGGAGCCGCCGGGCCCAAGCCGCTGCGCGGCAGCGCGCCCTACTGGTGGCCTCTGCAGTTAAGGCCTCCGTCCCCCGGCAGATTCCATAGCGGCCCAGGCACAGCGGCGGGCGCTGATCACGCAACCGGCACCGCCGAGCTGAACCCTCGGCGGTGCCACCCCCAAACGCCGCGCGCTCGCGGCCTTGCTTCACTCTCCGGCGTCTCCCTCCGGCTCGCTCCGTCCGCCTGTGGGCGCGATCGTGAACCAGGCCGTCGGCCCCTCGACCACCAAGCCCTCCTTCGCCAGCCGCTTCAGCCGGGACCGGGTCGTCTCCACCCGTCGGCCGTTCGCCGGTCACACACGCCCGCCTTGAGCCCGTACTTCTTCGCCGGAAGACAACTCCCGCCCGAGCCGTAGGCTGATCCCATGCCGACCGAGGAGCGCCCCCAGAACGCCGTCAAGCACTGGCCGGAGTGCAACGACGTCTACGACTTTCTTGAGCAGATCCGCCTCCGCCCCAGCATGTGGCTGCCCGGCGGCTCACTCCACCATCTCCAGGCGATGCTCCTTGGCTATCAGGTCGCCACCAGCGTGCACTCCGTCAATGAGCCCTTCAACTTCTGGGCGTTCAGCCAGTGGCTCGGGAAGCGCCTTTACGGCGACAGCGCGTCATACGACTGGGCAGCCGACATCGATCGCAACACCCCCGACGGCTCGACGCCGGTGGAGGAATTCTTCCGGCTCCTCGACGCCTACCGGAGCGAAACGGTGCGCGAGGAGGCGCCAGGAACGGTCCGGCTTCCCGGCATCGAGTACATGAGCAACACCTTCGTCACCCTCTTCTGGCGCCAGCGGCTCCTCAACCAGGCTGTGCAGCGTCTCGAAGACTGTGACTTCCGCGTCGTCCGGCTGGCAGCGGGCCAATGGAGCACGGAGCAGGACATGCACCGCGCTATCGCTGCCGCCCTGCAATTCCCCGACTACTACGGCCACAACCTTGCCGCACTTAACGACTGCCTCGGCGATGTGGCTTGCTACGGTCCTTACGACGACTCAACGGATGGCACAGGACTGGTCCTCACCTTCACCGACTACGACCGATTCGCAGCCGCCTGCCCCCAAGCGGCGCAAGCCGTACTCGACATCATCGCCGACCAAGCCCGTCACGCAGCCGTACTTCAGCGTCGGCTGATCTGCCTGGTCCACAGCAACGACCCCGACATCCAATTCGACCCGGTCGGTGCCATGCCCGTCATGTGGAACAGCGACGAATGGCTGGACGCCAACCGCCGAGGCTGAGCGGGCGATCGCGAGCATGTCAGAGCCCACGGCTAGCATCCGCCCGTGAACCCTGAGCTGCTGTCGAACGTTGCTGTCCCCCTCCCGCCTGGCCGGTTGATCACGTCCGATGAAGGTGACGGAGGCGTCTAGGTCCTGTGGCTGAGCGACGGCTCCGTACCCGCAGAGTTGTGGACGCGGATTCGCGACGAGCATCCCCGCTCTGGGGTGTGGCCCCTGCTTCTCGACTCGCGCGACCCGGAAGACAGCGACTTCCGGCCCTGGGGCTCCGGCGAGCTCTTCCCCGAGCGGATGTCATCACCCGACGACCACGACCCGGCTGATCTGCTCGCGAAGTGGTGGGCGACGTACACCGCGATCGATGAGGACGACGACATGCTGCCGCCCGACGAGCGGCTTGCCGTCACGGCCCCCTTCGGCGAGACCTGGCCGGGCCTCACACCCGGCCGTGAAGACACGGCGGATCCCAGCCAGCTGGCCGCTGAGTACGCAGAACATTACGTCCTGAGTCGGCCGCGGTCACGTCTGGGCCTGGTCGCCGCTCCTTCCGGTGCCGACGCCCTCGCCCTCGTCGGCTGGGACGGACCCGCCAACTGGGACAACGACACCGCCACGTTCTCCGCCGTGGTGAGCGACTGGGAACAACGCTTCGGTGCACGCGTGGTCGCCGTTGGTTCCGACACACTCCACCTGAGCATCGCCACACCGCCGACGAACAGGGAAGACGCCCTGCTCGTCGCGGCCGAACACTTCGCCTTCTGCCCCGACAACATCTGGCAAGGCCCCCGCCCCCAGACCCTTGCGGCGTACGCCGAACGACTCATCGACACCCACTGCTGGGAATTCTGGTGGGACTGACCCAGGCCCGTCGGGAAACGATCACCTCCGGTGTCCCCGCTGACGCGGGGACGCGGGTGTGATCGGTACACCGGGTCTGCCCTTATCGAGGGTGGAAGAGATCCCTGCGGACGGCGGCCCACTCCCGGGGTTCGACCCCCTCTGGCACGCAAAACCGACATCGTTTCCCAGGAAACGACCGCGGCCAGGGGGGCTGTTCCGCTGGCTGGGCAAACGTCGCTGACCTCGGCGAGGCTCTCTTTTTGACCTTGTCTGGGAGAACTCGCTCCTGGTGGGGCCGCTGCGGATAGGGTCGGGGCAGCTCGTGCCAGCATGGGTGTACGGGTCAGGCCCGGTGCCCAGAGCGCTCTGGGGGCAGTACCACCGGGCTGTCCCGCCCCGCATCGGCTCCCGCAGCTCGTCCGACAACTGCTGCCGATGAGTGAACATGCAGGCGCGTCCATTCGGCGTTTCGAGCCCGTTCGAGTGTGCCCGAAAGACTAGTCCGCGACCTGGTCAACGACGACGGGAGCAGCAGTGAGCTTGATCATCGGGACCTGGAACGTAGAGAACTTCTGCCGACCGCTGCCACCCGGCAGCGCGCCCAACCCCAACAAGTGCGCCGCCAAGGACCAAGCGACCTACGACGCCAAGGTCGAAGCCTTGGCCGGCGTCATCACCGAGATCGGGCCGGACCTGCTCGGCGTGCAGGAGGTCGGCAGCCAGGAGGCGCTGGACGACCTGGTGGCCAAGCTGCCGGGCACCTGGCACACCGCCCTGTCGAACCACCCTGACCCCCGCGGCATCCGGGTCGGGGTCATCAGCCGCTTCCCTCTGCTCGACGTCCAGCAGCGCAAGGACTTCCCGGACCACCTCCGCCCCATCCAGGTCGAGGACCAGGGCGACGACGCCCTCACCAGCGAGATGGGGCGCGGCGGTCTGGCTGTCCGGGTCGAGCCATCTCCCGGCCAGAGCCTCCACGTGGCCGTCTGCCACCTCAAGTCGAAGCTGCTGACCTTCCCAAACAAGCAGCACAGCACCAACGACGAGCACCTGCGCGCCCGCTATGAGGCTTACGCGCTCTTCCGCCGCACCGCCGAGGCCGTCACCATGCGCGGCCTGGCCGACGACCTGCTCCAGGGCGACGGCAAGAACCGCGATGTCATCGTGCTGGGTGACTTCAACGACGAGTGGCAGGCCGCCACCACCCAGATCCTGTACGGCCCGCCCGGCTCGCAGATCGGCACCGGCGGCTTCACTCACCCCGACAACCCGGGCGACGCCAACCGCCTGTGGAACCTGGCCCCGCGTATCCTCGACCAGGGCGGTTTCTCCCGCATCTTCGAGGGCCAGCACGAGCTGATCGACCACATCATGATCAGCCACGCGCTGCTGGCCAAGTTTGAAGAGGTCTCGACCGGCAATGAGAAGCTGCCGAGCGTGCTGGAGGCCCAGCCGGCCGCGCCCCACGACAAGCCGTCCGACCACTCACCTGTGGTGGCGAAGTTCAACCTGTAGAGCACCGCGCCCGGCAAAACGGTGGTTGAGCTGGCCCGCTGTCTCTGTCGGTGCCGAGTACACCGGACACCGGCCGTCAGCCCGTACATGAGGCCGTTGTTCACTCAAATTCCGAGGTACGAGGAGGGGCCAGGTTCACCGGAGAACTGATCATGCGCTAACCCGGGCTTCCGGCACTGCGGCGGTTCACTCTTTGGGGCTGGTGAGCTTCTCGACCTTCTTCGCCGCTGCATCTGCCTGCGCCCGCGCCTTTGCGGCCGCCCGGCCGGCTTCCCGGTGGCGGGCGGCGGCGTCCGTGCTCGCCGCGCGGGCCTCGCTCAGCCGCGCCTTCGCCGCCTCGGCCTCTCCCTCCGCTGCTGCCACGGCCGCGGCCATGGAGTCCACGAGCTCCTGCCCGGCGGCGTATCCGGCTTCGAGCCGCTCGGCCTCGGCTTGTACCTCGGCCCACTCCGCCTTCGCTGCCGCCACCCGCTCCTGACGCGCCTGCACCGCAGCCTTGCCCGTATCCGCCTTACGAGCACGGGGCCGGGTCTGCTCCGCTGCGGCTCCGGCCGGCTCGGACACCGGTTTCTTGCTTGGCGGAGCCGCGCCTGGCCTCGGTTCCAGACCGGTGAACCCCAGCCCCGCATCCGGCGCCTTCAGCAGACGGCCCTCCACCCAGTCCGCCGCGACGTACTCGTTGGCGAGGACCGCGTGAAGGATCTGCTCAACCTCGTGCAGCACCGGCTCACTCACCACCTGCCCGGCCGCCGCCGCGAGAGCGCGCGCGGTCCGCGCGAGCTGACCAATCACCACATGCTGATCATGCGAGAGCCTCCGCAGCTGCTCGGCATCCAGCGTCCGGTGCGCCGTACGGAGCGCCTCGCCCAGCTGAAGCAGCCCCTGCGCCTCCTCAGGACGCTGTCGGGCCAGTAGCCCCGCCGCCCACGCCGCGACCGTGGGTTTCCGCAGCCCCGCGATCGCGGCGGCGAGCTTCTTGTCGCCGGCCTTCCGCGCCCGAGCCACGTATTCGTCGCGGACCGCCGTGAACTCCGCTGGCAGCAACCCGTACAGCTCCGCCGTCACCGACTCCACGTTCATGCCCGGCAGTCTCCCGCCCCGAATGCCGCCGGGCCCGCACCCCGAGCAGCACCGCGCGCCGCCCTGCCACCTCAAGCCCGGGGGCTTGCGTCCACGAAGACCGGATTAGGCCTATCCTGCGGAGGCGTTTTCCAATGGAAACGGCACGACTACAGGTGGGCCAGCTGCTCGCGTACGGGGCCGGCGAGCTCGCCGTAGAAGTCGACGCGGTCCTGGGCCTGGAGGATCTGGGCGCACACGGTCAGCAGTCCGGTGCGGGCCTCGGGCCGGTCCAGGACGGGGGCGAGCTCGGTGCGGATCCGGGCGGCCGTCTCGGGGACCAGCAGCGCGAACAGGTACAGGGTGGCCGCGTCGTAGCCGTACGGGGCTCGGCCCCACCCTTCCCAGTCCACAATGTGCGGGCCGCGGGTGACGTTGCCGTAGTGGAGGTCGCCGTGGGCGGTGGTCCAGGTGACAGCATCGACCTGGTGGCCGGTGAACTGCGGGATCACCCGGCGCAGGTACTCCTCGCGCAGGGCCTCGCGGTCCGTCGGCGGCGGGACCTCGGCCAAGACCTCAAGGGCGGCGCCCATATCCTTCCACCACGCCTCGGGAAGGCCCGGGTCCTCGTCGAGGACGGGGCGCGGGGAGACGATCGGGTCTGGGGCGAAGGCGTACAGCTCGGCCCGGTACGCGTAGGCGTCGGTGGTCCAGTCCCGGATGCGGTACAGGTCGGGGCGCGGCACCGAAGAGGGGAGGGCGCGGGAGGTGGACGGGCCGTTCCATAATTTGCCGCCCTCAGCGCCGGCCTCGGCGCAGACGACGCGCAGCCAGTGCGGTCCGGCGGCGCCCGACAGGGTTCGGCCCCGGTACCCCCACACCCGCTGGCCGGTGGCACGCAGGCCGAACTGGTTTGCGGCGTGCTGCTGGGCGGCCAGCATCCGGTCCACGATGGCGGGTGCGGGGGCGTCGAACATGGCGGATCCCTACCTCGGCTGGGAGACGGCGGCCGCGTCCTTGGATACCAGCTCGGTGGCGAGGGCCGCGACCTGTTCCACAGTGAGGCCGGAGCGCGCGGCCAGGTACCCGAAGGTCAGGCGGGCGCCGGAGACCAGGGCCTCCAGCACGGGGCGCACGGACGGGTGGAGCTCCCATTCGTGTCCGGCGGCGCGCAGCACGACGGCCTCGTCGGCTCCCTCCAGCGCGGCCCGGGCGGTGGTGAGGGCCAGGACCAGGCCGGGGTCGGCGGGGACGTCGCCGATGTACGGGAGGGAGGGCGCCCGGCGGCCGGGGTCGCGGGCGTCCAGGGAGGCGGCGAACTCCGAGACGATGTGGGGGTGGAGGGCCTCGGCCACCTCTTTGCGCAGCTGCTCGGTGTACGCGGTGCGCTCGGCGGGGCCGGCCACGGTGGGCACGTTCGCGCGCAGGGTGGGGGAGTGGAGGAGCTGTCCGGCCAGCCACACCAGGAGGTGGTGGCCGGTCGCCGGGGTCAGGCCGCACGTCAGGTGCAGGGAGCGGCCCTCGGTGGCGGCCACCGCGTGCCACCAGCCCCGCGGCAGGTACAGCATGTCCCCGGCCGCGTACGACGGGACGGCCGCGAGCCGCTCGGACTGGGCAGCGCGATCGGCGTGATGATGACCGCCTCCTTGCGGGCGTCGCATCCGTCGCCGGCGCGCCGGCCCTTGTTCCAGTGCCTGTACAGGTCCCGCTTGTACCCGGCCCACTGCTCGTCGGCGACGGGGATCTGGTCGATCGCCTCGAACAGCGGAACCAGCGCGCGGAGCCCAGCAGCTCTCGCGGTGGCCGGGGGAGCAGCGGACCGGACCCGTGGGGTGCGGGATGCAGGGGCGCCGGTGGCCAGGAGGGGAGAACGGCGAGGGTGAGCGCGAGAAGCCCGCGGCGCATCACCGGCGGCAGCGGACCGGGACGCGTCAGCCGTCGTGCAGGTCTCTGAGGAGTTCGATGCCCATGCGGTCGGTGTCGCCGGAGGTGCCGCCGAGTCGGTGAATCATGACCCAGGCGCCGTTGGGGAGGGCGCCGGCGAAGGCGGACGAGGTGCTCGTTGCGCCGTTGTGCCAGGTGACGAGACCTGCGGCCTGCCAGGTGGGTGCAGGATCCCCGAGTTTCCGTTCGACGAGCAGGCTCTTGAGCAGGTCGGCGGTGGCCTGGGGGGTGGCCCAGAGGCCGCCGGAGGGAAGGATGGCGCCGTCCAGGGTCCACTGGGGTCGTCTGCGTCCGAGGAGACCCGTGGGGTGCAGGCAGCACTCCGCCGGTGGGTGGGTGGTGATTTCGCGGATGCCCAGGGGCGTGAGGACGTGGTCGTGGATGAGTTGTTCGTAGGGCAGCCGGCCCGCGGCGGACAGGGCTGCACCGAGAATGGCGTACCCGAGGTTGGAGTAGGCCTTGGTCGTGCCAGCGGGTGCGGTGGTCATCTCGTCGCAGGTGCCCAGTAGTCGTTGCAGGGCGACGTTGTCGAAGCCGCGGTAGGGGTCTTTGCCGGCCAGCCCGGGAGGCTGCCGGGGGAGACCGGAGGTGTGCTCGGCCAGGTGCTGCAGGGTGATGCCGGTCCCGTGGGGTGCAGGGAGCCAGCGTTCCACCGGGTCGGCGGCGTCTAGCAGGCCCGCTTCGGCCATGCGGACGAAGGCGGTGCCGGTGAGGACCTTGGTCAGTGAACCGATTTGGACGTAGCGGTCCGGGTGGTGGCCATGTGTGGCGTGGGGCGCGGCGGCGCTGGTGAGGACACAGGTGGGTGTGCGTGTCCGTAACACGGGGCGCGGGTCCTTTCAGGGTCGGGCGGGCGGAACGGCGCAAGCCGGGGTTCCGGCGGGCATGCGGTGCCGGTGGCGGGCCACCCAACGGTAGATGGGTCGTGCGGCGGTGCGTAGGAGGGGGGCCTGGATGGCTGCCCCGGCCAGTCGGTAGCGGCGGCTGGGGGAGTGGCGCATGTACTCGGCCAGGGCCTGTGCGCCGCTGGCGATCACTTGGTCGTGGTGGAGCAGGAGGACTTCATGGTCCAGGCGGGCCCGGTGCGGCTTGGTGGCGGTGTCGGGGAGGAACTGCCAGGGGATGGCCTGCAGGGTCGGTCGGCGCCGGGCGGAGATCTGGTTGATGACGGCCTGGCAGAAGCCGCAGTCTCCGTCGAAGGCCAGGACGGGCTGGGGGTGGGTTGTCGGGCTCATGAATGCCTTCGTTTCGTGAGCTGTTGGTGCGGCGTTTGGTGGTGGCGGGTGTGCGGCTTGCAGGCGTCACGTGGAGGACGAGGGTGCGGCCGCGGGCTCGGGGAGATTGCTGTCGGCGTCGGCCGCCGGATGAGGTTCCGTGCTGCGGTGGGACCGTTCGTGGGGAGGCTGGCGGGAGGATTGCAGGCGGCGCGCCACCGAGGAGCACTGGTGGAGGGCGGTGCCGAGTGGCCCGCTCAGGAAGATGAGGTCGCACGCCATCATGGTCAGGGCGAAACTGGTGAGTCCCATCAGCACGCCGATGGCCAGGTGGAAGCTGATGGAGGCCACCGCTGCCCACGGGCGCAGCCTCGGGACGAGGATCCCGAGGGGGAAGTAGACCAGGAATATGGTCGTGGAGTACGTCCCGAGGAAGACCAGGATGTCGTTGTTGTAGACCAGGTCGGACACGCCGGGAAGGCTGAACTCGGATACTCGCAGGACGTAGAAGAGGGCAGTGCCGTCCTGCCACATCTTGCCCTGCACCTTGTAGAGGCCGCTGACGACGTACACCAGGCACATCTGGGTGGCGATGGCGAGGATGCCGATGTTGTGCACGGGCACCGACAGGGACCGCAGCACGCTGGGGATGCGCTGCGCGAGGCGGTGTGCGAGGCCGGTGGGGAAGGAGAACCGGTCGTAGCAGCGGGTCAGCATGAGCAGGGGGAGCACGACGTAGGCGAGGTTGTCGCCGCCGTCGAGGAGGACGGGCTGGCGCTGGTAGATCGACCAAAGGAATGCCCAGTGGACGGCCAGTGAGATCCTGCCGCCCACGCCGCAGGTCACCGCGAGGGCGGCCAGCATCCCGACGTGGAAGACGACCTCGAACCACGCGTCGGAGCTGCTGAGCGTGTACAGGCTGAAGGTGCCGTTGTCGTGGACCTTGGTGACGAATTCGGCCCAGGGGAGCACGCTGTCGGGCCCGAAGAGGTACTTGCGGTCGCCGTACTGGCTTGCGTAGAACATGAAGCCGACGAAGCCCAGTAAGAGGCGGGTACCGCTTACCCCGAGCACGGCGTAGGGGTGGCTACCCGCTTTGTCCAGACGAGGGATCAGATTTTTCACAGGTTTCTTACCTCCACCCACTCCATGTCCTGGACGTCGACCTTGTCCTCAGCCTTGGGGTCGTGGCGCTTCGACCAGGGCGGAAGCTGCTGGATGTAGAGGCGTAGCTGTACCTTCGCCGGCTTTCCGTCGCAGACAGCAGGCATCTGGGTCAAGGAATAACGCGAAAGGAATCGGACGGCTTCCTCCCGCGAGGTCTTCTCGTAAGGCGTGAGCGGCAGCTCTTTCTTCTTCTCATCCTTCTGGGATTCCCGCAGCCGCGCCAGAACAGGGTCACCGCCGTTCAGCTGCTGCACACTGCCGGTCACCAGACGCGACATGCGGGAGGGGAAGAATCTGCTCTGCTGCGCCTTCGCCACGTATTGCGTGGTGACGTCATAGAAATCGGTGGTCGATCCGTCCGGGCATGTGGCCCGGGCCAGGATGCCTCGATTGTCGGACAGCGGGTCCGGGGCGAAGAGCATCCAATTTTGAGCGAAATACGGCTCCAGATAACTGGCGGCATAGTGGTAGTAGCGGAGCTTCATAGGGGTCAACGGCATCTGAGAGAAGGCTGCGGCAAGGAAATGAAGGCCCAGGAGGGCGGCGCCGACGAGCAGCGCCACCCTCCTGGCTACGGAGTGATCCCTCACTTGTCGAAAACCGTCTCCACGGCGGTGCCGTCGGGCAGCGTGCTGCCCGGGGCGACCCCGAAGAAGTCGCTGACGTTGCCGGCAGCCTCCAGTGCGGAGTCGGTGGCCAGCTCTGCGGCAGCCCTGCCGTGCACGGTGGCCCTGTCGGCCGCGCGGCCTGCGGCCTTCGCCGCTTTACCGGCGACATTGGCGGCCTTGCCGGCGAGCTTGCTCAGACCGCCGATCGCCTGCGGGGCGTCATCCGGGTTTTCGGTCTGCACGGCGGCAGCACGGGCCACCGGCGCCGATTCCGAGGCCTGCGCCGATCCCTGAGTGGCCACCACGAGTGCGGCGCCGCCCAGCGCCAAGCTGACCCCAGTAATCAACTTCTTCATTCTCTCTCCATTTCTTCCGTCACCCGTCCATACAGGCCGGGGACGCATTCAGTAATTGACTGCGAGGCGGTGAATCGGGGCGAGCTGGCAGAATCTGACACAAGCCAAGCAAGCAGGCGTGACCTCAAAAAAGGCCTACCGATTGGCCTGGAAATGAACCGACTGCCGCAGCACAGGTGCGCAATGACGTAGTGCCGCATGTCGAACTATCCCCAATTCCCGTCCACCTCCCTTTCGAGAGGCGTTACGAATATTTACATGCACCGGGAATCCAGTCCAGGGAATAGAAGGATAAAGGCCTGACTCGAACACGCCGGGCGAATGATTTCTCGCGATGTGGCGACGTACGCAAGAAGCGGCAGGCCGGCCTCCCCTTCGAGCCTGACCTCAAGGTATGGCGCCGCGTAGCCAACACAACCGGCCAGCCCATATCAGCAGCCTTTTGTGTGTGCACTACACTTTTCGGTCAATCCTGCGGGTTCGTGCGTGCACCGTCTTGATCAGCCTGGCTTAAAGATGACCCGGCATGTTCATAAATCGGCCCTCTTGGCCCAAAATGCACCCATGGAGCCGACGCGGAGCGCCCACCCAATGCCCCAGCGGATTCATGGCCGGCTACTGGCGTTCCGCACGGCGCTGCTTGGTGTCCTGGTAAGCCGATTCGTGCACGACTGCACTCGGCTCCCCCGGGGCGTGCGCGGGAGTGTAGGGGCGCACAGCGAAGCGGATGCGCCCGCTCCAGAAGATTTCCCGAAACGGCCTGAACGTTCGCGGCGGCGGTCCGCTTGGCTGGTGAGTGAGGGCTGCCTCTCGTGGTGGCTCCTCGGCTGCCGGTGGGGAGGCACGCCTGACGCCGGTGTCCTCGGCGAAGGCGGCGACGGCCTGCAGGCAGGCGGCTTCGACCGGCCCGTGGTCGCTGGTCGTGTCCTCAGTGCCGGCGTAGTGGCCGTGCTGGTCGCGATCGGCGGGGTCGTACTTGGTGACCTGATAGACGTAGGGCAGCACGTCACTGCCTACCGGAGGTCGACGGTGTGGCTGCGTTCTGGTGGCGTTCAAGGACGCGGTAGACCGTAGCGCGGCTGACGGAGAAGAGCTCGGCGAGGTCGGCGATGGTGTGCTCGCCGGACTGGTGCTGCTGGACCAGGTGGCTCTGCTGGCGGGCGGTGAGCTTGGGCTGCTTCCCCTTGAGCTTGCCCTTGGCCCGCGCCACCGCCATGCCTTCGCGGGTGCGCATGCGCAGGAGGTCGACCTCGAACTCGGCGAAGGTGGCCAGGATGTTGAAGAACATCTTGCCCATCGGGTCGGCGGGGTCGTAGATGGTGCCGCCGAGCGAGAGCTTGACGCCGCGGGCGGTGAGCGAGTCGCCGATGTCGCGGGCGTCGGGTACCGAGCGCGCAAGGCGGTCGAGCTTGGGGACGAATTCAATCAACGTTGGTAGAAAGAGACGTACTCCTTCTCTCGTCTCGGATGGAGCGTGGACAGCGCGCCACCGACGCGGTCCAAGGCGAGATGCGCGAAGACCTGGCGCTGTTCACCGCCGTCCTGGGCCGGGCCGCACCCGGCGAAGGACCGCACCGATCTGGCTCGTACGGCCGCACGACCGGGGCGACCAGGCCGACGCGGACCGATCGTTCGCCACCGCGGCGAAAGCCGCCCGAGAGTCCGGGGACCGGAGGATGACCGCCTGGGTGCTCGGCCGACACGCCATGGTCGGCCTGAACTACGGCGCTCCCGGGCAGGCCGCCCGCATCGCCGCTCAGGCCCGCCGGAAAGCCGGCGCCCGTCCGGCGCGGCCGCGCTCGCGGCCGCCGTCAACGCCCGTGCCCTGGCCGCCGTGGGCGACCTTCCCGGTGCCCGCCGGGCGGTGGACGACGTCCGCACCCTGGCCGAGCAGTTGGACGGCCCCGAGTCGGCAGACACCTGGTTCGGGTACCCAGCCCAGAAGCACTACGTGCACCTCTCCCAGGTGTACACGCTGCTCGGCGACACCCGCGCTGCGTACCGGGCGCAGGACGACGCCCTGGCGCTGACGTCCTCGCCGTCGGTGATGACCCGCGCGCTGGTCGCCATGGACACCGCCGCGTGCCTGCGGGTCGATGGAGATCCGGGCGCGGCCGCCGAGATGGCCGCCGCCGTCTACGACCGGCTACCGGAGCGGCCTGGTGCACCCCCGAGCCCAGATGCTCCACCGACACCTGGACGGAGCCCCACGTCGGCTGCTCGGGGACGCGCTCGCCTGATGGCGCCGGGGCGCCCCGCCTGGCTTCGCCCGGCTGGGGCGCTCAGTCGTTTCCAGACGCCCGGGACTCCTGCGCGCAACGTCAACGATCTTTGCGCCTGGCGCACACTCCCCGTGATCACCGGCTCGTACGCTCTGGACGAGAAGCTGGCCTTTGATCTTGGCGGCTGCAACTCTCTGCGTTGAAAGGGCAGTTACATGAACAAGAGCTTCATGCAGAAGTTCCGGTACCGGGCGGTGGCGGTCACCGCCGTCGCGCTCGCGCTGGGAAGCGTCGTCACGACCGCGACGACCGTGCAGGCCGCCCCAGCGGAGGGCTTCGTCGACGGGTGGGACAACGTCACCGACGACTGGGGCGACGAAGGTGTGCTCTCCACGACACAGCACGCCAACAGCGGTGCGACGGGTATCTGGCAGGCCATCCTCTACAACGACGGGTTCCTGAACCGTTCGGACATCGACTGCAAGTTCGGTCCCGCCACGGCGGAGGCGACCCGGAAGTGGCAGGCGAAGTATCTCGGCGCGTCCCAGGCCGACGGGATCGTCGGGCCGAAGACGTTCGGCAAGGCGTCCAGCTGGCTCAGTCTGATCGGCTACGGCCCTGGCTACCATACGTTCCGCTACGACGGCGAAGTCCTCCTTCCCATCTCCTTCGACCGCGACGACGCGACGGGCCGCTACCGCTTCTACAGGCGGCCTGAGCCGAGTGGGGTTGTTGACGGCTACTACAACTCGATGGGCGGCTGCTGAGGCCACTTCGGCCCCGTCCGGGTTCGATCGGGCGGGGCACTGACGCGCAGCCGGGCCGGGGTGTCCCGCTGCGTCACCCGGCCGCTCATCCAGCTTGGCGTCGAACGCCGGGTCCGGGGATTCCTTCCAGGTCTTCGTGTGCTGGAAGGAAATCCCGCGGCGGGCCGGCAGGCAGCGCAGTGCCTCCCGGCCGATCCGGACGGGCCTGGAGTTGTTCCTGCGCAGGTGATCGGCCGGTTTGCGGATCGACCAGCAGGTGAAGGGCTTCCCCAGCACGGTGGGGCGGGTGGTGGCCGTCTGGACGACGAAGTCCTCGTCGTCACTGCTCAGCAGGCGGGGACGGCCTCCCGCCCACTGAGGGTTGAGGCATGCGAGCCCGATCTCGTTGAAGCGGTGGATCACGTCCCGGACGGTGTCCTCGTCCGCCTGGACCAGGCGCGCGATCACAGGGACCACCGAACGATCTGCTGGCATCCCCGGCCCCGCTGGACGCAGCTCGCGCTCTAGGCCGCCATCCACATTGTGGCGATCCTCGCCGCGATGATCGCCGCATGAAGCGAGTAGTACCTGTAGGCCGCGCCAAGCGCAGCAAAACGCCCGCCCCAGTCTCGAACACCAGGGGCGGGCGTTTTGCGTGCTCCAGGAGACCTGGAGCCGGACGGTCAGCCTGCGGTCGAGAGGGTGAACTGCTCTGCGTCCAGGACCCGCTCGTCCTGGACGAACCTCCCGTATTCGCCACCGGCATCCGTGTTCTGCTTCAGCGGGACGTGCCCGCGGACACAGGGTTCGTAACCGGTGGGCTTCCTGCCGAGGAAGTAGTAGATCTTCCAGGTGCCGCCCTCGAACTTCGGGAGGATCTCGGCGCAGCTGCCGCCGTCACGGCCGCCCTCGAAGGTGCCAGCGAACGGGTACTCGTCGCACGAGTCGGTCGGTATGTCGTCCTGCGGGTAGAAGGGGATGCTGCTGCCTTCCTCGCAGGTCCGGTACCGGTTGGCCTCGGCTTGGGCCTCGCTTTTGTTCCGGCGGAGCGGATTGTCCGGAGCCCCCCAGTGGTCGGAGAGCGCGGCCTGCCCATACCAGTAGGTGGCGGCCGCAGCGCCCCACTGGGAGAGCGGCAGGTTCAGCTGAGCCCGTATCTGGCCGATCACGCAGCCGTACCCGGCCGACTCCGCGTCGCAGCGCACCTTCGTGGGCAGCGACCAGTTGTGATTCCAGTCCCCAGGGGTGTCGCCCGGCTGGTACAGCTGGAGCGCGTACTGCGGCGTGATCTGGGTGACCGTGCCGCTGGCCGGGTAGCTGGAGAACGTGACGTGACTGCTCGCGCTCTGCCCCAGGACGAGGACCTTGGTACCCCACGCGTCGGCGTTGAGCATCCCGCAGGAGTTCGCGCACGAGGCCGTGAGCTTGACTGCGAGGCTCCGGACGTTCCCCTCCAGCCTCGTGACGGTGGCGGTGAACAGCTCGTTCCACCAGCCGCTGCGCGCGTCGAGCGTGGCGGAGCCGCTGAGGCTGATCTCCCCGACGCCCTTCACGGACCCGTTGACCGGGTCGTAGAGGGTGTAGGTGAGCCGCGCGTCGGAGAGGCAGTACGAATGCCGGTCGAAGTGGTAGTAGCCGGGCTGGACGGAACACGTCCCAGCGGCCAGCGGCGCGGCGGTGCGACTGCCAGCTGTGCGCGTGACCTCTGTGCAGGCCCTGGCACCGTCCTTGCGGACCTTCGAAGCGGGTATATCCGTACAGGTCCTACCGGCCGGGAGAGCCGCGCTCATGGACTCCTGACGCGGCCCTGATGCGGCCAGCCGCTGCGGGTCCAGCGTCGTAAGGAGCTGCTCCTGCGCGGGCGGTGCGGTTCCAGGCGGCGCGGCCGTCGCGGTTCCGGTGAGAGCGCCGGCGGCGAGGGCGAGTGACGCCATCACCATCAGGCACTGTCGGGCACGATTCACTGGACTCCTTCGAGGTTTTTGATCTTGGCCGATAGGTGCACCGTTCAACGGGGCACTATCCAGCGGGCCCAAAATGATCGTCAATGACGCATAACCGGCCAGCTCGCACAGCAAGTTGAGCCACCACCGGCGCCGACCTTCACGTGGAGGCGCAGCAGTTGGGGCGTTGGCCGCCGACACCGGCATCCGGCGGCTGCGGGACCATCCGCGGCCGCGCTGGACGCAACTCGCGGCGGCCGTGCACATCGTCGCGGTCCTCGCCGCGTGGATCGAGCAACTGGCTTTGTTCACGACTTCCGGGTTCTGACGCACATTTCATGAACGATCTTGCTGCCTCTCCGCCAGAAGGAGGTGCGCACCCCCTGAGCTGCGCGGATCGGATGTCACGGGAGGCTGGTGGCCCCGAGTCGAGATCGTTCGCTGAGTAGGCCCGGAGCGCGGTGCCGGGATTGCTCCCGGTCCGTTTCTCCGGACCTCTCGCCGAACCCGCCGTGCGTCTCTCAACGCAACGGGCTCTCCACGGTCTCTGCCGTCAGACGGGGTTCGCAGGCTGCCATGGGTTGGGGATCGTGCTGGCCCGGTATCGGTAGCGGCTGACTGTGACCGACGCGATCCGGAACAGCTCGATCCCGTCCGCCGCGATGGGTCTCCACCGCCCGGTGGGGGTGGTGAACCGGCGGCGGACGTCGCCCCAACTCCATCGGTGACGTTCCCGCAGCATGCGGATAAGACGCCACCACACGATGCCGTCGAGCCTGTCGAAGACATGCTTGGCGACCGCGTGCTTGAAGTAGTTGGCCCAACCGCGCATGATCTGAGTGAGTTTTTTCAGCACGGTGGCAAGATCCTGCTGCGATGTCCTGCCTGTCAGAGCACGGACCTTCGCCTTCAGTGACCGGATGGGCCGGTCGGCGATGAAGGTGTAGACGTGCCATTTGGTCGTGCCTCCTTTGCGTTTCCACTGGATGCGGAAGCCCAGGAAGTCGAACCCGTCGCTCATATGCGCGATCCTGGTCTTGGCCTGCGACAGCCGCAGGCCGAGAAGTTCGAGCACGTCAGCGACTTCTTCGCGCAGTGAGCCCTTTCCAACCTCAGGTTGAGGCGTGGTGAAGGACGACGACGGCCTTCACGATGTCGGTGATCCGGTTGGTGCTGCAGCGGAGCTTGCGT
>NZ_JBEORW010000086.1:0-15608 GCF_040302565.1 Streptomyces sp. NPDC097981
CGGCCTCCTCCACGTCCAGGGCCACGACCTCGACTGGGACCGGGTCCTCGGCACCGCAAGCCTCGTACAGCTCCCCTCGTACGCCTTCCAGCGCGAGCACTTCTGGCTCCCCGTCACCCAGGCCTCAGGTGACGCCGGTTCCCTGGGCCTCGAAGCCTCCCGGCACCCCTGGCTCGGCGCGGGCATCGAACTCGCCGACGCCGACGGCCACGTCTTCACCGGCCGCCTCTCGCTCACCGACCAGCCCTGGCTGCGCGACCACGGCGTCTTCGGCTCGGTCATCGTCCCCGGCACCGGCCTGCTCGAACTGGCCACGGCCGCCGCCCACGAGACCGGGGCCGTCGGCATCGCCGAACTCACCCTCGCCGAGCCGCTGGTGATCGAGGACGCCGTACGCCTCCAGATCACCGTGGGTGCCCCGCACGACGGACGCCGCCCGATCACCCTCCACAGCCGCCCCGACGCTCCCGGCCGCGCCTGGACCCGCCACGCGAGCGGCGATCTGCTGCTCGACCCCGCCGGCCCGGATGCCCCCGGCACCCCGGACGGGTTCGCCGAGCTCCAGAGCTGGCCGGTGGCCGGCGCCGAGCAGGTCGGCCTCGACGGTTTCTACGACCGCTTCGGCGCCCAGGGCATCGACTACGGCCCGGCCTTCCGGGGCCTGACCGAACTCTGGCGCAAGGGCAGCACGGCGTACGGACTCGTACGTCTCCCCGACCCGGCCGCGGGCGCCGAGTACAACGTGCACCCGGCCCTGCTCGACACCGCCCTGCACGTGATGAAGGGCGCGACGGCGGGACAGGACGAACCCGAAGGCGCGCTGCTGCCGTTCGAGTGGACGGACGTCGAGCTGTTCGCGGCCGGCAGCGGCGAGCTCCGCGTCCGCATCGACGTCGAGCAGTCCGCCGCCGGCCAGTCCGTCCAGGTCTGGGCCGCCGACGCGGCGGGCTCGCCCGTCGTCCGCGTCGGGGCGCTCCACCTGCGGCGGGCCACCGCGGACCAGCTGCGCGCCGCCCGTTCCACCGGCGCCCAGGACCTGCACCGGCTGGCCTTCCAGCCCGTACCGGCGGCCGCCGCGACCTCCGGCCGCCGCACGGCCGACCTCGTGGTCGGCGGCACCGGGGAACTCGCCTCGCTGCTCGGCATCGAGGCGGTGTCCGGCGTCGACGCCCTGTCCGTCCGGCTGGCCGCGGGCGGCCCGGCACCCGCCCGGATCGTCGTGGACACGACCGGCCGGGCGCCCGCCATGAGCCCGTCCGAGGCCGTGTTCCGCGGCGGCGAGTACGCACTCGTCCTGCTCCAGGCCCTGCTGGCCGACGAGCGGCTAGCCGGCAGCGAACTCGTCTTCGTCACCCGCGGCAGCGTCGGCGCCGCCGAAGGCGACCTGCTCGACGGACTCGCCTACGCACCCCTGTGGGGCCTGGTCAGGTCCGCCCGCGCCGAACACCCCGGCCAGAGCCTGCGCCTGGTGGACCTCGGCCAGGAGACCACCAAGGACGCCGTCGAGACCGCCCTGGCCTGCGCCGACGAGCCGGAACTTGCCCTGCGCGGCGGACAGCTGCTGGCCGCCCGCCTGGTCATGGCCGACCGGCCCACCACCACCGGCACGGGCACCGCCACAGGCGAGATCCGCACACTCGATCCGCAGGGCACCGTCCTGATCACGGGCGGCGTCGGGGAGCTCGGCCGCGAGGTCGCCCGCCATCTGGTCCGCCGGCACGGCGTTCGGCACCTCGTACTCACCTCACGGCGCGGCGCCGAGGCGCCCGGAGCCGCGGAACTCATACACCAGCTCAAGGAAGAAGGCGCTGAATGCGTGCGGGTAGAGGCCTGTGATGTCGGTCGTCGCGATGACGTGGAGAAGGTGCTCGGCGTTGCTGAGGAGGGTCGGCCCTGGACGGCGGTCCTGCACCTCGCGGGCGTCCTGGACGACGGTGTCCTCCTCGGCCAGGACGCACAGCGGCTCGCTCATGTGATGGAGCCCAAGATGAGCGGCGCCGTCCACCTCGACGAGCTGACCGCCGACTTGGGCCTGGACCTCGCCGCCTTCGTGTTCTTCTCCTCCGCCGCCGGCACCGTCGGCACGGCGGGGCAGGGCATCTACGGCGCGGCCAACGCCTGCCTCGACGCGTACGCGGCCCACCGCCGGGCCGAGGGACGCCCGGTCACCAGCCTCGCCTGGGGCCTGTGGCACCAGGCCGGGGTGGGCATGACCTCGCACCTGGGCACGACGGAACTGGACCGGATGCGCCGCCAGGGCATCGCCCCGCTCAGCTTCGAGCACGGCCTGGACCTGCTGGACGCGGCGCTCGCCCGTCCGGCCGGCAACTTCGTCCCCCTGCAGCTCGACCTGCGGGCCGCGCAGAGCGAGGTGGACCAGGGCAGGCCCGCGCCCGCCCTGTTCCGGTCCCTCGTACGGGCCCGGCCGCGCCGTGCCGAGGCCCCGGCCGCCGTCTCCGGCGGGCCGGCCGGTCTTCGGGAGCGGCTGCTGGCGGTGCCCGAGGACCAGCGGGCCGACCTGGTGACGGAGCTGGTGCTGCGCGAGGTGGCCGCCGTACTGGGCCTGACCTCGACCGGTTCCCTCTCCCCGCAGGAAGTGCTCAAGGGGCTCGGCCTCGACTCGCTGATGGCGGTCGAGCTGCGCCGGCGCCTGGCGACCGAGAGCGGGGTGCCGCTGCCCGCGACCCTCGCCTTCGACCACCCGACGCCCGAGCACATCACACGGCTCATCCTCGGCCGGCTGGACCTCCCGGCTCCGGCGTCGGTACCGGCACCGGTGGCGGCTTCGGTGGCGGCTGCGGCCGTGGGTACCGCGGCGATCGCGGACCTCGGCCTGCCGGCCGGCACCGCCACCGGCATCGACACCGGCATCGACCTCGGGATCGACGGCACGGCGGACGACGGCGAACGGTCCGTCGAGGACCTCAACGCCGAGCTCGACGCCCTGTTCGCCGCCGGGGGATTCGGCCTCGACTAGCCCCCGCACCAAGGCCTCCGAGCCCCGCCACCGGCCACACCAGGTCTCGTTGACCCGGGCTCAAGTGTTTGGCGATTGGCTGATCCGGTCTCCGTGTTGTGTCCACGGGGGACCGGATCAGCTTGCGGTGGCCGCGCAGAGAGGCGCTCGATGGTGTCGAATACAAACCAGGACCGGATGCAGGCTGCACTGCCCGCGATCCGCGCGTTGCAGAAGCGCGCGGCGGACCTCGAGGCGAAGCAGTCCGAGCCGATCGCGGTCGTGTCGATGGCCTGTCGGCTCCCTGGCGGGATCGACACCCCGGAGGGCTTCTGGGAGCTGCTCGCCTCCGGCGGTGACGCCGTCGGCGGTCTGCCCTCGCGCTGGACCGGCCTGGACCTGTACGACCCCGATCCCGAGGCCGTCGGCAAGACGTACTCCCAGGACGGCGGATTCCTCGACGGCGCCGAGCACTTCGACGCCTCCTTCTTCGGCATCTCGCCGCGCGAGGCCGTCTCGATGGACCCGCAGCAGCGCCTGGTCCTGGAGACCTCGTGGGAGGCCCTGGAGCGGGCCGGGATCCGCCCGGACTCGCTGATGGAGAGCCGGACCGGCGTCTACCTCGGCACCATGAGCTCCGACTACGGCCACCTGGGCCGCGATCTGGACGCCCTCGACGGCTACGTCAGCACGGGCAAGGCCTCCAGCGTCGTCTCCGGCCGCGTCTCGTACGCGCTGGGCCTCCAGGGCCCGGCCGTCACCGTCGACACCGCCTGCTCCTCCTCGCTGGTCGCCCTGCACCTCGCGGTGCAGGCCCTGCGGCAGGGCGAGTGCGAACTCGCCCTCGCGGGCGGCGTCACCATCATGAGCGCCCCCTCCCTCTTCGTGGAGTTCTCCCGGCTGAAGGGCATGGCGGCCGACGGCCGCTGCAAGTCCTTCTCGGCGGGCGCCGACGGCGCGGGCTGGGCCGAGGGCGTCGGCGTGATCGCCCTCAAGCGGCTGTCGTCCGCGCAGCGCGACGGCGACCGCGTCCTGGCCGTGATCCGCGGCTCCGCCGTCAACCAGGACGGCCGCAGCCAGGGCCTCACCGCCCCCAACGGCCCCTCGCAGCAGCGGGTGATCCAGGACGCACTGGCCGCCGCCCGGCTGACGCCGGCCGACATCGACGCGGTCGAGGCGCACGGCACCGGAACCTCGCTCGGCGACCCGATCGAGGCGGGCGCGCTCGCCGAGGTCTTCGGCCCGGGACGCGAGGCGGACCGGCCGGTCTGGCTCGGCTCCTCGAAGTCGAACATCGGGCACGCGCAGGCGGCGGCCGGTGTCATCGGCGTGATCAAGATGGTGCTGGCGCTGGAGCACGGCCTGCTCCCCAAGACCCTGCACGCCGAGGACCCGACCCCGCTGATCGAGTGGGACACCAGCGGCCTGGAACTGCTGAACGAGGCGCGTGCGTGGGAGCGGGGCGCCGAGCGCACCCGCCGCGCCGGCGTCTCATCGTTCGGCCTGAGCGGGACGAACGCCCACGTGGTGCTGGAGGAGGCCCCGGCCCGGGAGGCCGCCGAACCGGCTGCCGCCAGCCTGTCGGCCGGCCCGCTTCCGGTGGCCGTCTCCGGCCGTGACGAGGCCGCGCTGCGGGAGCAGGCGGGCCGCTGGGCGGACTGGCTGTCGACGCACGGCACCGAGGTCCCGCTCGCCGACATCGCGGTCACCGCCGCCCGGCACCGTTCGCAGTTCGAGTCCCGGGCCAGTGTCGTGGCCGCGGACTCCGAGGGTCTGGTGGAGGCGCTGCGGTCGCTGGCTGAGGGGACTGCGCACGACGCGGTGGTGACGGGCTCGGCCGCGCGCCGCGGCAAGGTCGTCTTCGTCTACCCGGGGCAGGGCAGCCAGTGGGTGGGGATGGGCCGTGAACTGCTCGCCTCCAACGCGGTCTTCGCGGAGACGATCGACGCGTGTGATGCCGCGCTGCGGCCGTTCACGGGCTGGTCGGTGCGCGAGGTCCTCGCTGGAGAGGAGGGTGATCACCCGCCGTTCGACCGGGTGGACGTGGTCCAGCCGGCCCTGTTCGCCATGGGAGTCGGTCTCTCCGCCGTCTGGCGTTCGCTGGGTGTGGAGCCTTCTGCGGTAGTGGGTCACTCGCAGGGTGAGGTCGTCGCCGGCGTGGTGAGCGGTGCTCTCACTCTGGAGCAGGGCTCGCTGATCGTCGCCCAGCGCTCCCAGGCGGTTCTCGCCTGCGCCGGCCAGGGTGGTATGGCCCTGATCGAGCGCCCGGTGGCCGAGGTCGTCGAGCTCATCGCTCCGTACGGTGACGTGCTGTCCGTCGCAGCGGTGAACACGGCCGGCTCGACGGTGATCTCGGGTCAGGCCGAGGCGATCGTGAAGATCGTGGCGGAGCTGTCGGAGCGGAACGTCTACGCCCGCAAGATCAATGTGGACTACGCCTCCCACAACGCCCAGATGGACCCCCTCCTCCCCGGTCTCGCCGCCGGGTTCGAGGGGATCGTCCCGACCGGCACGGACATCGCCTTCTACTCCACCGTCACCGGCCAGGTCGCCGCCGGCACGGACCTGGACGGCGCGTACTGGTGCCGCAACCTGCGCGAGCCGGTCCGCTTCGACCGTGCCCTCGACCGGCTCCTGGAGGACGGCCACGGCGTGTTCGTCGAGATCTCGGCGCATCCGGTGCTGTCCATGCCGCTGACCGACGGCAGCGCGGAGCGCGGCGGCATCGTCGTCGGCTCCCTCGCCCGCCGGCACGGGGAGCCGGCCCAGTTGCTCCGCAACCTCGGCCTCCTCCACGTCCAGGGCCACCAGCTGAAGTGGGACCATGTCCTCGGAACCGGCACGGGAACCCTCGTACCGCTTCCCACCTACGCCTTCCAGCGCGAGCGCTACTGGCTCGAGTCCGACGAGCGGGCAGGCGACGTCCGCTCGCTGGGCCTCACCGCCTCGGCACACCCCTGGCTCGGCGCGGCCACCGCGCTGGCCGACGGCGAGGGATACCTCTTCACCGGCCGGCTCTCCTCCGCGCAGTACCCCTGGCTCCGGGAGCACGCGGCCTTCGGTACGCCGCTCGTCCCCGGCACCGGCCTGCTCGAGCTCGTCCTCACCGCCGCCCACCACGTGGGCGCCCCCGGTGTCTCCGAACTCGTCCTCACCGAGCCGCTGCTGCTCGGCACGGACGGGGCGATCCGCCTCCAGGTCGCCGTCGGCGCCCCCGACGGCACCGGCCGCCGGCCCGTCGCGGTCTACAGCCTCCCGGAGAACGCCGCCGACGACGCCCCGTGGCGCCGGCACGCGGCCGGCTCCCTCTCCCACGCCCCGACCGCCGACGGCGACACGTTCGCCGAGCTGGCCCAGTGGCCGGTCGCGGGCACCCAGCCCGTCGACCTCGACGGCTTCTACGACCGACTCCGCGCCCGCGGCCTCGACTACGGCCCCGCCTTCCAGGGCCTGACCGAGCTCCACCGCGCCGGCGACACCGCGTACGCCCGGGTCCAGCTGCCGGAGGGGCTGAATGCCGACGAGTTCGGCATTCACCCCGCACTCCTCGACGCGGCCCTGCACGCCCTGGTCGGCGTCCAGGACACGGACACCGGCACGGACACCGGCGCCGACGGCTCGCAGGCCCTGCTCCCGTTCGAGTGGACGGGCGTCGAGCTGCTCGCCGCCGGAGCCACCGAGCTGCGCGTACGCGTCGAACTCGACCCCCGGCAGAACCGCGTGCGCGTCACCGCCACCGACCCGGCCGGCCGGCCCGTCGCTCACGCCGACGGTCTCCAGCTGCGCGCCGCCGGCGCCGAGCAGCTCAAGGTCACCGAGACCGTCGACCACCTCTACCAGGTGGCCTTCCAGGCCCCGCCCGTGCTGGAGGAAGCGCCTCAGGGTCTGACCTGGGTCCTGGGTGACGACACGCTCGGCTTCGCCGCCGCCCACCCGGATGCGGACGCTCTCCTCACCGCCCTCTCCGACCTCGACGCCGACGCGGACGCCCCGGACCGCCTCCTCGTCGACGCGACGAGCCTGGTCGGCGCGACGGCCCTCGGCGAGGCCACCGCCGGGCTGGAGCTGCTGCAACGCCTGCTCGCCGAGCCCCGCCTCGAACAGACCGAGCTGATCTGGCTGACCCGGGGCGCGGTGCACGCCGACGGCCCCGTACACGATCTCGTCCGCGCGGGCCTGTGGGGCCTGCTGCGCACGGCCCGCAGCGAGCACGCCGACCGGGTGATCCGCCTCGTCGACATCGACGCCGAGCCGACCGCCGTGGCGGCGGACGTGGCGCGCGCCCTGTCGGTCACCGGTGAGCCGGAGCTGGCGGTGCGCGGGGGTGAGATCCGGGTGGCGCGTCTGGTGCGTGCGGAGTCCGGCGGGGAGCTGCCGGAGTTCGCGTCGGACGGATCCGTCCTGGTGACGGGTGGTACGGGTGAGCTGGGTCGGGCCGTGTCCCATCACCTGGTGAGCGTGCACGGCGTACGTCATCTCGTGCTGACGTCGCGGCGCGGCCCGGACGCTCCGGGGGCTGCGGAGCTGGTGGCCGAGTTGGAGGCCGCCGGCGCCGAGACGGTGCGGATCGTGGCGGCGGATGTCGCCGACCGTGCGCAGGTCACTGGCTTGCTCGCGGGCTCGGACCGTCCCTGGACGGGCGTGTTCCACCTGGCGGCCGTACTCGACGACGGTTTGCTGGTCTCGCAGGACGCGGAGCGTCTGGCGCGTGTCTGGCAGCCGAAGGCCGAGGCCGCGCTCCACCTGCACGAGCTGACGCAGGGCCTGGACCTTGCCGCGTTCGTTCTCTTCTCTTCCGCTGCCGGTGTCCTCGGTGGTGCGGGTCAGAGCAACTACGCGGCGGCGAACACCTTCCTGGACGCCCTGGCAGCTCGCCGCCGGGCCGACGGTCTTCCTGCGACGAGCCTGTCGTGGGGTCTGTGGCAGCAGGCCGGCCAGGGTCTGACCGCCACCCTCGGGCAGGCCGAACTCGCCCGGCTCCGCCGCCAGGGCGTCGCGGCACTGAGCGAAGCGCAGGGCCTGGCGGCCATGGACGCGGCGCTGGCTTCGGCCCGGCCGCACCTGGTCCCCGTACGCCTCGAACTCACCTCGCTCCAGCGCGAGCTGGACGGGGGCGGGGCCGTTCCGGCCCTGTTCCGGGGCCTGCTGCGCGCCCGCCGCCAGCGGGCCGGGCAGTCCGGCGGCACGCCGACCGGGCTGCGCGACCGGCTGGCGGCGCAGCCGGCGGCCGAGCGGCTGTCGTCGTTGGTCCGGCTGGTGCAGCGTGAGGCGGCCGTGGTCCTGGGCGTTGCGACCGCCGACGGGATCGGCGCGCAGCAGGTTCTCAAGGAGCTCGGCATCGACTCGCTGATGGCCGTCGAGCTGCGGCGCAGGCTGTCCTCCGAGAGCGGGGTGGCGCTGCCCTCCACGCTCGCTTTCGACTATCCGACACCCACGGCCATCGCCGGCCTGCTCCTCGACAAGCTGGATCTGACGACCGGCAAGTCCAAGCAGAACCAGAAGCCGAACACCCGCCGCCACGCTCCCGCCCCGGCGGCCGACGACCCGATCGCCGTCGTATCGATGGCCTGCCGCCTCCCCGGCGGCATCGACACCCCCGAGGGCTTCTGGGAGCTGCTCGCCTCCGGCGGGGACGCCGTCGGCGGCCTGCCGTCGCGCTGGGACAGCCTCGGCGTCTACGACCCCGACCCGGAGGCCGTCGGCAAGAGCTACTCGCGCGAAGGCGGCTTCATCGCGGACGTCGAGCGTTTCGACGCCTCGTTCTTCGGCATCTCGCCGCGCGAGGCCGTCTCCATGGACCCGCAGCAGCGCCTGGTCCTGGAGACCTCGTGGGAGGCCCTGGAACGGGCCGGCATCCGCCCCGACTCGCTCAGCGAGAGCCGCACCGGCGTGTACCTCGGAGCCATGACCTCCGACTACGGGCACATGGGCCACGATCTGGACGCCCTCGACGGCTACACCAGCACGGGCTACGCCTCCAGCGTCGTCTCCGGCCGCGTCTCGTACGCGCTGGGCCTCCAGGGCCCGGCCGTCACCGTCGACACCGCCTGCTCCTCTTCCCTGGTGGCCCTGCACCTCGCGGCGGGCGCCCTGCGCCAGGGCGAGTGCGAACTCGCCCTCGTCGGCGGTGTCACCGTCATGAACACTCCCGCTCTCTTCGTGGAGTTCTCCCGTCTGAAGGGCATGGCTCCGGACGGCCGCTGCAAGTCCTTCTCGGCACAGGCCGACGGCGCCGGCTGGGCCGAAGGCGTCGGCATCCTCGTCCTCAAGCGGCTGTCCGCCGCCGAGCGAGACGGGGACGACGTCCTGGCCGTGATCCGCGGCTCCGCCGTCAACCAGGACGGCCGCAGCCAGGGCCTGACCGCGCCGAACGGCCCCTCGCAGCAGCGGGTGGTCCAGGAAGCCCTGGAAGCGGCGCGCCTGACCCCCGCCGACATCGACGCGATCGAGGCGCACGGTACGGGCACCTCGCTGGGCGACCCGATCGAGGCGGGCGCGCTCGCCGAGGTCTTCGGGCCCGACCGGGAGGAGGACCGGCCCGTCTACCTCGGCTCCTCCAAGTCGAACATCGGGCACGCGCAGGCTGCCGCGGGCGTGGTCGGCGTGATCAAGATGATCCTCGCCCTCCAGCACGAGACCCTGCCCAAGACCCTCTATGCCGACGAGCCCAGCCCGCACATCGCATGGGACGGCAGCGGCCTCGAACTGCTGAGCGAGGCGCGCCCGTGGGAGCGGGGCGCGCGGCGCACCCGCCGTGCGGGCGTCTCGTCCTTCGGCCTGAGCGGTACGAACGCCCACGTGATCGTGGAGGAGCCGCCCGCGGCGACTCCCGTGCCGGGCGCCGTGGCCGCCGCGGATGCACCGCTTCCGGTGGTCGTCTCCGGCCGTGACGAGGCTGCGCTGCGCGAGCAGGCGGGCCGTTGGGCGGACTGGCTGTCCGCGCGCGACGAGGTCCCGCTCGCTGACGTGGCGATCACTGCCGCCCGCCACCGTTCGCACTTCGAGTCGCGGGCCAGTGTCGTGGCCGCGGATTCCGCCGGTCTGGTGGAGGCGCTGCGCGCGCTGGCCGAGGGCGACTCCCACGAGGCGGTGGTGACCGGGGCCGCGCGCGAGCGCGGGAAGGTCGTCTTCGTGTACCCGGGTCAGGGCTCGCAGTGGGTGGGCATGGGCCGGGAACTCCTGGCCTCCAGTGCCGTGTTCGCGGAAGCCGTCGACGCGTGTGACGCCGCTCTGCGTCCGCACACGGGTTGGTCGGTGCGTGAGGTGCTCGCCGGTGAGGAGGGTGACCACCCGCCGTTCGACCGGGTGGACGTGGTCCAGCCCGCTCTGTTCGCCATGGGGGTCGGCCTGTCGGCGCTGTGGCGTTCGCTGGGTGTGGAGCCCTCCGCGGTGGTGGGTCATTCGCAGGGTGAGGTAGTCGCCGCTGTCGTGAGCGGTGCTCTCACTCTGGAGCAGGGCTCGCAGATCGTGGCCCAGCGCTCGCAGGCGGTTCTTGCTTGTGCGGGTCAGGGCGGTATGGCTCTGATCGAGCGTCCGGTGGCCGAGGTGGAAGGATTCCTCGCCCCCTACGGTGACGCCCTGTCGGTGGCCGCGGTCAACACCACCGGTTCGACGATCATCTCCGGCAAGGCGGACGCGATCACCGAGATCGTCGCGGAGCTCTCCGAGCAGAACGTCTACGCACGCAAGATCAATGTGGACTACGCGTCCCACAACGCCCAGATGGACGCCCTTCTGCCCGCTCTGGCACAGGGCTTCGAGGGCCTGGTTCCGTCCCGGACCGACATCGCCCTGTACTCGACGGTGACCGGCCAGGTCGCCGACGGCACCGAGCTCGACGGCACGTACTGGTGCCGGAACCTGCGCGAACCGGTCCGCTTCGACCGAGCCCTGAACCAGCTCCTGGACGACGGTCACGGCGTTTTCGTCGAGATCAGTGCTCACCCCGTCCTGTCCATGCCGTTGACCGACGGCAGTGCGGAGCGCGGCGGGATCGTCGTCGGCTCCCTCGCCCGTCAGCACGGCGAGCCGGCCCAGCTGCTGCGCAACCTCGGCCTCCTCCACGTCCAGGGCCACGCCCTGAACTGGGACCGCGTCCTCGGAACCACCACCGGCACCGGAGACCTCGTACCGCTCCCCACCTACGCCTTCCAGCGCGAGCACTACTGGCTCGAGACCGCCAAGCCCACCAGCAACGTCCGCTCGGTCGGCCTCGATGTCCCCGACCACCCGTGGCTCGGCGCGGTCACCGCCCTGGCCGACGGCGAAGGACACGTATTCACCGGCCGGATCTCCCTCGCCGAGCACCCCTGGCTGGCGCAGCACGCGGCCTTCGGCACCGTCCTCGTCCCCGGCACCGGCCTGCTCGAACTGGCCCTCACCGCCGCCCACCACGTCGGCGCGGAGTCGGTCGGGGAACTCACCCTGCTGGAGCCGCTGACCCTGAGCGGGGACTCGGTCCTCCGGCTTCAGGTGGTGGTCGGCCCGTCCGACGCCGCCGGCCGCCGCCCGGTCACCGTGTACAGCCGCCCGGACGAGCTCTCCGACTCCGGATGGCGCCGTCACGCCACCGGCGAACTCGCGGAATCCGCAGAGGTACCCGCCCCCGCCGAGGGCGACACGTTCGCCGAGCTGGCGCAGTGGCCGGTCCCGGGCGCCGAGTCCGTCGATCTCGACGGTTTCTACGAGGGATTCCGCGCCCGCGGCCTGGACTACGGGCCCGCGTTCCAGGGCCTGACCGAGCTCTGGCGCAAGGGCGACACGGCGTACGGACTCATCCGTCTCCCCGACGGCCTGACCGCCGACGACTTCGGCGTTCACCCCGCCCTCCTCGACGCCGCGCTCCACACCCTCATGGGCGTACGCGGCCAGGACCCGAACGACCGGCAGGTGCTGCTCCCGTTCGAGTGGACCGGCGTCGAACTCCTCGCCGCCGGTGCCACCGAGCTCCGCGTACGCATCGACCTCGACGACACCCGCACCAACACCCGCATCTGGGTGGCCGACCCGGCCGGGCAGCCCGTCGTCCGCGCCCGCGGCCTCGCGATCCGTGAGGCGAGCGCCGAGCAGATCCGGGCAGGCGAGCGGGCCGAGCACCTCTACCGCGTCGACTTCGCCGCCCGCGGCGCGCTGGCGCACGAGGACGCCCCGGCCGGCGGCACATGGATTCTCGGCGACAACGCCGGGATGTTCGCAACATTGGACGCCGACTATGTGGCTGATGTGGATGTACTCCTTGCCCAGATCGATGAGCGGGCCGAACTACCCCTTCGACTGGTACTGGATGCGACGCGAGGGATAGGGCACGGCGCGCAGCAGCAGACCGCATCCGCTCTCGGAACGCTCCAGCGTCTGCTCGCAGAACCCCGGCTGGCCTCGACCGAGCTCGTCTGGGTGACCCGCTCGGCCGTGGACACGGGCGACGGTGTAGCCGACCTGGCCCATGCCCCGCTGTGGGGCCTGGTCCGGGCGGCCCGCGCCGAGCACGCCGACCGCGTGATCCGCCTCATCGACCTCGGCCCCGACGGGGTAGCCGATGACGTCCTGCTGCCCCGGGCCCTGTCCGTCACCGGTGAGCCGGAGCTCGCGGTACGCGATGGCGAAATCCGGGTGGCGCGTCTGGTGCGCGCGGAGACGGGCGGTGAGCTGCCGGAGTTCGCGGCGGACGGATCCGTCCTGGTGACCGGTGGTACCGGTGAGCTGGGCCGGGCCGTCGCCCGTCACCTCGTCACCGTCCACGGCGTACGGCACTTGGTCCTGACGTCCCGGCGCGGCCCGGAGGCTCCGGGAGCGCCTGAGCTTGTCGCCGAACTGGAGGCGGCCGGCGCCGAGACCGTACGGATCCTCGCGGCCGACGTCTCCGACCGCACCCAGGCAGGAGCCCTGCTGGCGGATACGGATCGCCCCTGGACGGCGGTGTTCCACCTGGCCGCCGTACTCGACGACGGTCTGCTCGTCTCGCAGGACGCGGAGCGTCTGGCCTGCGTCTGGCAGCCGAAGGCGGAAGCGGCGCTCCACCTCCACGAGCTCACGCAGGATCTGGACCTGGCCGCGTTCGTCCTGTTCTCCTCGGCTGCCGGTGTCCTCGGCGGTGCGGGTCAGAGCAACTACGCGGCGGCGAACACCTTCCTGGACGCCCTGGCGGCCCACCGCCGTGCCAACGGCCTTCCCGCGACGAGCCTGTCGTGGGGTCTGTGGCAGCAGGCCGGTCACGGTCTGACCGCCACCCTCGGCCAGGCCGAACTCGCCCGCATGCGCAGGCGCGGCATCGCCGCGCTCAGCGAACCGCAGGCCCTGGCGGCCATGGACGCCGCCCTGGCTTCCGCCCAGCCGCACCTGGTCCCCGTACGCCTCGAACTCACGCCACTGCAACGCGAGCTGGACAACGGCGGCGACGCGCCCGCCCTGCTGCGCGGCCTCCTGCGCGCGCCGCGCAAGCGCGCGGGCGGCGAGTCGGCGACCGGTACGAACGGACTGCGGGAGCAGCTGACCGCCCTGCCGGAAGGCGAGCGACTGCCGCGGCTCGCCCAGCTGGTGCAGCGCGAGGCCGCCGTGGTCCTCGGCGCCTCCGGCACCGCAGGCATCGGCGCGCAGCAGGTCCTCAAGGAGCTCGGCATGGACTCCCTGATGGCCGTCGAGCTGCGCCGCCGCCTCTCCGCCGAGACCGGCATCTCGCTGCCCTCCACGCTCGCCTTCGACTACCCGACGCCCACCGCCATCGCCGGCCTGCTCCTCTACAAGCTGGCCGTCGGAGCCGGGGGAGCCGCACGGACCGGACAGCGTGTGACGAAGAACCAGATCGACAGCCTCGTGGAACTCCTGCGTTCCGCGACACCGAAACAACTCGAGGAGCCGGGCCTGGCCGCCGGGCTGCTGGCCCTGCGCGACGGCCTGGTCAAGGCTTCGGCGGCGTCCGGACCGGCCGAAGCGGCCGAAGCCGAGACCGAAGCGGAGCTCGGCGGCGACAGCACCGATGACCTCCTTCAGTTCCTGGATCGCAAGCTTGGAGTGAGTGAATGAGCGCGTCCGAAGTCGAGAAGCTGGAAAAGCTCGAGGCGTACCTGCGGCGCACGGCGAACGCGCTCGTCGAGACCGAGAAGGAACTCAACGCCGAGCGGGCCTCCCGTACTGAACCGATCGCGGTCCTGTCGATGGCCTGCCGCCTCCCCGGCGGCATCGACACCCCCGAGGGCTTCTGGGAGCTGCTCGCCTCGGGCGGGGACGCCGTCGGCGGCCTGCCGTCGCGCTGGGACAGCCTCGGCGTCTACGACCCCGACCCGGAGGCCGTCGGCAAGAGCTACTCGCGCGAAGGCGGTTTCATCGACGGAGCCGAGGGCTTCGACGCCCCTTTCTTCGGCATCGCGCCGCGTGAGGCGCTGTCGATGGACCCGCAGCAGCGGCTGATCCTGGAAACCTCGTGGGAGGCCCTCGAACGGGCCGGCGTCCGCCCCGACTCGCTCAGCGAGAGCCGTACGGGCGTCTACCTCGGCACGATGAGCTCCGACTACGGCAACCAGCAGGGCCACGACCTCAACGCCCTCGACGGGTACAGCACCGGCAACGCGAGCAGCGTCGTCTCCGGCCGCGTCTCGTACACGCTGGGCCTCCAGGGGCCGGCCGTCACCGTCGACACCGCCTGCTCCTCCTCGCTCGTCTCCATCCACCTGGCCGTCCAGGCCCTGCGGCAGGGCGAGTGCGAGCTCGCGCTGGCCGGCGGCGTGACCGTGATGAGCACCCCGGCACTGTTCGTGGAGTTCTCCCGGCTGAAGGGCATGGCGGCGGACGGTCGCTGCAAGTCCTTCTCGGCCAGCGCCGACGGAGCCGGCTGGGCCGAGGGCGCCGGCGTGATCGTCCTGAAGAAGCTGTCGGCCGCGCAGCGTGACGGCGACCCGATCCTGGCCGTCATCCGCGGTTCCGCCGTCAACCAGGACGGCCGCAGCCAGGGCCTGACCGCCCCGAACGGTCCTTCGCAGCAGCGCGTCATCCACGACGCCCTGGAAGCGGCCCGGCTGACCCCCGCCGACATCGACGCGATCGAGGCGCACGGAACCGGCACCCCGCTCGGCGACCCGATCGAAGCGGGCGCGCTCGCCGAGGTCTTCGGCCCCGACCGGGCCGCGAACCGGCCCGTCTACCTGGGTTCTTCGAAGTCCAACATCGGGCACGCGCAGGCGGCCGCCGGTGTCATCGGCGTGATCAAGATGGTGCTGGCGCTGGAGCACGGCGTGCTCCCGAAGACCCTGCACGCGGAGGAGCCCAGCCCGCACATCGAGTGGAAGAGCAGCGGGATCGAGCTGCTGAACGAGGCGCGTGCGTGGGAGCGGGGCGCGGAGCGCACCCGCCGCGCGGGCGTCTCGTCCTTCGGCCTGAGTGGTACGAACGCCCACGTGGTGCTGGAGGAGCCTCCGACGGCCACCCAGGCCCCGTCCGCCAAACCGACCGGAGCAGCACCGCTTCCGGTGGTCGTCTCCGGGCGCGACGAGGCCGCGCTGCGGGAGCAGGCGGGCCGTTGGGCGGACTGGCTGTCTTCCGGGCGCACCGAGCTTCCGCTGGCTGACGTGGCGGTGACGGCTGCCCGGCACCGTTCGCACTTCGAGTCGCGGGCGAGTGTGGTCGCGGCTGATTCCGCCGGTCTGGTGGAGGCGCTGCGGTC
>NZ_JBEORW010000087.1:0-14861 GCF_040302565.1 Streptomyces sp. NPDC097981
CGTCAGCAACCCGCCCTCACCGAGCAAGGCCGTCCCCGAGGCATCAGCCTTGTCGAGCAGCCGCTCGACCACCTCGTCGACCATCGCGTCCCCGGACGGGGACGATGACGAGGACGACGAGCTGGAAGCCGCGTTCCCCGGCGAAGAGGACCCTGCCGTGCTCGACGAAGACGACTACTACGCCGACGTCTGGGAGACCCGTTGAGCGCGACGACCGCCGTCGAGGACCCAGAGCCGTTCGAGGGGGACGACCGCCAGTACAGCCCGACCCGGCTTTCGGGCTGGCTGCAGGAGGTCTACGGCCCCGACCGCGTCCAGCCCGAGCAGCTGAGCAGGGCCCAGTTGGCCAAACTCTCGCGACGGGCCCCGCTCGTCCACAACGACCACCGGGAGGTGTGGCACGCCAACATCGGCCCGATCGACACCCCGCAACTGCTGGCACTCCATTCCGACTTGGGTGAGATCGTCGAGTCGAACCGGCACGACGGGAACAGGACCAAGCCGGCCGCGCTCGTGGACGCCTACCCGGGGCTCGGCAAGAGCACGGCGGTGCGCGCGTACGGCTGCGATCTGTTCAAACGGCAGGTCGACGTGCGCGGGGAGACCACGCCGTCCGGCGCCCGGCGCGTGCCGGTCATCTACATCGCGTTGAGCGGCAACACACAGATCCGCGGCCTGAACGCGTCGATCTGCCGGTTCTACGGGCTGCCCGTTTCGGGGGATGCCGACACTCTGGCCGAGCGGGCCGTGGACGCCGTGCTGTCGATGAAGTCTGTCGCCATCGTCATCGATGACATCCATTTCCTCGCCGGGGCGAAGTCCAACTCGGTCCGCATGGCGAATCAGTTGAAGTACCTGTCGAACGTCTTCCCGGTCACCTTGATCTTCGTCGGCGTCGGTGTCCAGCGGCGCGGTGTCCTGCGCGAGGGGTTCGTCGGCAAGGAGACGGAGCTCGCCCAGTTCGGACGGCGCACCACCGCGTTGACCCTGCCGCCCTTCCAGGTGGACGACGATGAGGGGCGTATCCAGTGGCGCACGCTGCTCAAGACGATCGAGCGGAAGCTGATCCTGGCGGAGAAGTACCCGGGGATGCTCGCCGAGGACTTGTCGGACTATCTCTTTGCCCGCTCCACCGGCCACTTCGCCTCGCTCATGGCGCTGATCAACCGCGGCTGCCTGCGTGCGATCCGCAGCGGGCACGAGCGCCTGGACGAGGAGCTGATGAACCGGGTGAAGAACGATGCCGCGGCCGAGGCGGCCCGTAAGGAGCTCGAGGCCGAGCTCAAGGCAGGGCTCAAGACCACCCGCCCTCAGCAGCGCAGGAAGTCGGCATGACGGTCTGGACCGATGAGCGCATCCCCATCTGGGTGCCGCCGGTGCCGCGGGAGGCCCTGGACAGCTGGCTGGAGGCGTACGCCTACCGCTTGAGGACGGTCACCGTGGACTTCGTCGCCTTCCTGGGACTGCGCGGGTCGAGCCCCCAGAAGATGGTCCGCCGACTGACCGACCACGAGCGCGACGTGCTGGTCCGGCGTACCGGGCTGAGTGCCGAGAAGCTGACCGCGATAACCTTGGAGCCGTACAACGAGTCCATCCTCCGGATCCATCCGGTCTCTCGCCGGATGCTCTACCCCGCCGCGTGGCGGCACTACAGCACCACATCCCGGTACTGCCCGGGTTGCCTGGCTGAGAACGAGGGACGGTGGCAGCTGACGTGGCGGCTGTCATGGGCATTCGTCTGTACACGCCACAAGTTGCTCCTGCTCGACCGCTGCCCACGCTGCGAACGCCACCCTCCCGTGGCCCGCCTCGGCCGCTACCTCGTCCTGCCGTAGCCGCAGAATTGCCGCTCCTGGGTACGCGGCCCGAATGTCCTCCGCTGCGGCTTCCCGCTCTCCGAGGCCCCGCGATCCCACTGCCTGCCGACGGCCTGGTCTCCGCGGCTCAACTCGACGTGGAGCGCACGGTCCTCCGCGACCACCACAGCTCCGTAGCCCGCGAGCGCGCCAAAGAGCTGTACCTACTGGCCCGCCGTGCGCTGCGCGGCATCGACAGCCAGCTCGACACGGCACCGCCCCTCGTCTCCGAGGTCCTCGACGAGTGCGGCGGCACCCTGCCCGCGCTCTGCCCGAAGCAAGAAGCGAGCGATGCGCACAACGTCGCCGTCGGTACGGCCATCGCCTCGGTCGCCACCGATCTTCAGCATCCCGCATGTGAGGAGATCTTCACATGGCTGAACGGCCCTGCGGGACGACTCAGCGCCAAGCCACGGGAACACCCCACATCCAGCCTGGTGAACTGGGTGTCGGCCGGGCCTCGGGTGACCGCGCGCATCCTGACCGCCTCCGACGGCCAGCTCTCCTCGAACGCCCGGCTGCGCTACCGCACCGCCACCTCCACGCCAGCTCGACCCACCCTCACCGAGGCCGACGTGAGCCACCGCGCATCGAAACTCCCCTCGATGCTGTGGGCCTCCTGGATGCTGCGGTTGCTCCCGACGAAGACCGCGCACCAGGCCCGGATCCCCGGAATTCGCCGCGCCTGCGCGACCCTGATGCTCCTCCCCGGCACCCCCGCCGGCCAGCGGCACGCCGCCCATCTGCTCGGCAACTCGCACGTACGCAGCGGCCTCGCCGCCCTGCGGTCCTTCGTGGAGGACGACCACATCGCCCGCGGCCTTGCCCACTTGGCCCACGTGCTGGACCAGCACGCCGTGCCGATCGACTATGCCCGTCGCCGGACCCTGTTCACCATCGACACCCGCGAACTGCCGCTCGACGAGGACGCCTTCCGGCAGCTGTGCCGCCGTCACGGAAGCCGCACACACCAGACAGTCCATCTCGAGCGCGCCCGCTGGCACCTGGGACGCCTGCTGCTGGGCGCCGACCCCGGAAGCAGCAACCACGCACCCACCTGGAGCCACCGCTCCGCCTACCGAATGCCCCCGGGCACCAACGCCTTCCTCCTCGACCAAGCGGCCGGCATCCTGAACGGCCACGGCATCGACGAACCGGTCGTCTTCGAACCACCCGCGCACTGGCTCGACAGCCTCGACCTGCCCATCCCCCCGCTGGACATCCCCACGGAGCAGCTCCGCTCACTCCTGCAGCAGGGCCCCACCCAGGCCAAGGCCGCGAAGACACTGAACGTGACGATCCATCAACTACGTCTGCTGACGGAATGCCACGCGCTGAGCGTCCCAGAACTGCCGCGACCGCCAAGACCCACGGGCGAATACCTCTATCCCCGGCAAGCCCCTCTCGCACCTGACCAGTTGCGAGACCTCTACCAGGGCCAAGGTCTCCAGCAGAAGCAGATCGCCGAGATGGTCGGCTGCACCCCTGGGGTCGTCCACGACGCCCTTACGGAGGCCGGAATCCCGCTCCGCCCTCGGCGGGCCGCCGGCGAACTCGAACGCTCCGTCTCACGGGCGTGGCTGCAAGCGGAATACCTGGACAAAGGACGTCGGGCCACCGCCATCGCCCGCGAACTCCACGTCGAGACCACCAGCATCCTCGACAAGTGGAACATCCCCCCGCTCCCCAGAAGGCCGCGTCCCCTCAGCCTCGCGTCTTTCCCAGCCCTTTCGCCAGCCTCACGATCCCGCTCTCGCCTGCTATGCAGCGCATCAGCACCCGCCGGAACTCCCTTCAGGCGCTCCGCAGGGCCCTGCTGGTGGCGGGACACCCCTCACTCCGCGCGGCGGCCCTCGCCCTGGGCATGCCCCGGACCTCACTCACCGGGCACCTCCGGATGCTGGAGGATACCGCCGGCTTCGCTCTGTTCGATCACCGCGAGCGTCCGGTCACCGCGACCCAGCGCGGCCAAGTCCTCCTCGATGAGACCCGACAGCTGCTATAGCCATGCTCGACGCGGTGACGCGCAACGGAGCCTTCTCGGACAACTCACCCGCGCCGCAGTGAGCGAGGGCGACAGGCACAACGACACCGCACCGGACGCCACCGGGCTCTTCGACACCACCATCATATGGGCTTTGCCTGGGCGGCCAGAGCGAGACCGCGCCCAGAAGCGAAATGCACCTCCGCCGTGTCTTATCGGCTCGGTGAGGAGATCGGGTTCGCCCCACGGGCGCCGGTCAGCCCTCAGCCGCGTGGCCTGGGCCACTTCTCCTGGAGCCAGGTCAGGTCGGTCTCGGCGCGGGAGCGGGCCGCCCGCTCGCGGGTGAACACCGCGTCCGTCTTGGCTAGGACCAGGGTGTAGGGGCGTCCCTGGCGCCGGGTGGTGTGGGAGACGGGCAGGCCGACGAGGTCGATGCGGCTGTGGATGTGGCGGCGCTTGTCCTTGGCGAGCGGCCACTCCATGGTCCGGCGGTTGCGGGAGGCGAGGAAGTTGTCCAGGCCGGGGCAGAGGTCTCAGTCGGAGAGGCAGCCGCGGTCCGGCGTGAGGGACCAGTCGTCCGCCGCCCGGACGGGGCGGGCCAGGGCTGCGGTCAGCCGGGTCTCGCAGTGGTCGGCGAGGGACTGGAAAGCGCGGGCCGCCGGGGTGCCATCGCGGACGCCGGCCTGTCGGCGGGCCGCAGTACGCAGGGACGGGAGCAGGCATTCCAGTACGGTGTCCGGTCGGCTGCGTAGAGCGGTGGTGATCATTTCGGCGGTCTCGGGACCGGCCGCCCGCAGGATGTGGGCGAGCGGGGTGCCGAGCCGCTCCAGGGCCGCCCGGCGCTCCTTCTCCCGGCCGATGCCGAGCCAGCCGGTGAGCTGCTGCTCGAACGCGCGCCAGACCCCCTCGGCCAGTGGTGTGGCCACCCCGTCTCCGTCACCGTCCACACTCCGCAGCGCGGCGCCGAGGCCAGGCAGGGTTTCGAGCCAGGCGTCTCGGTCGGCCCCGGTGTAGGCACCAACCGGGCCGAACCAGCTGTCGACGACTCCGCGTGCCCACGTCCGTCCGTACCGTGCGGCCGCTTTCGCGAGATCGGCGGCGTGCCGCTCATCCAGGGTCTCCACCCCGAAAGGCGCGAGGAGCATCGCGGCGGTGTCCGCTTCCTCCACTCCCACCGCGACGCCCAGAGCCGCGGCGAAGAGCGCGGCTGCCGCCGGGCCCGAACCATGGTGGTTCCAGATCGGCGCGAGCGACCGGGCGAGCGCACGCGCCAACTCCAGCTCCCCGGCGTCCAGGCGGCCCTGGAGTTCCCGCACGGCTTGCGCAGAGCCTGCTTCGGCACGTGCCGCGAACGAGCGCTGCCGGGGCCAGAGCACCACCGCGGCCCGCCGGTACCAGCGGTCCAGGGTGTTGCCGTAGTTACCCATGTAGCCCTCGTACTCGGACTGGTAGGGCGTGAGGTCCTTGTTCGCGGTGGTGGCGCACACCTCGGCGTACGGAACGGGCAGCGAGATCTGCTCACCGCCGGCGTGCTCGGGGCGGGTCCACCAGCCCAGGGTGATCTCGTCGTCGATCAGGTCGGTGAGCTCGTAGTCGGAGAAGTCGCCGCTGCGGCGGCGCTCGGCGCCGGGCTCGCCGTCGGGGTCGAGAAGACACTCGCCTTCACACTCATCGTCCTCGCAGTCGTCGAAGTGCCCGACCTCGCCGTAGTAGTCGTAACGGTCGTAGGGCGGTTGGGCGTCCCAGGTCTCCTTCACCTCCGCGAGGGCGAGGACCGCTTCGCAGTCGGCCTGTCCGGCGGCCTGGCGGAGCAGGTCGGCGCGGGTGGCGTCGACGCCCTTGAGACGCTCCCAGTCCAGGCCTCGCTGGGTGTACTCGTGGTCGAGGAGGTAGACAAGCCGGCCCGGCGGCTCGGGCTTGGTGCGGCCGTAGCCGTAGCGGTCCTCGGCGGGCTGGGTGAAATGCTCGGTCGCGCACTGGGCCAGGTCCGCCACCAAACTGCCGCCAGGTTCGCCGACCGGACGAACGGGCTCGGCGAGCAGGTTCATGGTGAGTGTGATGCGGTAACCGGAGGTGACGGGCTTGACCTCGTGGCGGCAGTCCGCGTAGAAGGCGGTGAAGGTCAGCCGTTCCCTCGACGCCTTGTACGTGACGGAGCAGCCGGCGTGTTCGACGACGAGTTCGCCGCCGGTGTGGTGCGAGGGCAGCGAGACGACGAGGCTGCCCACCATGGAGTCGTCCTTCTCGGAGTCCTGGTGCGGCAGGAAGAACTGGCCCTTGCCGTAGACGAGCAGCGCATGCGGTTCGGCCCGCAGGACGGTGGTGGGCGGAAGGCCCAGCGCGGTGCGGACCCCGTCGAGGACACCGCTCAGCGTGCGCTGCCAGTCGGGGCCACCCAGGGTGAACCGGTCCGGAGTGATCTCCCAAGTGTCGCGCACGCCGGTGTCGGACAGGGTCTGCTCCCTGCGGCCGAAGCGGGCCTGCCGGGCCTGGGCGATCAGCTTCCTGGTGACTGGGGCGCGTACGGGGAGCGATAGGTCACCGACGCCGTCGACCGTGATGCGCAGCGCGCGGGCGGGCATCTCGATACGGGTGCTGAAGTCCCCGCGCCGCTCCGAGCTGTCCAACAGCTCCGCCAGTCGCTCCCGTGCCCCTTGCCCCATGACGCGTTCGTCCCTCTACTCGGCGGCGTGCCGTTCCGGATCTTCCGAAAACCCTAGCGCTACGGGAAGTTCCCGCACCCGGATGGCGGAAACTTGACATCCCGATTGCTCGCGGGGTGGTGCGGACATGACCGCGGCTGACGGGAGAGCCCCCTGGGGCAGAATACGTCGCGTGGGCCTGGCTCCAGCCGGCCGCTGAAGGTCCGGTGGCGGACTTCACCGAGGACAAGGACAGTGACCAGCCGGGCCAGTCTGATCTCGGTGTCCCGGTGCCGCTGCTCGTTGAGCCGTACGCCTTTGAGCGGGACACGGACGGCGGCTACGATCATCCAGCCGCTGATGGAGCCCAGTCGACGGCTGCGACGAAGTGCACGATCTGCGCGCCAACGACGTTCATGCCTGTTCCACGACGCAACTTCCCATGGCCCGACGTCCATGAGCAAGGGCCAGTCGCCGTGCACACACTGGCGCTGGCCTCGGCACACGCATACTCAGGACGGGAATCGGACATCATGGCGGACGTGGATGTCTGGGAAGACCCCGCCGAGCTGCGCATCCGGCTGGACGTGGCGGTGGAGGAGAACGCGGCGCTGCGCGAGGAGAACCGGCGCCTACGCGACCTGCTGGGACCGGCCGCGCAGGCGGTCCCCTGCTGGGACGAGCCGTCACCCCCGCAGCAGGTGCCGTCGGCCGTTGAGGATCCTGCTGTGATGCCGGTGTCACCGTCCGGCCTGCCCTGGGCCGATGCACGCTCGACGGTGGAGGCGAAACTCGCCCTGTTCAAGGCGCTGTTCGCGGGCCGCAGCGACGTGTACGCCCGCCGGTGGGCCGCCAAGTCCGGAAGACGGGATGGAGCCCGGCAGAGACCAAACGGCCCTGGGAGCGCCGCCCCGGGGAGGAACGCGAACTGCTGCCGCTCACCGACCGCGTGCTCATCGAGCACCTCAGCCGCCCCGAACCTGGCTCGGAAGCCCTGCATGTCGGCCTGTATCCGCTGCTCACCGACGACACCTGCTGGCTGCTGGTCTGCGATTTCGACGACCGGGACTGGCGCGGCGATGCTGCCGCCTATCATCAGGCGTGCCGGGTAGCCGGAGTACCGGCGTATGCGGAGATCTCCCGGTCCGGCGAGGGCGCCCACGTATGGACGTTCTTCACCGACCCCGTCCCCGCTGGCCTCGCCCGGCAACTGGGGGCCGCACTGCTGCGCGACGCCATGACCGCACGCGAGCGGATGTCCCTGGCCAGCTTCGACCGGTTCTTCCCCGCCCAGGCCCTGCTGCCGACCAAGACATCCGGCAACGGCAGTTTCGGCAATCTGATCGCTCTGCCGCTCAACGGCGCCTGCCGCGAGTGAGGCACCACCCTCTTCTGCGACCCGGCAACCTGGACGCCCTACCCCGACCAGTTCGCCCACCTCTCCCAGATCCAGCGGCTGAGCCGGGGCGAGGTCGAGGCCTGGTCAACACCTTGCAGCCGGTCGAGGTCGGCCCGGCGGCCACGCTCGAGGCGATGCCACCGAAGCCGCGGCGTACCACTCTCGGCAAGGCCCCCGAAGTAGTACGGGCCCGGCTGGGGCCCATGCTGGCCATCGCCACCCAGGGCCTTCCCGCCCCGCTCGTGGCGGCGCTCAAGCACCTGGCGAGCCTGCACAACCCGGACTTCTACAAGAAGCAGAAGATGCGTTACTCCACGTTCGGGACACCCCGGTTCGTGATGTGCTTCGACGCGAGCGATCCCGACTGGCTGCGCATCCCCAGGGGGCTGGCCGACGAAGCGGCCAAGCTCGTCGCCTCCGCAGGCGGAGACCTGTGCATCGACGACGACCTGCCCTCGCACGCGGCGATCACCGCGCGCTTCACCGGCGAACTCACCCCGGTGCAGGCCAACGGACCTTCCCGGCAACCTGACGGTGCTCGAGTCGCTGAGACTGACACAAGAGACGTCATTCCATGCACTGAAGCACCAACAAGTTCCCCATTCCCTGCTCGTGCAGGAAATGGACCCTGGTCTCTACGGTGTACGACATGCTGCAGACCTCGACTCCGCACCGCCGTACGTCAACTTCGATCACGCGAGGATAGGCCCGGACCAGACGGAATAGATCGACGATCTGCTGATCTCGCCGTTCAGAAGATGGCCGTGTCCATCCCGCTCACCGACGATGAACGCGCCACCGTCGACGACGGCCACGCTGCCCTCAATCGACTGCTTGAGCGGCTTGCCGACGTCCCGACTCCGGCCGGACCCACTCCGCGCGAGCTCAGCCTGCCTCCCGGCGCCGTGGCACTACCGATCGTTGAGACCGATGCGCGGGCCCGAGACAGCACCCGCCGACCGTGCTGTCCGCCCAAGCCGCTAGGTTGAGCCGACCAACTGGACGGAAGGGGAGGCCCATGACTGAGCACCCGGATATCGCAGCACTGGCCCAGGTCATGGCCCCGACCTTCGGCGTTGACGAGGCCCTGGACTGGCCGTCGGTCGAGGAGCGGCTGGTCTGTCGGTTGCCCAGCGACTACAAGGCGTTCATGTCGCTCTATGGTGGTGGGGGCATCGATGACCTGCTGAGTGTCCTCCTCCCTCTGCACGAGGACGGCATCCAATGGGATCCCGGTGCCATCGAGGACGAGATCTCGGGCGCCCGCTCGACGTGGGAGCACACTCCCGCGCAGTGGCGCCCCGACCTCGACCCGGCTCACATCCTCCCCTGGGGTCAGACATCCGGACCCGATCTCCTGTGCTGGCTCACCACTGACCCCAACCCCGACAACTGGCCGGTCCTGGTCTGCGGCCGGCACACCGACGAGCGTTGGACCCTGTTCGACTGCGGCATGGCCCGATTCCTCCTGCGGATCTTCACCGCTGACCTCGCCACGTGCCCCCTGAGCGATACCTCGCTCTGGGGCGAGACCTCTCCACGATTCGTTCACTGGCGCGAGCAGCAGATCCGATGGAAAGCCGGCCGGGACCCCTTCACCAACGAACCGGATCCCTACGCCGACATGTTCCCCCGCTGAGCAGAGCAAGAACCCGGCCCCTGGACGCGGTCTGGCCGATCATCTACATCGACGCTCTGTAGGTGAAGATCCGCTCGGGGTCGGTAACCTCGAAGCCCGTCTACCTGGCCGTCGGGGTCGGCATGGACGGCTGCAAGGACGTCCTGGGTCTGTGGGTCGGCTCGGAGGGTGAGGGCGCCACGACCTGGATGGCGGTCCTGTCCGAACTGCGGAACCGGGGCATCGAGGACGTCTGTATCGTCGCCTGCGACGGGCCGAAAGGCCTGCCCGACGCGGTCACCGCGACCTGGCCCAAGGCCACCGTCCAAACGTGCGTGATCCACCTGACCAGAGCGTCACTCCGGCTGTCGTCGGTGCGTGACCATCCGAAGTTGGTGCCGGCGCTGAAGGCGATCTACACGGCCCCGACCGAGGCGGCAGCCGAGCAGGCCCTCGACCCGTTCGAGGCCTCTGAGCTGGGCGAACGCTACCCGGCGATCGTCCGGACCTGGCGATCGGCCTGGCCGGAGTTCACGCCCTGCCTGGCGTTCCCACCGGCCATAAGAACGGTGGTCTACTCCACGAACATGGTCGAATCGATCAACTCCAGGCTCCGCAAGGCCACCCGCAACCGCGGCCACTTCCCTTCGGAACAGGCCGCGTTGAAGCTCCTCTACCTGGCGGTCCGAGAGCAGATCAACCCCAAAGCGCGCGACGCGAACCACGTCACCGCACACTGGAAAGAGGCACTGAACCAGTTCTCACTGTTCTTCGAGGACCGGCTCAGCATCCAATGACACCAACCGACTTACACAAGATCGCTGACACGCCCGCGAGCTCGGCGCTGATGTGGTGGGCCCAGCCCTGGATGGGTCGGGGTGCGGAAGTCCCCGCCCTTGCCCTGGTGGAGCAGGGAGCCGGCGAGGAATCCCGGAGTGCGGGCCGTGACACTGCTCCCGAACGTCATGTGCTCGCGCGCGCCGATGAGTTGTGGTGCCTCCTCTCGCGGGGAGCGATGCCGCGGGGAATTCCAATGCGCGGCTCGTCGGCGGGCTGCGAGGTCAGTCCGGCTCCATGTAGGGGCGGCGGAACACGGGGGCTTGGCCGGTTCCCCATGGGCGTACCGCTGCCAGCGCCTGGACGACCGCGGACTCGAGGGAGCCGCTGGTGTCGATCGTGATGGCCTCCGCCCACGGTGGCTCTTTGGCCGCCATGGCCCTGGCGACGGCCAAGTCTGCGTCGGACGCACCAGAGATGCGGGTGCTGATCCGGGTCGCCGACACGTCGCCGGGGACCTCGCAGTGCAGTGCCACCAGGTCGGCGCCGGCGAGTTCGGCCACGCGGTGGGCGGCTTCGCGCTGTCCCGTATCGGACCAGGTGGCGTCCAGTACGACCGACTCGCCGGAGGACAGCAGGGCGGACGCGCGTTCGAGGAGGGCCGCGTAGGTGTCGTGCGTCCGCTCCGGCGTGTACAAGCCCTCGCCGTAGCCGGCCGACGCTGACTCCTCCGCAGGGATGCCCGCCAGTTCCTTGCGGAGGCGGTCGCTGCTGAGCAGCGTGACACCGAGGCGGTCGGCCAGCGCTCCGGAGAGGGTGGACTTCCCGCTGCCCGGGAGACCGCCGACGAGCGTCAGGCAGACGGCGGAGGTGCGCAGGTGGCGCAGTGCCATCGAGACCAGCCGCCGCGACGCCGCCTGCGCCCCCGGGGCCCCCTGGCGTGCCTGGATCAGGGAGACCTTGGCGCGCACGAACGCGCGGTAGGCGACGTAGTGGTGCCAGAGGGAAGGGGGGGCCGGGTCGCCGGAGTATTCGCCGTACCGGGCAAGGAAGTACGCCGCGGACTCGGGAGCCCCGAGGTGTTCCAGGTCCATGGCGAGGAAGGCCGCGTCGTCGAGGCCGTCGATGTAGCGGAGCTGGTCGTCGAACTCCAGGCAGTCGAGGATGCGGGGACCGTCGTCGAGACAGAAGATGTCGTCGCTGAGCAGGTCGCCGTGACCGTCGACGATCCGCCCTTGCTCGATGCGGGTGTCGAACAGTTGCTTGCGGCTGACGAGGTAGCGGCGGACCAGCCGCTCGACCTCGGCCGCGCCGTCAGGCAGTCGGTCGTTGTCCAGGGCGCGGACCTGCGCGAAGCTGGCTTCCCAGCGAGCCGACAATGCGTCCCGGGTGCCTTGTTCGTCCACGTGCGGGCCTCGCGGCGCGCCTGCGTGGTGCGCGGCGAGCTGGCGGGCGACGGACCGCAGGACATCGTCGACCGCGGCGCCGTCGCGCACGAGCGTGGAGAGGCGGCGGTCGGCCGGCATGCGGCGCATTACAACGATCGGCTCGGGCGCCTCCGCGTCGGGGGTGTGGATCTCGCCCATGCCCAGGTAGACATCGGCGGCGAAGCGCCGGTTGAGTTCGACTTCCCGTTCGCAGGCGGTCCGGCGGGCCGCCACGCTGGTGTAGTCCAGAAACTCCAGGTCGACCGGCTTCTTGAGCTTGTAGGCGCGGTCACCGACGAAGAGCACGACCGCGGTGTGGGTCTCGCGCACGTCCGCGCGCCACAGCGGCACGGGGTCGAAACCGGTGCCGGACCGGAGCACGGACGCGTCGGAGTGACCCGCCGGACTGCCCGGCTCCGTGGGGTGGCCCGGCTCAGTCATGGGGGACGACGGCGACGGGGCAGCGCGCGTGGTGGATGGCGGCCAGGGTGGCAGAGCCCAGGCGGGGAGCCAGGGGCGGACGGTGCTTGCGCCGGCCGACGACCAGCAGCTCGGATCCCCCGGCGGCCCGTACGACGGCCCTGGCTGGGCTTGAGAGAGCAACGCTGTCGGCCACTTCGACACCCGGGAACTTCTCCCGCCACGGACGGAGGGCTTGGCTCAGCCGCTTCCGGGCATCCTGCGTGATCTCTTCGGTGACTTCGTGGTCCACGCCCCACGGCGTGTAGGCGTGCACAGGCAGGCTCTCCCCGTGGACGGCCCGCAGGGGCACGCCGCGCGCCGCGGCCGTCTCGAAGGCGAACCCGAGCAGGTCATCGCAGGGGCCGCGCAGTTTCAGCGCCACCACGACGCCGCCTGGAGTATCCGGTACGGGTCGTGGCTCTTCTCCTTGTGCCTCGGCACGAACCAGAACCACGGGTCGCTCGGCCCGGGCCACGACGGGTGTGCTGATGTCCCCCAGGAAATAGCTCTCCACGAGCTCCAGCCCCCGCGAACCGAGCACGGTCATCTCGGAATCCGAAGCCGCTTGGAGGAGGGCGTTCTGGGCGTCGTCGGCGACCAGGTTGCCGACGATCGACAGGCCCGGGTGTCGTGCCTGGAGCTCCGCCCGCGCATTGTGCACAAGCCGCCTCGCCCAGTAGTTCTGATCGATCTCCGAGGGGACTCGGGTCGGCTCGGGAACCAGCATGGGCCAGGCATGGAGCAGACGCAGCGTGAGCCGGCGCCGCTCGGCCTCGTCGGCCGCCCAACGGGCAGCGGCAAGGCTCTCCGGTGAGCCGTCGAGGCCCACGGTCACGACGGGGTCCATGGCAACCGCCTCCGTCTCGTAAGGAGCTGGAACCACAGTGAACGAGACGCGTGTCCAGACGGCGCAGGCACACCGGGCACGGCCCCTCTTGCACCCACGCGCCCCAGGCCTGCATCGTGGAGCCACGCCGCACCCACCCCTCCAGCGCGGCGCGTTCATCATTCGACAGCCTCCAGACTGGCCGAACAGGGTGAAGCTCCCTCCCCGGACGGCCGTGACGCAGTTGGGACGCACGGTCCGGCAACCGGACCCCGTCACCCGCACAGGACTCCACCAGCACCTTCAGGCCCAGCGCCACTGCCTCGCGCACACGGCGCCGGGGACGAATGCCACGCGGCGGTCCCCCAGGGCGGTCTCGCGGCGGACGCCCGGCGTCACGGGGATCACGGCCCGTCACCTTGCTGGCATCGCGGTGTCCATACTTCCGTCCCTTACGGAACCTGTCCGGCTGCCTGGTCAGTCATCCTTGCGTGGCAGCACCGCACTCCGGCTCGCAGCGGCCATGCTGGACGAGGTAGCGGGATCCGCCGGCGGGAAGGAGACAGGAAGGGGCCGCGGCCACGCCCTCCACTGTCGGCTCCGGCATGCAGTTCTGGATCGACAGCGGTGGTGCTTTCACGGACGTGGTGGCCGCACGCCGGACGGACGGTTGCGCTCCCTCAAGCTCCCCACCGAGAACCCCGGGCGGTACTGGGACGCCTCAGCCGAGGGCATCCGGACCATGCTGGGTCTGCCCCCGGGCGGGCCGATCCCTGCTGACGCCGTGGACAGCGTGCGCATGGGCACCACCGTCGCGGCCAGGATCCGCCTCCGCGAGCCGATGACCATCGGCGTGCTCTCCGAGCACCGCCGGATCTCGCCCTACGGGTTCGCCGGCGGGGCCCCGGGCGCGCTCGGCACCCAGCACATGGAGCGCGCCGACGGCACCGTCTGGCCCGTGGTCGGCTGCGACTCCGTGGCGGTGCGGCCAGGTGGCGCCTTCGTCTGGCGCACCCCCGACGACGGTGGCTACGGCCCCGCGACGCCGTCGGCGCCGTAAGCGAGGTGGGGACCGATGGAAGCGTTCACCCGTGCGGCGGTCATCGGTATCGGCAACGAGTTCCGGCGGGACGGCGGGGTCGGGTGGGCCGTGGTCGCACTGCTGAGGGACCGGGCCGCGCAGCGGCACCTGCCCCGGGTACCGTCCTCGCGCAGTGCGACGGGGACCCCGGGCGGTTGCTCGACCTCTGGGAGAAGGCCGGCCTCGTGATCGTCGTCGACGCTTGTTTGCCTCCGTCGGCGCAGCCGGGGCGCACGCACCGATGGGATGCCGCCGCGGGTGACGCCCTGCGTCCGTCCGGCCCGAGGCACAGCACGCACTGGCTGGGACTGGTCGAGGCCCTGCGTCTCGGCGATGCTCTCGGGCGCAGTCCTGGCCGTCTGGTCGTCTACGCGGTCGAAGGAGCGGACCGTTCGGTGGGGGTTGGCATCTCGCACGCGTGGTACCGCGCCTGGTCGGGTGGATCGAAGCGGACATCGAACAGGACAACGAGTCTTCGGGGGACGGCCGCGCCCGAATCGGACCGTCCGGCCGGACTCACCGGTCCTGGTTCGGGGCCCGGAGGCCACCTGCCTGACATTCTGTCAGTGAGCAGTTGCATCCGGCACGGCCTCGGCGCGGTGGACCGTGCCGGATGCGCCCGTGTCTCCCCCGGGCCGACGGGCGCGGAGAAGAGGGGCAGACAGACCATGACCAACCCCGAAGACACCGGACGGGTCCCCGGCATCGGGACCGGGGTGGTGCTCGACCGCGGCGGCCTGGAAGAGCTCGTGCGGGTGCTCAAGCGCCTCGGCCGCACGGTGATCGGCC
>NZ_JBEORW010000088.1:0-14627 GCF_040302565.1 Streptomyces sp. NPDC097981
ACGGCCGCCTCTCCGCCGAACGAGTGTGAGCCAACCAGATCAACGAGAAACCTCTACGCCAACCGAGTGGTGAACACCGCTTTCGTGATACTCCCTGCAGCCGCGGGTGCTGCTGGCGTCGTCTTCCAGGGGCCGGTGGTCTTTTCTGCACTTCTTGACGGTCTGGATGAGGGTCTCGGGGGTGCCGCAGTTGGACTGGTAGCTGGAGTCGCCGGAGTAGGTCGCGGTGATGACGTGCGTGCCGGCGGTCAGGTGCGGGAGGGGCAGCTGTGCAGTGCTGCAGTTGCCGGTGCCGGGGGTCAGTGGGGCGGTGCCCGCGGCGGTGCCGTCGACGGCGTAGGTGATGGTGCCCGTCGGTCGGGGCGCGCCGGGGCCGCCGGTGGCCGGGCACACGACGTCCGTGACGGAGACCGACTGCCTCGGCTTGGAGGGGTTCGGGGAGGAGGTGAGGTGAGTGGTGACGGTGCCGGGCGTGGTGGGCAGGGTGTAGGTGATGATCACCTGGCCGTTGCCGGTGTTCGCGCCGGTGGTGAAGGTGCTGCCGACCGGGCCGGCGCTGGAGCCGCCGCCTCCGCCGCCCGCGCCAGAGAACTCCGTGTTGGTGATGCCGCCGCCTCCGCCGCCACCACCGCCGAAGACACCGCCGCCGCCGCCACCGCCGGCGGTGATCCCGCTGCCCGGGCTGTCACTTTGACCGGAGCCGCCGGGACCGCCGGAGCCGAACACGCCGGGGGCGCCGTTCCCGCCGGTGTTGTCGGCGCCGGTCCCTGCGGTCCCGCCCGTGCCCGGGGTGGTGGGGGTCGCGCCGCCGCCGCCACCGCCACCGGTGGTGTTGGGCCCGCCGGTCCCGTTGGTTCCGTTCGCCCCGGACTGGCCGCCTGCACCCCCCGCTCCGCCGGCCAGCTCGGCGGTGGCGCCGCCGCCACCACCGCCGGCCGCGGTCACCACGCGGGAGAGCAGGTCGAAGGCGCCGGAGCGGACGTCCGAGGCGCCCCCACCGCCGCCGCCGTAGACGAAGTCCGACGACCCGCCGGTGGCCCCGCCGTTGAAGCCACCGCCGCCGGGAGCACCTTCCGTCCCGACACCGCCTACGCCACCGACGTTGACCTGCAACGTCTGGCCGGGCGTGACGGCCACGGTGGCGACGACCTCGCCGCCGGCCCCGCCTACCCCGCCGGGATTGGTGTCGCCGGCGGCCGCGCCGCCGGACGCGCCGCGGGCATCCACGGACACCTGCGTCACCCCGGCGGGCACGGTGAACGTGTCCGCCGCCCCGGTGTAGGCGAACGTACAGGCCACCTGGTTGCCGGTCTGTACACAGGAGCCCGCGGCGGTGGCGGGGCCGGCCAGGAACGGGACGAGGGCCAGGGACATCCCCGCCGCCAGACTTCCCGCCGTCAACGCGCGAAGGCGCGGACGGGCATGGCGTCTGATGGCAGAGCCGAATGGAGCGATCACGAGCGGTTTCTCCTCACAGCTGCCGTACCATCAGCGGCCAGCGTGTCTTCAAAATGAAGCGCCACCGCCAGCGGGGCCGCGGCTCGACGATTCCATGCAGGACCGCGGAGCCTCTGTCGGCCCCGCCGGACCCATCGTCACCACCGGCCCAGAGCAGCCTTCCGCACCACGCCGCCGGGCAACCCGGACAGCCCAGAGACCCGCCAGCGAGACCGGGTCCTCATGGGCTGGGGCCTGTCACCGGTTCTGCTCGGGGTCGGCCGGCCTGCGGGGTACGGCGGAGGGGCGGGTGGGCGGGGTGGTCCGGCACGGGGTGGCGTACGCCCAGCCGTGCCAGTCCTGCGGATGCGCGCGGCACGAGTGGGCGGTGTGGTCCCGGTGTCCTGGTGCACCGAGCACGGCGACAAGGCGAACCCGGTGATGGCCGGGCACCCTGGCGGCGGACTCCACTGCGCCGCGCTTGCCCAGGGGCGCCGCCGCGCCGAGACGGAGGCTGGAGCAGCCCGCTGACCGCGACCGGCCGGACCGTCACAGGGCGCTACCCTGGCCCGCCTCCTTCTCGTGGGGGCGGCCTGCCGGGGGCGTGGGGACCGGCTGTTTCCGTCACCAGGAGGCGTCACACGGTGAGGCCTCCTGAACGGGAGCGGCGGCGCCAGGCCCGCGTCCGACAACGCTGACCTGGCGCAGCGAAGGTTGAGTGTTCATCGAACATTGAGTGGTGCCGCCTTCAGGAGGACACGGCCAAGGCCAGCGAGGCGACGGCGGTGGCTAGGTAGAAACCGGGAAACGCGAGGTTGTGGAGCACGCGGGCGCGCAGATGGTAGGCGAGCGCGCCCAGGTAGAGCAGGACGAGACCGCAGGCCGCGGCGGCGCCGAGGGGGCGCAGTGCGGTGTCGAAGAGGCCCAGGACGAGGCCCGCCGCACCAGCCAGTTTGAGGGCGGCCAGCCAGGGCAGCCAGGATCGGGGGACACCCACCTCCGCTGAGTTGGCCAGCACGAAGCGCGCCCCGGCGAGGTCGGCGGCGGCGATACCTGCGTTGACAGCGGCGGTGAGCAGGGTGACGACGAGGAGCGCGAGCTGGGTACCGGTCATGCCTTCAGGGTCCGCGGGCACTTCGACGCCGTCCAATACCTGCTTCTATAACCTGGTGGCATGGACGTGGACATGCGCCTGCTTCGGCACTTCGCCGCAGTGGCGGAGGAGGGCAGCCTGACCGGGGCAGCGGAGAGGCTGTTCGTCTCGCAGCCTGCGCTGACAAAGCAGATCCGGCGCCTGGAGGACGATCTCGGGGTACGGCTCTTCGCGCGTTCGCGATCGGGTATGGCGCTGACCGAAGCTGGTCGTGAGCTCGCCTCGCGGGTGCCCGCACTGCTGGACGGCTGGGACGAGGCGGTGCATGCAACCGGCCGAGCGGCGCGGGTGCTGCGCCTGGGATTCCTGGACGCCGGCGCAGTGGGTGGCGTCCCCGAGGTCATCGCCGAGTTCCGCCGGGCGCATGCGGAGTGGCGGGTGGAACTGCGGCAGTTCGGCTGGTCGGACCCGAGCGCCGGCCTGGCCCGGGGCGAGGTGGCTGCGGCAGTGGTGCGTTTGCCATTTCCGGGGCAGGAGAGGTTCACGGTGCGGGAGTTGTTCGTTGAGGAGCGCGGGGTGCTGCTGCCGGCTCGGCATCCGCTGGCAAACAGCGAGACGGTGGAATTCCGGGAGTTGTGGGACGAACCGTTCGTCGCGGCCGGAGCCGGGACCGGAGCCTGGAGGGAGCACTGGCTGGCGGCGGAGGAGCGGAACGGGCACCCCGTCCGGGTCGGCGCCGTCACCAGCCTTCCCGACGAGTGGCTCGGAGCGGTGGCCGGCGGCTGCGTAGCGCTGGCCCCGGCGTCGGCGGCCCGTTTCTACTCCCACCCGGACGTGGTGTTCCGTCCAGTGCGCGGGGTCTCACCGAGCCGGGTGGGGCTGGCCCGGCCTCGGGGGCGGACGCACGAGGCGGTGCTGGATGAGCTGCTGGAGGCCATCGCGCGTCGGCGGACCGGGAGTTGACGACGGGGCCGACAGACCGCCGGCGCGCTGCCCGGCCAGGTCGGCACTGCTCCCGGCGGCGGCCGCGTTGAACGGCTCGCCCGGCACGAGGACACCCGCGGCAACCGCCTCGGGCGGGGGCGGCCCTCCAACAGGGCTTGGAGGGCGGCGCCTCCGGCGTCGATTGCCTCTCAGTGTGCCTTCGCTGTGCGCCAGGCCTTTGTCCTGCACGTCGTGCCGCAGTACCGCCGACTCTTGCGCGCTCCGTCGGGAAGGGGCGTTCCGCACTGCCCACAACGCGGGGTCTTCCTGCTCACCACGTCCTCAGGGTGCCCCCTCCCGCCCGCTCGGGACCATCACCCCCGGCGAGTCGCTTGGCGAGCCGGCACGGCGACCGCTCGCCGAAGGCGCTTTGGCGCGGGCCCGCGGTGCGTCAATGCCGGCAGGACGGCCGGACGCGGAGCAGCTCGGTCCGCAGTACGGGTGTGCCATCGACTGGTGCCGGGTTCTCCGCGGTCGGCTCGATGCCTCCGGCGGCGGTTTTGTCGAGTGTTGCCAGGCCGTCGGGGCCGACCGTGCCGAACACCGTGTAGTTCGGTCGCAGTGCGGAGTCGCCGTAGACGACGAAGAACTGTGAGCCGTTCGTGTCCGGACCGGCGTTGGCCATCGCCAGCAGGCCGCGCCCGTACAGGCGGCGCGCGCCGGTCGGATCGGTCGGTGCGGGTGGCAAATCCACCGGCAGCTCGTCCTTGTACTTGTACCCGGGCCCGCCCTCACCGGTACCGGTCGGGTCGCCGCACTGCAGGACCTTCAGCGTCGGATACGCCGTCAGACGGTGGCACACCGTGCGGTCGTAGAACCCATGCCGTGCCAGGTGCAGGAAACTCTGGACCGTGCACGGCGCCTTGGCCTGGTCCAAACGCAGCGGGAGCGGGCCCTGGCTGGTCGCAACAGCCATGTCAACCGTGCCACGGCTGGGGGTGCGCCGCGGGTCGGGCGGCAGCGGAACAGGACGCGCGGGCGGCTCGTCCGGGGTCTGTGTGTACTGGCAAGGGCCGTGCGTGGTGCGCGGCGGAACGCCGTCGGAAGCGGTGGCGGCACTTCCCCCGGACACGACTAACGTCACGGCCGCGAATGCGCTGATCAGTGCTCGGTTCATCTTGCGCGCCCTCCTGATGATCGCCAGGTTTTGGAGCGGTCGCAGTCTAGGGCGTGGTTTGGTCGGCGGGAATGGTTAACGACAGGAGGCCGGCGCGGCCGACCCCGAAATCCTTGCCCTGCAGCGGACTCGACGGCTGGCCGGGGCGGCGGTGCGCCGGCTGACGGCGCCCGGGCACGCCCCGCTTACGGTGCCGGAGGACGGTGCGGGTGGCCGGGCGGTTCCCCGCGGCCTCGGGTTGGCAGTACGTGACGCTCGCGTGGCCGGCTGCTCTGCGCCTACGGGTTCATGGTGCGGTCCAGTGCGGCGCGGAGGACGTCCCCGGTGTGGCGACGGCGGGGTGCTCCGGGCGCGCTGGGCGAGGACGTCCGGGGTGCGGGAGGTGGCTGGCGGCGGGTCCGAGGCCCCACCGGTCCGTCCATGCCTGGAGGGATTGTAGGTGGGGTTGGTTCAGTAGATCCTGCGGATCACCGGGGGCCACAGGGCTTCGAGTAGGGCGACCACGGGCCGGCCGGTGAGCCCGGTCCAGGTGTGCGGGGCCCCGCCCCCCGAGCCTCTGGCCGGCGGTCGGGGCGTGGTCCGGTTCTCGCGCCGCAGGCCGCCGTTCTCGTGGAACCACTCGACGGTGTCGGCGTCGAGGACTGCGCGCGGCCGGGTGCGTGCAGGTCTGTGCTTCTTCTTCAGGTCTCGATGAACTTCGCCGGGTCTTGGGGCTTTTGGATCGCGTCGTAGTGCACGTCCCGGTTGTCCTCGAAAGCCTGTTGCTCCAGGTACCGCTGGAGCAGGTCGATGGTCACGGCCAGGAGCGTGGACCGGCCGATCCTGGTGGGCTGGTCCTACGGCGCCATGCTCGCCGTGCACTGGGCCGCCGGGAACCCGGACCGCGTCGAGGGGGTGGTCTCCGTGGACGGCGCCATGCCGCACGAGTGGCTCGACGACGCCCCCTGCGAACAGATCCGCAAGCTGTTCCGCAAGATGAGCCCGCTGTTCCCGATCGCCCGCCCGCTCGGCCTGGCCGCGCGCATGAGCGCCGCGCAGCACGCCGAGATCAACATCGAGATCAACGAGCTCTGCACGCCCGCCGTCCTCAACCCGGTCTTCGACCGTCTGACCGTGCCGGCCCGGTACGCGCCCGCGTCACCGCCGGTGGCGGTCACCGGCGCCAGGCCGTCGGCGCGGGGCGGCGCTGCGGCTCGGCCCGGCTCGGCGCGCTGCCTGGCCAGGTCGGCCCGTTCGGCTCGTACGGCGCTGTGGCGAGCGATCCTGGAGACATGGAGATCGAGGTCCTGGTGGTGCCGGACTGTCCCAAGCGGCGGCTCGCCGAGGAGCGGCTGCGGCAGGCGTTGGCCGACATCGGTCTGGGCACCGCGGGTTTCACCACGCGGGTGATCGGCGACCATGCCGGGGCCGAGCGGTCCGGCTTCACCGGCTCCCCTTCGATCCTCATCGACGGCCGCGACCCGTTCGCCGAGCCCGGCACCGTCCCGTCGCTCGCCTGCCGGGTCTATCCCACCGCCACGGGTCGGGCCGGGGTCCCTGGCTTCGACCAGCTCCGGCAAGCCCTCCAGGAAGCCGCAGGCACCGCGGCCTGGCCGACCGGGCACCTTCGGTAGCGTCACAGAGCAGGCGTCACATGGTGGCGCCTGCTGAACGCGAGCACCTGCGTCATGCCCTCGTCCTGCACCGCGGCGAGCAAAGGCGGCTGTCCGACCTCTTCCGGATGCCGGACGGGGTGTCGGCGGCGCATCCGCCAGCGGTGGTTGGTCCGTATCAGTGGCGGATGAGTACGACCACGGCGGCCAGGACGGTGGCGAGCGCCAGGGCCGCGACCCCGTACACCAGCCGGTGCTGACGCAGCACGGGGATGTAGTGGTCGACCGCGTAGCGGCCGGGTCCGGCGAGGGCGATGGAGGCCGCCGCGACGGCGAGCAGCACCTCGAACTCGATGCCCTCCGGGCCGAGGATGGCGCCCGTCCACTTGACGTCCATGGCGTTGATCACGACGCCGAAGATCCCGGCCGCGGCCAGCGGGGTGACCAGCCCGAGGATCACCCCCACACCGCCCAGGGTCTCGGTCAGGCCCGCGATCACCGCCATGGCCTCGCTCGCCGGGTAGCCGGCCTTGGCGAAGTACCCGCCGGTGACCTTGATGCCGCCGCCGCCGAACCATCCGAACAGCTTCTGCGTTCCGGAGATGAACATGATCAGCCCGACCCCGGGGCGGAGGACCAGGAGGCCGACGTTGTACGCAGTGGTGGTGCCGGTCGAGGCGCGGCGGGCGGGGGCGAGGTCACTGGTGCTCATGGTGTTCTTCCTGTGGGGGGAGAGGGGCGGGAGTGGGGCCGTCGGGGCGGGCCGGTGGTCAGCCGAACCGGAGGGAGCGTTTGGCCAGGCCCATCCGGAAGCCGTCCACAGGGGTGTGGTCGCCGAGGTCACCGGCAGGGTCCGCAGCGCCCAGCGTGACGAAAAGCGGGGCGAAATGCTCGGTACGCGGATGTGCGCGTCGACCGGAAGGGAACGCGTGCTCGAAGTCGAGCACGGCGTCCACGTCACCGGCGGCCGGCGCCCCGCGGCCGCAGGCGTCGAACTCGGCGGACGGGGGTCTCACCCATGCACCCATCGGTGCTGTCCGCTGTCCGGATCGCCGCCGGCCTCGCCCTCGTGGCGTGGATGATCTCCGGCTTCACCCGCCTGCCCGGCCGCTGGCTGCGCTGGAAGACGTTCTGCCGCGCCACCTTCACGATCGTCTCGCTCACCGGCACCAAGGACGGGCGCAGCGAACCGGTGAACGTCTGCGACCACCTCTCGCCCGGCTCCTTCAGCCTCGGCCCGCCACAGCTCCAGGCGATCCTCGACTACCTCACCGGCAGCGGACGGTACGACCGGACCGACGGACACGGCCGCATTCTGTCCGTGCGCGGCGAGCAGCCGGTGGAGGTGAGGGGCAGCCGTGTGGTTCTTTGACGCCCTCGCCTCCGGCTTCCAGCGCCCCATCGACCCCGGACGACTCCAGCCATGCCAAGTCGCCCTGCCTGGGGGCGCTCACCCCGAGACGACCGGCCTCCCGGAGGAGCGTGACCGCGCGTTCGTCAGGGGCAGGGGCGGCCCGTCCGGAAGGTGGTGGTGGCCGCGGCGATGACGGTGTCCAGTCTGTCCCGGGTGCCGGTCAGGGTGCCGATCTGGGTGTCGATACGGTCCCGCTCCGCCGAGAGCCGCATCAGCAGTTCCGGTGTCACCTCGCCGGTCACGACGCACGGCAGCAGTTCCACGATCGACCTGCTCGGCAGTCCTGCCGCGTACAGCTGCTGGATCAGCAGGACGCGGTCGATCGCATCGTCCGCGTAGTGCCGCTGGGTGTTGCGGCCCTGGACGCGCCCGAGCACCTGGTCGAAATCGAAGGACCTGCGGCGGCGGTACGCGGCGCCGCAACGCGAAGCTCAGAATCAGCACGGCAACCGCCGCGCAGGCCACCGCACCCGGCCCGGTCGACATGTACCGCCTCCTTCGTCTCGCTCGTCCCGTGATCAGTCCTCAGCCGCCCGTCCCTGTACGGGACTGCCGAGAATCCTGGCGGTGAAGCTCGCCAAGCGTCTGCGCATCTCGCCGCGGGGCATGCCCTTCTCGCCGGCCAGGTACTCGACGAGATCGGCCCGGGTGGCAGCGAGCAGCGCATGTGCGGCGAAGTCGCTGTCGGTCAGGCCGGGGATCTGCTCCAGCAGGTTGCGGAGCAGGGTGTGCCATCGCTCGTAGTGATCCGTCCGATAGGGACTGTCTGATCCGGTGCCTTCCAGGGCCAGGGCGAGGTGGCGGTTGTCGAGCTTGAAGCACAGGACGGCGTCGAGCAGGGCCGGTACACGCTGAAGCGGCGGGGTGGCGGGCCCGAGCGGTGGCGGGCCCTCTTCGACGGCGTTCCTGACCGGTTCGAGTCGAGCTTCGTGCAGCGCGCGGATCAGCCCGGTGCGGTCGCCGAAGGCACGGAAGAGCGTGCCCTTGCCGACGCCGGCAGCGGCCGCGATGTCGGCCATGGTCACGTCCTCGGGGCTTCGGCATTGAGCGAAGAGGGTGTCGGCGGCCGCAAGGGCGGCTGCCCGGTTACGGGCCGCGTCCTTGCGTGGCTTTCGCTCGGGCATGCGGTTTCCTCCATTTGCGATCCGGACCGGCGGTCCGTATCTTCATCAAAGCGGACCGCTGGTCCGCATCATATGGGAGGGAGAGCCTCATGACCGAAAACTCACCGACGGATCTGTACCGCCACAGCCTGCGGCTCCTGCTGGACAAGGACATTCCCGCCTGGGTCGGCCTGTGGGCCGAGGGCGGAGTCATGGAGTTCCCATTCGCTCCCCCGGGGTGGCCCGGGAGGCTGGAAGGCCGGGAGGCCATCGCCGCCTACATGCGCGACTATCCCGACCACATCGACCTGCACGACTTCCCGGACCTGAAGATCCACCAGACCACCGATCCCGCAACCATCGTGGTCGAGATGCGCGGCGTGGGCCGCCTGGTCGAGACAGCACGCCCCTTCGACATGACCTACATCGCGGTTGTGACGGTCAAGGACGGACGCTTCACCTCCTACCGCGACTACTGGAACCCCCTCGCCGTGAACGAAACCGGCGTGGACATCACCAAGGGTGGTCTCCGATGACCGCCACCGGCGCCATCCTGGTCATCGGCGCCACCGGCACCACCGGCAGCCGCACCACCGCCCAGCTGGTCGCGGACGGCCACCGCGTCAAAGCCGCCAGCCGCCGCGGCACCCCGCTCCCGGGCGCGGAACCGGTCCGCTTCGATTGGTACGACCCCGCCACCTTCGCCGACGTCCTCAGGGGAGCCGACCGCCTCTACCTCATCCCACCCCTGGGAGACCCGGACCCGGCCGCGGTCATGCTGCCCTTCCTCCACCAGGCCCGCGCCGCCGGCGTACACCGCGCGGTACTCCTCAGCTCCTCGGCCATCCCCGAGGGCGGCCCGGCCGTGGGGGCCGTGTACCAGGCCCTGCCCGGCCTGTTCGACCAGTGGGCGGTACTGCGGCCGTCCTGGTTCATGCAGAACTTCACCGGCACGCACGCCCACGCCGACAGCATCCGCGCGCATGGCATCATCCGGACCGCGGCCGGCAACGGCCGGGTCGGGTTCGTGGATGCCGACGACATCGCCGCCGTCGCCGCCCGTGCCCTGACCGACGACCAGGCACCCAATGCCGGCCTGGTCCTGACCGGACCAGAATCACTCAGCCACGACGACATCGCCGACATCCTCACCCAGGTCAGCGGCCGCCCCGTGGCTCACCGCCACCTGACATACGAACAGATGCGGGACCGCCTCGCGGCAGAGATGCCGCTGGAGTTCGCCGAGATGCTGGCCGGCATGGACCGCGCCATCGCCGAGGGAGCCGAGGACCGTACGACCGATACCGTCAAGCGCCTCACCGGCCGCCCGCCGCGCCGATTCCGGACGGTCGCCGAACGGGAACTGGCACGAGACAGATGACGTGCACCCGCGCGGGTGCATGTGGTGGCCTCCCGCCGCTACGTGCGCAGCGGGCGGTGGATCCGGGAGCTCGTGCGCTGCCGGACCTGGTCCCGCTGCGGGAACCGCCTGCGGGCTGGGCCCGGCCCCGTCCGCGCCCTGGCACCGCCTCTTCCGCCTCGCAGTGCAGCTCTGTCACTGCTGTGCCGGCCGACGCGATGGACACCGAGCCCGCTTCGGGCAGCGAGGAGTGAGATCAGATGGCTATCGCTGAACGCAGGGGGACGTCTGCTCAGGGAGCGGGAGGACCACTTCATGCGCCTGCCGGGCGCCCAGGTGGTCTCCACTCGGGCGCTGCTCACGGCGCGGGAGAACATCCGGGCCGCCCCGGCCGCCCGCGTGAGGGCCTCGCCGACCGCTTGGCGCAGCCCCCACAGTTCACGGCGCCGGATCCGCCGTCTGCCAGGCGGCCATCTGCTCCCGGAACTTCGGGCACCTGACGATGTCTTCCTCGCTGCACTTGAGGGCATGGGTCAGCAGCTGATGGGCGTGGTCGAGATCGGCCATGCGCTGCTCGATCTCGCTGATCTTGGCCCGGATCACCGCCTCTCTACGCGGCTGTTCCCGCTGGAACTCGCTGATCTCTACCAGCGTCAGTCCGGCCTGCTGGCACTTGCGTAGCACCGTGATCCGCTCGGCTGCCTCCGGCGGATAGCGCCGCTGCCCGCTCTCCCGCTCGGGCGCGGGCAGCAGGCCGTGGCGCTCCCAGTACCGGATGGCCGAAGCGGGCACTCCCGTGATCTCGGCGAGCCGGCCGATCGTCATGCGCACGTTCCGGTACTCCTGCTCTTCGCCGGTCCTGGCATTTGACTTAAACCTTAGTTCAAGTTGGAGAGTGGTTGGCACGTGGGCAGCGGCGAACGAGCGGCCGCTGACAGCACACTTGGAGACACCGCCATGAGCGACACACACGTACGCAAAGAACGGGCCGACCACCTGGTCGAGGCCGCGGAGAAGCTCTTCGCGGCCGGGGTGATGTCCCACTCCGGGCACGCCAACCTGAGCGCCAGGCTCGACGGTGAGCGCCTTCTGCTGACACCGGGGTTCGTCCGTGGCCTGCGCCCCGAACAGCTGGCCACCGTCGCTTTCGACGGGCAAGTCCTCGAAGGCGAGCTGCAGTCCGTCAGCGCCGAGATCATCGCCATGCACAGCGCCGTGTACAAGGCCCGCCCCCACGTGGGCGCGATCATCCACACCCACTCGCCCTCCGCGACCGCCTTCGCCGTGGCCCACCGGCCGCTGCCCTGCCGCACCGAGCCGATGCTGCGCTTCGGACAGGCCGAGGACGTCCCCGTCGTTCCCTGGGGCCCCCGCGGATCGGACGTGTCCGTGCGCGGTATCACCGACGTCCTCGAACGGCGCCCAACGACGGCCGCGGTCCTGCTTGCCAACCACGGCCTCTTGGTGTTCGGCCCGGATCCGGCAGCCACCGCCCACCTCGTGGTGGCGATCGAGGAGAGCGCCGAAGCCGAGATCGCCGCCGCGGCGATCGGCGGGGCAGTGGACTTCCCCCCGGGCGCCCAGGAGGCCGTGCGCGCCGCGATCGCACGCGTCACGTCATGACCGGCGAAACCCTCGCCTCCCGCACGGAGGCCATACGTGACCGCTACCGCTCCACCCTCGCAACCGTACCCGGCGGGGTACAGGAGCGGCTGCGCCTGGCGCAGGAGTTCGGCCGCCTGCAGACCGAAGAGGCGATCGCGGCACTGCGCCACATCGTCCTGACCGACAACCCTCTGGGAGCGCGAGTGCAGCAGCTCGTCCACTTCGGGCAGCTGCTGGCCCTCGGCCGGGCACACCCCGCCCGGATCCACGCCCAGGGCGCACTTCACGCCGGAGCCGGCATCGCCGACCTCATCGGCGTCGCCGAGACCGCCCTCATCACCGCCGGCGTGCCGGCGTACGCACTCGGCACCGAGATCATCGCCGAACTCCTGCCGCACACAGACAGCGGCGAAGAACCATCATCCGATCGCGTGGTCGCCCCGGTCCCACTCTGAGAGGGCGGTACGTGACTTGATTGGCTCTCAGAGTGCTCGTACTGGCCGGGGGTGGAAGTCTGCGAAGGAGTTCGTCTGACGGAAGGGAATTCTCCGGCATCAGCGGCGGTCCGGTGTCGGAGCCGACCACCGCCCCTTTACGGCCGATAGGTCCGAGTCATGCGCATCGACCATCACGGCGCTCTGGCCCGACTTGGCCTTGGCCTTGACGCAGGCGCACTCGACCGGAGCGGCTGGTTTGCCGTCACGGAGCGGGCGAGCAGGCACTTTCCCCCTCACTCCCGGTACACAATTATTCAGACATCTGAAGATGTTTTTGGCCTTCTACGGATATCTAGGCTGTTTGCCCATCATCACGTGAACGGGCCGTGTAGGTTCTCGATCTGGTTCGGGAGGCGTTGCGACGCGCCCGGGCTGGAAGGTTCTTTCGCTGGGGGAGCGGGGCGCGTCCTTGCCGGACTGCAGACATGGAACGACGTGGCTGGAGACCCGTGAGAGGAGCAGCGGCCCGCCTGAACTGGAGGGGAAGCCACATGCCCGATATCGATCTTGGACTCGCGTCGGACTGGGACGAGGGCGACACCCACGGCCGCATCAAGTTGCGGCAGAACCAGATCTATCCGAACTCGCCCAAGAAGGACGTGCTCATCAGCTCGCCGGTGAGCATCGAGCTGTCAGTGAACACGAACTACTCCACCTCGCAGGAGGCGGACAAGATCTACTTCACGACCCACCACGGCTCCACGAAGAAAGTCATCGCGGTACTCGACTCCGACGGCAACCTGCACATCGCCGGCCGCCTGATCACGGAGCAGAAGGACTTGTCGTACTAGAAGGGCACGGCAGCCCACTCCCTCGGACGATCAGCGTGGGCCAGTTTCAGAGGGGCTTCAACAGCATCCAGCCGTTCAAGCCCGGCTGACGAACCAATGGGGGCGGTGGCAGAGTCTGCCACCGCCCCCACCTTTACGATCCTGCGCATGATGGATCCCGAGCTACTGGAATGGATCACCGCGCGCCCCGCGGAACTGGACGAACTCGAAGAACATCTGGCCCAGCAGCTGGCGGAGGTGCGGGCCGATCGGGACGAACTTGCTGTCGCCGAAAGGGTCCTTGAGCACGTGAGCGGGCAGCTCGCCGAACAACGCGCTTCGGCCGCGCCGGTGCCCGGGCAGGTGGGCGGCCGGGCGGTGATGCTGATCCCGCACCGCACGACGGATGTGGAGGAGTTCGCCGCTGTGCGGCAGGCGGCCGGGCCGGTCATGGCCCGGCAGGTCGGTGAGATGCTGGGAGTGGACGTCAGTGTGCGGGCCAAGCTGGAACCACTGCGCGGGAGACTGGTCAGACTCGTCGCCCGCGGCCGGCTCCGGAAACTCCCCGACGGCAGGTTCACCACTCGCCTGTGATCAAAGAGGCGGGTGGCCGGAGCCGTAGAGCGGGCGTAACCGGGGCGTGCTCGGGGGCCGTTGGAACGGTGTGCCGAAATCCAAAGAACGCGCCGAGGACACCTGCTCGCTTGTCTGCCGGTGCCGTCTGCCGCTGTCCACGCATACCGTCAACCACCTCGCCTACCTGCTGCGACGCCGCCTGAACGCCGACGGGGCCATCCACAAGTCGTACGGCGACGACGCGATACTGATCCCGCAAGCGGGCAGGATCCTCGGCATGACAGACCGGCAGATCCAGGACGTGATCGGCACCCTGCCCCCGGCCCGGACGGTACGGATCCAACAGGCCTACCTGCTCGCTTTCTTCGACCAGCACCTGCGGCACCGCAGAGGGCACCTCCTCCACGGCCCGAGCCCGGCCTTGTACAGGTGGTCCAGGGCGTTCTTCAGCACGCCGGGAATGCTGTGGTTGTACTCGGGGGTGACGATGACGAATCCGTCGTACGCGGGAATGGTCTCGGCCCAGCGCCGGGTGTGCTCGTTCTGGTACTGACCGCGTGAGGGCGGCAGTGCCTCGTGGAGGTGGGGGCGCGCAGACCGAGCAGCTCGAGTCGGCGTCGTTCCGGTGCGACGGCTGGCTGATGACCGCCGTGGCTTGCATAGCCGGCCGGGACCCTCCCGCGTCTCAGGGGGATTCGTCAGTACGTGAGGCCCACTTGTCCTGTCTCATCGAGCACGTCATCTGGATGCTCCCTGACCTGAGCTTGTTCCGCTTTGACGGACACCGTTGGTGTGGTGGTCAGGCTGCGAGGGTGGTCTCGTATTCAGCGGGACTGCGGTAGCCGAGGCTGCTGTGCAGCCTGCGTATGTTGTACCAGCCCTCGATCCACTCGAATATCGCGGTGTGGGCGGCGGCCCGGCTGGGCCAGGGGTGGGTGTCGCCCAGTTCGTTCTTCAGGGTGGAGAGGAAGGATTCCGCGAGGGCGTTGTCCCAGCACTGACCGGTGCGGCCGACCGACAATAGGATTCCGAACTGATCGGCCAACACCGCGAGTTCACGACTGGTGTATTGGCGGCCG
>NZ_JBEORW010000089.1:0-14625 GCF_040302565.1 Streptomyces sp. NPDC097981
CGACACGCCGTCAGCGTCCTCGATCAGGTGACCAGTCATCGCGTCCATCAGGGGTCCCTTCACAGCGGGTGTCCACCTGATTCATGACACTCCCGGTTGCGCACCGGCGGGGGAACGGTGTGGACGGTGCGGCCCGCATCGCCGAGCTGCTTGGCCAGAACGGTCTGCCAGTGGTCCTCGACGTGTTCCCGCATGCCGGGAACGATCACGATCGTCGGCACTGTGGTCCCGGTCATGAAGACGTCTCCGGTTCCTCGGCCTCCGCCGTCGCGGCGGGCGCGGTGAGGCGGTGGAGATCACGTGTGTACCGGCGGCGGCCGATCAGGAAGGCCGCGGTGGCCGCGATCGCCACGAGCGGGACGAGCCGGAGCGCGTCGAGCAGACCGAGCCGGTCCGCGAGCATGCCGGTGACGGCGGGGCCGGGGGCCAGTCCGAGCAGGCTCTGGGCGAGCGTGAGCGTGGCGAACGCCGTCGCGGCGATGGCCGCGGGGGTCAGATTCGCCACCATGGCGGCTCCGGGCCCGGCCGTACCGGCGCACAGCAGGGCTCCGAGCGCCAGCACCAGCAGCTGCACCGGGCCGGCAGGCAGGCGGAACGCGGTCATCAGCAGGACGAGAGAGCCCACGCTGCAGCAGATGGCGACGGACCACTTGCGGATCGGGTCGCGCCGGCTGAACCGGTCCGAGGCGATTCCGCCGGTGATCATGCCGATTCCGATCATCAGGGCGAAGAGCCCCGCGGTCGCACCGGCCTTCGCGGTCGGCATCTCGTAGTAGCGGTTGAAGTAGCTGGGCAGCCAGGCGATCAGGGCGCCCGCGATGAACAGCTGCAGACCGCTGCCGATGTAGGCGCTGACCACCGAGACGGAGGAGAACAGCCGCGGCAGGAGCACACGGAGCCGGTCGTTCGTGCCGGTGCCGGCCGCACCGCCCCCGCCCCCGTCCTCGGACAGGCCGGTCCGAGGGGTCAACCTCTTCTCCGTGACCACGAGAGCGTAGACACCGGCGAGCACCAGGCCGAGGACACCCATCACGCCGAAAGCCCAGCGCCAGCCGTATGCCTGGGCCACGGCACCACCCATGGATATGCCCAGGACCGAGCCGAACGCCCCGCCGGCGATGAAGGCCCCCGAGAGCGTCGCCCGCAAGGCGCGCGGGAAGACGCTGAGGACCACGGCGATGCCCACGCTGCCGTACGCGGCTTCGCCGATGCCGACGAAGAGCCGGCCGATGAACATCTGGCCGTAGCTCGCCGCGACCGCGCAGCCCAGGGTCGCCAGGCTCCACATCGTCGCGGCGATGACGAGGGACCTTACCCTGCCCCACCGGTCGGCCAGCAGCGAGAGGGGGAAGGTGAGCAGACCGACCATCAGAGCCACGATGCCGCTGAGGGAGCCCAGTTGGGCGTCCGAGAGCAGCCAGTCGGCCTTCAGCATCGGGAAAACGGCGTTGAGCACCTGCCGGGACATGTAGTCCGAGAGCAGGAGTGCGAAACTCAGTGCGAAGACCACCCAGGCGTAGCGCCGGGACACGGGCCATTCCGAGGAGCCGGTACCCGTACCAGTACCGGTTCTCTCCAGGGCGGGTGCCGCTGTGGTGAGAAACCCCATTGTCATCACCTCAACTGCTGTTGACGGAAAAAGCAGGGTCAGAAGGTCTTGTCGCCGACGATTCCGGCGCGCTCCATCTTGCGGACGGCGGGCCAGTAGTCCTGGACGGCGTAGTGCTGGGTCGAGCGGTTGTCCCAGATGGCCACGCTGTTCTTCCGCCAGCGCCAGCGGACCTGGTACTCGGGCACCGCGGCCTGGCTGATCAGGTAGTTCAACAGGTGGCCGGCGCCCGGCGCGTAGTCCTGCCCGAAGCGGACGTTCGCGGGCGTGTGGTAGTTGACGAAATGGGTCGTGAAGGCGTTGACGAAGAGGATCTCCTCGCCGGTCTCCGGGTGGGTGCGCACCACCGGGTGCTCCGCGTCCGGGAACCGGGCCGCCAGCGCGTGACGCTGCTCCCCGGGCATGACTGCGCCGAAGGCCGCCTCGATGCTGTGCCGGGCGCGCAGGTCCTGGATCTGCGTCTTTATGTGCTCCGGGAGGCGGCGGTGGGCCTCGACCATGTTGACCCAGATCGTGTCACCGCCCACCGGGGGCGACTCGACGCAGCGGAGTACGGCTCCCATGGAAGGGTTCACGCGCCAGGTGCCGTCGGTGTGGAGAGCGTTCTCGTAGTGCTCGGGCGGGCTGTCCAGGTCCTTGTAGATGCGGACCAGGCCCGGGTGGTCCGGGTCGCTGCCGGCCACCGGGTGGTCCTCCAGCGGTCCGAAGCGTTCGGCGAAGGCGACGTGGTCGGCCCGCGTGATGTCCTGGTCGCGCAGGAACAGCACCTTGTATTCGAGCAGCAGGGTCTTGATCTCGGCGAACAGGTCGTCGTCACGAGCTGCGTCGGCGAGACTCACGCCGGAGAGCTCGGCGCCGATGGAACAGGTCAACGGCTCGACGGTGAGGGAGGTGCGGAGCGCCTGCGGGCGCACCAGGGCCAGAGTGTGGTGCTTCGGCCGGAGGGTTTCGGGCATCGTGCTCACTCCTCGGGTGGCGTGTGGCGGGGTGTCCTCAGAGGGCGAAGACGGAGGACCCCGTGGTCCGCCCGGCTTCCAGATCGCGATGTGCCTGTGCGGCGCCCTCCAGGGAGTAGCGCTGATTGATCTCGATCGTGATGCGTCCGGAGGCGACGTGACCGAACAGTTCTTCTGCAAGGGCGTCGCGCTCCGCCGGTTCGGCGATGTAGTCGGCCAGCGCCGGACGGGTGACGAAGAGCGAACCGTTCACGGCGAGCTGCATGGCGTTGATCGGTGGCACCGGACCGGAGGCCGTGCCGAAGCAGACCAACAGTCCGCGGCGTGACAGCGAGGCCAGTGAGCCGGTGAAGGTGTCCTTGCCGACACTGTCGAAGACGACCGGCACGCCGGCGCCGTCGGTCAGTTCGCGCACCCGCTCGGCCACGTCCTCGCGCCGGTAGTGGATGATGTGCTCGCAGCCGTGTGCGCGTGCCAGCTCCGCCTTCTCCTCGCTGGACACCGTTCCGATCACGGTGACGCCGAGGAGCCTGGCCCACTGGCTGACGATCAGGCCGACACCGCCCGCTGCCGCGTGGAGCAGTACGGTGTCACCGGCCTTCAACGGGTGGATCCGGCGCAGCAGGTACGCCGAGGTGAGGCCGCGCATGGTCATGGCGGCGGCGGTCTCGAAGCCGATCTCGTCCGGCAGCTTGATCAGGTGCGAGGCGGGCATGACCCGCTCCGTGCTGTACGCCCCCAGCGGGCTGCCGGTGTACGTGACACGATCGCCTTCGGCGACGTGGGTGACGCCCTCGCCGACCGCCTCGACCACTCCTGAGGCCTCGACGCCGATGCCGTCGGGCAGCCGGACCGGGTAGAGACCCGTACGGAAGTACGTGTCGGCGAAGTTGAGGCCGACGGCGACGTGCCGGATGCGCACTTCGCCCGGACCCGGGTCACCGATGGTGACCCTTTCCCAGGTCAGGACGTTGGGTCCACCGGTTTCGTAGAAGCGGACGGCGTGGGCCACAGGGTTGCTCCGATTGCTCGTGTACGGGGGCTTGTGTGCGGCGGCGGGAGCCGGGTCAGTTCTTGACGCCGCGCAGCATGAAGCCGCGCTGCCCGTGCCTGCGGTTCGGGACCATGCCGAGACGGGCGATGGTTTCGTCGGCGTCGGGGTAGTACTCGCCGACCTTGTAGATCTTCTTGGCCTCCGGGCCTGTCGCGATGTCGCGTCCGAGGGTGTTCGCGATCCGGACCATCTGCTCGACCTGCTCGACGGAGGACATCCGCTCGCCCTTGCGCCGCCACAGGTTGTCCTCGTTGCCCACGCGGACGTGCACGCCGAGGGCGATGGCGATCGCGTTCATCGGCGCCACGGCGCGCATGGAGCTCTCGATGGTGAGCACCGCGCCGTCCGGTACGCGGCGGATGAACTCGATCAGGTCGGAAGGGTGCCGCCCGGCGAAACCGCCGCCGATCGCGACGTAGTTGAGGACCAGGGGGCCGGTGTACACGCCGGCGCGGATGAGCCGCTCGACGGTCTCCAGCTGGGCGATGGTGGCGAGCTGGAAGTGCGGCTGGATGCCGTTCGCGTGCAGGCGCTTCAGGTGCTCGAGGTAGAACTCGGGACCGGCCTCGACGACCATGTCCCGGTACGCCCGGTAGTACTCCGGCTTCGCGATCGAGGTGCCTTCCAGGTCGTCGTCGGTCATGATCTCGACGATGTTCATCTGGCTGGTGTTGATCGCGATGGTCACCTGGTCCGGCGCCGGCGTGAGGTCGGCCAGGAGGTGCCGGGTGTCGTAGGAGAGCCACTTGGCGTCGCCGCCCTCGCCCTCGGGGGCGAAGGAGATCGAGCCGCCGATCTGCAGGACCATGTCCGGCACTGCCTCGCGCAGTCGGGCCATCAGCTCGTTGAACATGGACATCCGCTTGGAGCCCTTGCCGTCGAGCTCGCGCACGTGGATGTGGAGCACCGTGGCGCCGGCGTTGTGGCAGTCGATGGCCGCCTGGACGTGCTCGTCCATCGTCAGGGGCAGGTCGTCGGCGTCGCCGGGCAGCCACTCCGGCCCGTACGGGGCGGCCTGGATGACGAGCTTCTCCTGGTTCTCGGGGAAGAGCGAGTCGTCGTGAAAATGCACGGTCCTTCTCCTTCGCGTACGGGTGATCACCGGCGCTGGCAGTCGGTACCTGCGGAGTCGGATCTTCTGGACGGCAGGGACCGGCGCGGGCGGGTCGGGGAGAACGTCGGGCGTGCGGGCCCGGGTGTGTTCGGCTGGTCCGCAGGAGAGCGAGCAGTAGGGGAAACGGCCCGTCCCACCTCCGGCAGCCGACCGCCTTGAGCGGTGCAGCCAAGGTAGGGCCGGGTGAGTACGGCTGCTTGACCTGCGGTGACGACCCACTTGTCATTTCGGGACAGGAGCGAGCGGCGTCCGAAGCGCCGTGCGTGCTGCGTGCTGCCGTGCGCGTCAGGCCAGGCCCGTGTGCTGCTCCTGGCCCTTTTCCTTGCGCCACTGCCTCGGACTGCACCCGAACTGTTCGTGGAACCACCGGGAGAACGCGCTCAGGGACGAGAAGCCCAGGAGGTCGGAGATCTCCGTCAGCGAGCGGCGGGGATGGGCCACGAACTGCTCCGCGAGCCGCAGTCGTGTGGCGTTGAGCAGCGAGGAGAACGTCTCTCCCGAGTGGGCCAGATGGCGGTGGACGGTGCGCCGGTCGACGCCGAGGCTGCGGGCGACCTGCTCGATGGAGCATCGGCCGGTGGGCAGCAGAGCCTCGATGAGTTCGCGCACCCGGTCCGCCACCGACGTGTCCCTGGGAGTGGCGGCGATGGCGTCGAAGTACTGCCGGGCGTAGTTGCGGAGCTGCGGGTCCGCCATGGCGTTGGGGGCGTCGAGGTCGTCGGCGTAGAACACGATGCCGTTGAACGCGCGGTCGAACTCGATCCCGGGGCCGAACAGGCGGCGGTGCCTGCCGGAGTCCGCCGGAGGGCCGTGGGTGAACCACACCGAGAGGGGCTGCCACCGGGTGTCGAGGAATCCTCGCAGGATGCGGGAGAAGGCACCCACAGCCAGTTCAGTGGCCTGCCGGGCCGGCGTCGTCTCGCCGACCCTGAGGTCCACCTTGATGGTGGCCAGGCCGTTTCCCTCGGACAGGCGCGTGTGCAGGAGCTCGTTGTACATGTGCTCGTGGCGCAGCAGGAGTGCCAGCGCACTGCGTACGTCGGGTTCCTCGCGGACGACCAGGCTGATGGGGCCCAGATTGGAGAAGCGGCGGAGCTCTGCCATGCGCAAGCCGAAGTCGTCGTGGTGCGAGCAGGCCGCGGAGAGCTCCAGCAGGCGGACGGCGGCCGGGCCGGAGATCCACCGGTCCTGGACGGCGAGGTCCGCGGTGTCCAGACCGACGCTCTTCATCAGCGCGCGCGGGTCGACGCCGAGGGAGCGGCTCAGCTCGACGTAGCCGTTCAGTGCGGCGGTACGGACAAGGGGCCTCATCGAAATGCTCCTGGTGTTCGGTCCCCAGAAGTTAAGTTTCTCGTCCCGGCACGTCAAGCATCGGGAGTGCACCAGCCTTAGCATCCCTCAGCGGGGCCGCGACGAACGGCCTGCGCAGCCCCCGGATGCGCCCGGGACGGACACCGGCCCAGGGGCCCGGACCAGCTCGTCATGAGACGGAGGTGAACATGCCCGAAATTACACACGTGAGGGACATATTGGACCCGTTTCTTCGACCGGCATGACGCGCATGCGCCCGGCAAGCGCCCGTACCTGGCCGCCCCGCTCGCTACCGGGCACGGCGCGGAACTCGGCATGCGCTACGACCGTGACCGGCTGGAGGCTGAGCGGAGCCTCGCCGGCTTACCCCCACTGGGACCGGCGGACACAGAACTGTACGACCTGGTCGGCGCCCTGGCGGGCTCCCCCGGTCTCCGGCTCGACCTCTTCCTCCAGACCGGCGATCTGCTGCTGGTCGACAACCACGCCGTCATGCACCCCTGGTCGGAGTTCGAGGACGTCGACGAATCCGAACGGGGTCACCACCTGCTGCGACTGTGGCAGGCCCGGCACCGGGACACTGGTGCCCCGGATGCCCCGGCGACGGATGCCACGACTGCCGCCCGCACCGCGGCGACGGCCGAGACGAACAGAAGAAGAGGAGACCGCCGGCATGACCAACCTCGCCGCAATTCTGGTGAACTCCGCGGCGGCCCGCCGCAATCAGGTCGCCGTGCGCCACGACGACACCCCGACGGCTTCGACGCCTCCCGGATGCGCCTCGCAGTCTCGGGCCTTCGTGATGGTTCTCCGCTGCGGGCGGAGAACCATCACGCTGGAGCCCTGAGCGGTCAGCCGGCCATGGCGGGTGCCCGGCTCTGGCGCGGGTGCTGGCGAGTCGTGGGCCTTGCCCGACTCCACCAGGATCTGCGGCTTACGATCGGCGCTGTAGCGCCATGGTCGACGTCGAGGCGGGCTGCGCCAACTGCCACCGGTCAGCTTGCAGCCGCCGCAACCAGCGGCGCCTCAACAGCCTCGGGCAAGATGACTTCCTTGCGGGTGTAACAGCCGTCGCCAGCGTTGAGGCCATTGTTCGTCATGGGGCTGCCCCCGCCCCGCACGCGACAGGGGACGGAGCGAGGGCAGTTACACGGAAGCCGTGCTCGCATAAGCGTCAGGCCGTCACGGCCAGCCCTGCTTCACCTTGGCAGGGGCAGTGTTCCAGCTCTTCGGTATGAACGTGACTATGTAGGTTCCCCGGTCGAAGTCCTCGTATCCGGCAGACCAGTTCCGGAACTTGCTCTCGTACACCTGCATGGGGCCCATGCCACCGCTGGGCGAGTGATAGTGGTTGGCATGGGTCCACACGGTTTTGTCAGAATCTGCTTCTACTTGATACCCAAACCAGCCGTAGTCGAAGTTGACATAGCCTTCGCCAGGCTTGGCGGGACTGCGTGGAACGCTCCTGTCCTTCGACATGTCGACCAGGCCTGTGCCCTGGTCTGGGCGGAAGGCATCCGGGTCGCCATACTTCCTCTTGTCAGAGGAGCTCCACGAGTCCTGTCCGCTCCAAAAGTGCTTCGAGTAGACGACCGCCTTCATCTTGGACGGGTCGTAGCTGCCCCCATCCCCATCCTTGAAGGACGGCGTATTCCCTAGAGCCGAGTAAAAGTTCGAGCGGCCGTCTTCGTTGAGCAGAGCGTCGTTGCCTTTCCTGAGCTCTGCCTTGAGGTTGTTCAGATAAGCCCCCTCGTCGTGGGCGTTTTCCAGGGCCTTGTTCATGATGGATGCCACATCACGAGCCCGCTTGAAACCCTTCCCCTCGTCGAAGCTCTGCTTGGCGATGCGCCCTTCAAATTCGGCCTGCGTCTCACCCGGCCGGGGACGGGTGTTCTCCAGACCGTCCTTGTACTTGTTCTCGTCGAAGGACGCGAAGGCCAGTTTGTTCGTCGGGTAGGGGCCTGAATTGACCCAGGTGACGCCAACGCAACCGTAGGACAGCTTTTCTCGCTGCTCTTCGTTCATCTGCTGCGCCTTGCCGTCGCGGTGGCTGTAGACCTGCTGCCACTTGCGTATGTAGTTGCTGATACCCGTAGTGGCCCTGCCTCCGTACGCCCGGTATGGATCAGGCATGCTGTCGAGCGGCTCGGCGGGAGGGGTGACCCTGCCGCCAGCCGACTCGGAATCCCCAAGGGAACCGATGGCACCCGGCGGCAACGCCCCTAAGGGCTTGCCAGGCTGACTCAGATTCAGAGCCCTCTCGTTCAGTGCGTTGATGCGCTCGACGTCATCCACGGTCAAGCCGTGCTCTTCTGCGTAGGACCCCTTCTTCTCGCCGTCGACACTGCCGGCGGCCTGGCTGACCGACGGCATGAGACCAGCGGTGCACATGACCACGCCCACAGTGGTGAGGGCGAGAAATCCCGAGCGTTTATGCATGAAAATCAAAAACTCCCTTGTGGTGAACCTCATGAAACGAGGGCATGCGAGAGAACGACGCACTGCAGCGGAACGCGTCGAGCTACCGGTCAGGGGCCTGGCCGCGACCGGCGGCCACCGCGATCAGAAGCCGACCCTGCCCGATCGGGCGTATGCCAGCGGCCCGCTGCCATACGCCCCCCGAGATGACGACACGTGCCGGACCGGGTGGCCTGCGCCACCGTAGTGGGCCTCGATGCATGAACCGCTGCCGCCAGGCGGACCCGGTTGGGGTGGACGGCCGTGCGCACGGAGATACCCGTATCACGGAAGAAAACACAAATCGCCCGCGCCGGCGCACAGATGAAGAACCAGCCGCCCTCGAACTTCATCTGCGCGACGTTGTCCGACAGGACCAGGTACCGGAACCCCGCACAATGCCCTCTGGGGATACAGGTACCGAAGGCCGCCCGCAGGCCGATCAGTTCCATACCGCGAAAGGGTTTCTCCTATCACATCTCGGCTCCCGGATAGGTGGACAGATTGCACGAGAAGGGATCATGTCCCCGTGCCAACTCCCCTGCAACAGCGTGGCTTCAAAATCGGCCATGCCGTCACATAGAGCGGTATTTGGTCATGCACCCGAGCCTGCCCGGTGTCGGCATACGAAGCAGCAGCGCTCCCCTGCTCCCGGCGTATCGTCCGCGGCCAGGCCGGTACCGGCAACGTCGGGAATCCCGCGGAGCGGTCGATGACAGCGTCTCCGACCGGGAGGAAGAGCCCCGTACAGCGGCCGCGACCCGGAAGCAGGAGCTCCGATCAACACGCTCCGGGTCGCAACCGAACGAACCACCGCCCGCCGACCGGACCGCTAGATCTTCGCCACTCGCCACTGCGGGCCCTCACCCGCTTCACCTCCGCCGCCAGGGCCGTCATCGCCCTCGACTTCCGCAAAACGGCTGGTAAAGCCCCCTGCAGCCATACATATTTACTGGAACGGCAACACCGCCGCCGAAGCCCGCGTCGAGCTCGGTGACCAGGCGGCGGCCCTGCCCAGACAGGGGGCCCTGAGGGGCCGGCCCGGTGGGAACTGCTCCAGCTCGCGGCCGCCCTGTCGCACGCGAAGATCGGCCGGGCCGGACTGGCATGGCGGTACTGGGACCGCGCTGACGATGCCGCGCGGCGGCGGCCGCTGCCCGAGTCGCCCGCATGGCTGTCGAGCGCGGCATCGGATCCGCGAGGCGCCGTGCCAGGAGACCTGCGCGCCGAAGAGAAGCGCGGCCCGGTGATATCGGCGTACGCGTGAACCGACGCTGTCGCTGGTCTTGCGATGCGGCTGCGTCAGCCATTGAGGGAGGATGCAGGCACGAAGGGCCGCCTCCACGCCACTGCCCCACCAGGCCGGAGACCGCCTCACGGCAGTGCCGCAAGACTTCAACGCCACCCGGTCAAGCCAAGCGCAGGAAGGACCCCCGAGACAGTGGCAGGAGCCTTCCTGTCGCTGCTGGCCTCACCATCATCGGGACCGTTTCGTCTACCAGCCCGTGAGCGCGCTGCGGTAGGGGCCGTCGAGGCGGTTCATCCGAATGTCGCCCTCAGGAGTCAGGACACGCGGCTGGTGGGGGCCATGTCGCCGAGGAGGTCGGAGCCGAGGAAGCAGGCCGTGCTGACGGCCTTGCCCTTGTCCGCAATGAGAGCCGGCAGGCATGCGGCAGCGCGGCTTGGCATGCGCAAGGCCGAGAGGGGGCGGCGCTCCCCGCTCGCCGTACGAAGCGGCCTGACCATTCCACGCGAACCAGCGATGCCTCTCGGCTCTGGCACCCGCGCCCCCGAGGCAAGTCACGAGTGTGGCGGTGTCGTTTGCATGCCGGCGAGCAGGGTGGCCAAGTAGCGACGGGCGGTCTCCACCCGGTCGGCGGGAGTACCGCCGCGGACGGCAGCTGCGTGAGCAATGCCGCACATGAGCGGGACAAGGTCGACCGAGGCCACATCGGGGCGGATCACCCCGGCTGTGAGGGCCCGGTCCAGAAGTGCGCTGCCGGCCGACCAAAGCGACGCCTTGAGTTCTGTGGTCCTTGGCAGGGTGTCCGTGGCTGCGGCGGCGACTGGAGCCACGGAGGCATCGGTGACCTGCGCTTCGACGACACGAAGCAGGAAGCCCTCCAACGCCCGCCATGCATCGGTATCGCCCAGTGCCTGCTCGCCGTGCGCGGCAAGGGCTTCCAGGCCGGGAGTGGCAACTGTCTCCAGCAGCGCCTCGGGGGTGGCGAAGTGCCGGTAGACGGTGCCGACTCCCAGGTCTGCGCGGCGGGCGACGTCGTTGAGCTGGAGCGGTGCCCCCTGGTCGACCAGGGCACGGGCGACGGCGACGATCCGGTCCCAGTTGCGGGCTGCGTCCTTGCGCAGGGGTGTCGTCATGAGGGACATGCTAATCGGATGGCCGATCCGGATGGTGCGGCCGTCCACGCTCGCTCCGCCGGCGATCAGCCAGTCGTGAGAGGTGCGTAGCGTTCGCTGAGCCGGCGCACGGCTTCGGCGACGCGTGCTTCGGTCGCGGGGCGAAACGGCGCCACCGGGCTGACCCGGGAGCCGATGACGATGCCGGTACGGTCCGCCAGCGCGTCGTCCGTTGCGGCAGCGATGGAAGGCCGGGCGGCCACGGACGCCGGACCCGAGGTCGAGCGTTCGAACTTGCGGCGTACCAGCGGCCACAGCAGCCGGAAGGCGGGCGAGACGATCTTCGGGTCGGCCAGGGTGCCGTTGGTCATGTCGGTCGCGGCGCCTCCGGGGTCGGCGGCGAAGACCGAGACGCCCGTGCCGGCCAGCCGTGCGGCCAGGTCGAGGGTGTAGGTGAGGTTGGCGAGCTTGGCGCGCCCGTACCAGTGGAAGCCGTAGTAGCTGCCGGGCGGCTCGACGGCGTCGAACACTCGCTTGGCGAGAGCGACCGCACCGGAGGTGACGTTCACGATCCTGCTCGGCGCACCGGCCGTCAGCGTGGGCAGCAGCAGTTCCGTCAGCAGGTACGGGGAGAGGTGGTTGACGACGAACGACGCCTCGATCCCGTCCACGGCCTGCCGTACGGGGAACATGGCCCCGACATTGTTGACCAGCACCGACAGCGGTTCACCCGAGGTGGCATGGTCGGAGGCGATCCGGTCGGCAAGCGCGCGTACCTCCTTGAGCGAAGCGAGGTCGGCCGGCAGGAACCGGGCATGGTGTGCCGGGTCGGTCGCGTTGATGCGGTCCACCGCCTGCGCGCCCCGCTCGGCGTTGCGTCCGACCACCGTGACCGAGAGCCCGGCAGCAGCCAGCCCCAGCGCCGTCTCCCAACCAATACCGGCCGTCCCGGCCGTGACCACCGCTGTCTTCTTCATGTGCCCCTCCACCCAAGCAAGCATCCGGATAGATCATCCGCTTGACGGGACGATAGCACGCAATCGGATGGACTATCCGGTTAGGATTTCGAGAAAAGGGACCTACCCAGCGTCATGGGTTCACGCCCGTACCGTCGTCTCATCACCCGCTGGCGTCGGGTTGAGCGGGGCAGGTGCAGGGCGGACGGCAGCGGTTTCGGCCTTGCGGCTGAGGTGGCGCGCCTGCGGTGGGCCGCGAGGTTCACCGTGGTGCCGCGGGTACTCGGTGAGGGCGCGAACGAGACGGGGTCCTGGATCATCACCCACGGCTTGCCCGGACGTTTGGCGGTGGACGGTCATTGGAAGTGCGACCCCGGCACCGCGGTACGTGCGGTCGGCTCCGGACTGCGGGCGCTCCATGACGCGCTGCCCGTCGCGGACTGCCCGTTCGACTGGTCGGCCGAGAAACGCCTGGAGAGTGCGCGGTCACGAGCGGCGGCAGGCTGGACCACTCCGGCGGATTGGCCTCAAGAGCTTCAGCACTTCGGCACTGCCGAGCGCGCGCTCGGCATGCTCGCTGACATCCCGTCCATCGACCGGCTCGTCGTCTGTCACGGCGATGTCTGCGCTCCCAACACGCTGGTCGGTGACGACGGTATGTGGACCGAACATGTCGATCTCGGCACGCTGGGTGTCGCGGACCGCTGGGCCGACCTCGCCGTTGCCACATGGAGTACGCAGTGGAACTACGGTCCGGGGTGGGAAGAGCCGCTGCTCGAAGCCTACGGAGTCGAACCGGACCTGGAACGGATCATGTACTACCGGCTGCTGTGGGAACTGTCGGACTGAACAGCGCAAGCCGATGCGACGTGGTTCACGCGTCCACCTCCTCGGGGCGTTCGACGAGGTGGCCGCGTTCGAAGCGGGTTCCGGCGCGGACGAGGGCGACGAGGTGGGGTGCCTTCACAGGTCGCCAGCGGGCCTGGGCGGACTCGACGAGCTTGAACACCATCGCGAGTGCACCGGCGCGACTGCACACGCCCTTGGTGACCTTCGTACGCAAGCGAACGGTCGCGAAGGGTGCTGGTGAAGCCATACCGCACGGTGTCGGTCTCTCGATCAGGCAGCACGTCCACCGGCCTGGACGACTCCACATCGACGAGGACGGTGCCATAGGTACGGCCCATACGAAAAGCGAACTCGTCGATTCCGAATATCTGCGGGGCCTGGGTCGGCTCCAGCCGAGCGGTCAGCTGGCAATCCATGGCGTAACGCGCGCAGAGATCGCCCAAGAAGGCGATCCGTGTACTGGCAGATACGGAATGTAAGACCCGAAGGCCTCGCCGGATCCGTCAACCGACCAGCCCAGGACGGGCCTGCCACCGGCTCCGACTTCGGGGGACCCCCGGCAGCACTGCCAACGACGAGAATCGAAACTGGTCAGACTATCGATCAGAAACGGTTCAGATTCTGATCGCGCGGAAGGGTCTTCACCGGGTTCGCCTGGTCCGTCTCGATGTTCCTCGCCGCCTCGGCTGCCTCCCGGAAGTTGACGACCGCCTCGCCGTTCTCCCGCGCCCATGCGGTGAGCATCCTGATGGGCTCCTCCAGGGTTCGCCCGAGATCGGTCAGGCCGTACTCCACACGCGGCGGCGCCTCGGCGTACGCGTGCCGCTCGACGAGCCCATTGGCTTGGAGCCGGCGCAGCGTCTGGGTCAGTACCTTGCGCGAGATGCCACCACTCAGCTCGACCAGCTCGCCGTGCCGCAACGGCCCCCATCGGTCAGCGCGAAGAGCGTGACCATGGACCACTTGCTGGCGATGATCTCCATGGCCAGGAGAGCGGGACAGTCTGCGAGGAAGGCAATTCCGGGTCGCAGGCTCATGCCCCGAAGGTTACCTGGAGGTACCTGTCGGCCGCCTATCGTCGTCGAGGTGCGCACGCCCCTTACTCGCATCTCGCATGATTGAGGTTTCAGCCATGTTCGTCTCCCTTGCCGTCGTCACCGTGTTCATGTCGGCGGTTCTGCTGGTATCGGCCGGGGCCAAGTCTCTGCGGACGCGGCACATCATCGAGCAGATGTCCACCCTCGGAGTGCCGCAGAGCATGATGGCTTTCCTGATCGGTGCTCAGATCGCGGGCGCGGGCGGTGCGATCGCCGGGCTCTGGTGGGGACCCGTCGGCATCGCCGCCGCGATCGGCCTGACGCTGTATTTCGCCGGGGCCGTCGCCTTCCACCTGCGCGTCGGCGACCGCAAGGGCGCGCCTCCGGCGTTGGTCCTCACCATGGCCTCCGTCGCCCTGATCGTGCTGCGCGCTGCCACCCTCTGATCCGCTGCGACGACGCGGACCGGACGGCATGGATCAACGGTCGCATCCGCTGCCCAGAGGCCGGTGGCGCCCCGTGGTCGTCGGTCGGCGCCACCGTGCCGATCCCTACCGTCCGCCGGCGCACCACTTGGCGGCACGGGCGACCTCTGACCCTCGCGCCCGTGCCCTGAGATGTCCAGGAAACGACGGCTCAAAGGCCGCACCGAGCACACCCCCGGCAGCCGCACCGCCGACCGCGCCGAAGCCGACCGAGTCACCGACGGCCGCAGCGAGCAAGCCAAACAGCGGCATCTCCCCGAAGCGGTTCGGCAACGACGCCCACCCTCTCACCGACGCTCAGGGCAAGGCCATCAACGTCGCACTGCGCGCGACCATGTGCCCCACCGCCTAATGGGAGCTACGGAACCGGGGAATGCTCGGTTCCGTAGCCGCCGGTAGGTGAGCACTTTCGACGCCGGAGCCTTCGAGCTCTGAGGTC
>NZ_JBEORW010000090.1:0-13421 GCF_040302565.1 Streptomyces sp. NPDC097981
CAGATCAAGCAGATCGAAGAATTCATGACCTGGTGCAAGGACCGGGACATCAAGGCCGGTCACCTCTACCGCCAGCAGGAATGGCGCTGGTAGTCATGCACCGGCCCAGCCAACCCGAACGGCCCTGACCCTCTCTTCGTTCCCGGTCTCCAGGAGTTACCCATGGTTGTGCGAGGCGTAGCCTATGTCGAGTTGTACACGAAGGATAAAATATCGACTGTCAATCACCTCGTATCGGCCATGGGCTTCACCCGGGTCGCCGACTCGGTCGAAGTGGACCGGAGTTCCGTGCTGCTTCGGCAGGGTGAGGTCCTCCTGGTCGTCACCTCCGGCTGGGGGACGTGGAAGTTCCTCGACGATCACGGAGACGGGATCGCCGACATCGCCGTGGCGTGCGAGGACGTGCCGACGACCCGAGACGCCGCGCTGAAGGCCGGCGCGAAGGTGACGACGTCCCCGCAGGGGAACCCGGCCGTGCCCGCGTTCGGCGGGGTCCACCACACCCTGGTGCCGGTTCCTGCGCGAGCGGGCGCCGCCCTGCCGGCAGGCCGCCGGTGGACCCCCACTCCCGGGGCGCCGGCCATGCCGGGCGGGCGGGTGCGGTTGCTCGACCACATCGCGGTCCATCTCGCGCGGGACGGCTTCGCGGACTACGCCGCCTTCTGCCACCAGGTCTTCGGATTCTCCCGCTCCTCCCCCGAACGCCTCTGCCTCGGGGACCGGGTCATGGACTCGGTCGTCGTCCGCAGTGCTTCCCGGAGCGCCGCCTTCGTACTGACCACGGTGGCCGACCGGCTCGGGCCGGAGGTCGGTGAACCAGACGTCTTCCTCGACAGGAACGACGGTCCCGGCGTCCAGCGCCTGGCGTTTCTCGTCGACGACGTCCTGTCCACCACCCGGGAGTTCGGGGAGCTGGGCGTGCGCTTCCTTCCCGCCGGGAGCGCCGGGGACGCCCCGTCCGCCCAGGCGTGGACCGCGGCCGGCCTGCCGGAGGAGGAACTCGCCGCGCTGCGGGCCGCGGACGTGGCGGTCCACCACGACGGGCGGGGACTGCTCATGGAGTCCTTCAGCCGCTCACCCTTCGAGCGCGAGACGCTCTCCTTCCAACTCGTACAGCGCCTCGGCTCAAAGGCCTTCAGCACGGCGGGTGTCCGGGCGCAGTACGATGCCCTGGACGAGGCGGTCAACCCCGCCCGCTGACCCCCATCGCCCCCGGGCGACCCGCGCCTCCGGCCGCCTCAGTGGCCGGAGGCGCGGGTCCGCATCGCACGACACATCTGTGAGCAGTGTGTCGGTGTGGTCCACAATGTAGGACGTGATGAGTACGCAGGACGGTGGAGGGCTCTCGGCAATGGGCGGTCGCGCGGACGCGGCGTTGCGCGCCGTCATCGTCGATGATCAGGCGTTGGTGCGCATCGGGTTCCGCATGCTCTTGATGGCGGACGGGATCGAGGTGGTCGGCGAGGCGTCCACCGGCGGCGAGGCGGTCGCGGTGGTGCGTCGCACCCGGCCCAACGTGGTGCTGATGGACATCCGGATGCCGGAGATGGACGGTATCGAGGCGACCCGGCGGATCGTCGCCGACGAGGCGTGCGACACCCGCGTCATCATCCTGACAACCTACGACCTCGACGAGTACGTGTACGCCGCGCTGTCGGCCGGAGCGAGCGGCTTCCTGCTGAAGGACGTCACCCCCGAGCACCTGACGGCCGCGGTGCGTCTGGTCCAGGCGAGCGACGCCCTGCTGGCGCCGAACATCACGCGCCGCCTGATCGAGCGTTTCGCTCCGCGGACCTCGGTGAAGGCCGCGGTGCACCGGAACCTGTCCGCACTGACGCAGCGCGAACTGGAAGTGCTGCGCCTGCTGGCCACCGGCCTGAGCAACGCCGAGCTGGCGGACCACCTGACCCTTAGCGCCGCGACGGTGAAGACCCACGTCGCGCGGATCCTGTCCAAACTGGGGCTCCGTGACCGCGTCCAGGCGGTCGTGCTGGCCTACGAGACCGGCTTGATCTCCCCGGGTGAGCAGCCCGGCCGCTGACCGAGTCCGAGCCGGTCCAGCCTTCCAGGTCCCCTGCCCTTCCCCTCACCCCAGTTGAGGACACCGTACGAACCGCGTGCTGATCGCCGACGACCAGATGCTGGTCCGCCAGGGCTTCACGGTGCTGCTGAACTGCGAGCCCGATATCGAGGTCGTGGGTCAGGCCATGGACGGCGACGACGCCGTCGCCGAGCTGTCGCCCGACGGGGTGCTGACGGCCATACGGATGCCCGGGATCAGCGGCATCGAGGCGGCCCGGCGGATCACGGCATCGCCCAAGGTCACGCCAAGGTCCTCGTGCTGACGACCTTCTCCCTGGACGAGTACGTCTACGAGGCCCTGCGGGCCGGCGCGTCCGGTTCCTGCTCAAGGACGGATCCGACGAGGAACTCGCCCGTGGAGTACGGGTGGTGGCTGCGGGTGACGCCCCCCGGACGTCACGCCTCTGATTACAGAGTTCTCCCGCGTGACCGACGATCACCGCCCGACGGTGAGGGGCCGCTCCTGCAACCTGACGGAACGGGAGACCGAAGTGCTGGGTCTCATCGCACCGGTCCGATGAACGCGGTGATCGCCGAACGTCTGGTGGTAGCGGAGCAGACGGTCGAAACCCATGTAAGCAGGATCCTGCTCAAGCAGAATCTTCGCGACCGGAACCAGGCGACGATCTACGCGTACGAAACGGGACTGGTGAGGCCGGGCGGCCGCTGAGGCTCCCCCGGGCGTGCCTCGGTGCGCCGGCTGTTGCCGTAGCCGTAGCGGGTTGCGGTTACGGCGGGCAGCCTCAGGCCCGGCCGAGAACGACGACCGCGTTGTGCCCGCCGAAGCCGAAAGAGTTGCTGACGGCGACCGGAAGGGCGAGGTGCCGCGGAGCCGAGTGGACGATGTCGATGTCGGCGATGTCCGCTCCGGGTGCCCGGAAGTTGGCGGTGGGCGGGATCACCGAATCCCGGATCGACAGGGCAACGAACGCGGCCTCGACCGCTCCGGCCGCCCCCAGCATGTGGCCGGTCACGCCCTTGGTGGAGGTGACCGCGGCGCCCCGGCCGAAAACCCGCTCGATCATGCGCGCCTCGACGGCGTCGCCCTGCGGCGTGCTCGTCGCGTGGGCGTTGACGAGGGACACGTCCGACGCGGTGACCCCCGCGTCCTGGAGCGCCTCGTGCAGGGCCAGCTCCGCGTAACGGCCGTCGGGGTCTGGCGAGGTCAGGTGGTGGGCGTCCGAGGAGGCTCCGTAGCCGAGCAGTCGCGCATAGGGGCGCCGGCCCCGCGCTTCGGCGCTCTCCGCGCGCTCCAGGACCAGTACGGCCGCGCCTTCGCCCACGACGAAGCCGTCGCGGTGTTCGTCGAAGGGCCGGGAAGCGGCGGAGGGGTCCTCGCAGCGGCGCGACAGCGCCTTCAGCCGGTCGAAGGCCGTGGTCACCAGGGGGGTCACGGCGGCTTCGGTGCCACCGGCCAACACCACGTCGCAGCGGCCCGATCGCAGCAGGTCCAGGGCGAAACCCAGAGCCGTGGTGCCTGCCGCGCACGCGGTGGAGAGGGTGAGGGAAGGTCCGTGCAGGCCGAGGTCCATGGCCACCGAACCCGCCGCGATGTTGCCGATGGCCTTCGGGACGGTGAGCGGGTTCACGGTGCGCGGACCCTTGTCCCGCAGCCGCTGCCCCTGCTCCTCCCACGTTCCCTGACCGCCGACCGCGGTGCCGAGGACGACACCGACCCTGGCCGGATCCCAGGAGCCGTCGGCCGGCGCCGCGTCGGCGACGGCAGCGCGTGCCGCGGCGACCGCGAACTGGGCGAAGGGGTCCATGCGGCGGGAGTCGCTGCCGAACACCTCCTGCGGATCGAAGCCGGTCACGGCGCAGCTGAACGTGACGCCCAGGCCCGACAGGCGGGGATCGGCCACGGCCGTCGGGCGCCCCGCGCAGGCGGTCTCCCAGGCCGTAGCGGTGTCCGCGCCCGCCGGGGTGACCATGCCGATGCCGCTGATCACGACATCGGGATGGCGGAATCCGTGACCCGTCATGCCGGGAGGACCGCCCCACTGGCCTCCAGCAGCTCGGACAGTTCTCCCACGGTCGTATCGGCGCTCAGGTTCTCCTCCTCGATGGTGACACCGAGTTCGTCCTCGAGCTGTGCACTGAGTTCCGCCAGGGACAGCGAGTCCACCTCCAGTTCCTTGAAGGACCGGGTGGGCTGGATGTCACCGGACACTTTGTAAACGGTTCCGAGGACGTGGGAGAGGTAGTCGACGAACATGGCGCATTCCCTTCGTTCGGATCGCGTGGACCCTTTGGATCCCTTTGATCTCGCTCCATTAAATTTCTGAACGCACGGCCGTCAGCTGCGGCCATGTCAGCGCGACGGATCCCCAGGTCAATCCGCCGCCAAAGGCGGTGAGTACCGTCCGGGCCCCGGCCTGGAGCCGCCCGCCGGCCAGCGCGTCGGCCAGCGCGAGCGGAATGGAGGCGGCCGCCGTGTTGCCGGTGCGGGCCAGTTCGCACACCGCGGCGTGCGGCGGTACGCCGATCCGGTCCGCGACCGCCTGGATGATGCGGGCGTTCGCCTGGTGCGGCACGAGAGCACCGACGCTTTCCGGTGTCCAGGCACAGTCCTTCATGACCCGCAGCGCCGAATTCGTCATCTGCTCGACGGCCCGCAGGTACACTTTCCGGCCCGCCATGGTGAACCAGCGTTCCGCATCCGGCTGTTCGCGTGCTCCCGGTACGTGGATGAGGTCCTTGCCCGAGCCGTCGCTGCCGAGGTCGAACGCGAGCAGGGCGCCCTGCTCCCGGGAAGAACCGCGGCGCAGCACTACCGCACCCGCGCCGTCGCCGAAGATCACAGCGGTGGCCCGGTCCGTGGGATCGACGATACGGGAGTAGGTCTCGGCCGCGACCACCAGGACGCTGTCCGCGATACCGCTCGTGATCAGCCCCGCGGCGGTCGCCACGGAGTAGACGAAGCCGCTGCACACGGCGGAGACGTCGAAGGCGGGGACCGTGTCGAGCCCCAGGCGGTGCGCGATCTCCGGGGCGGCGGCCGGCACCGGGCGGTCCGGTGTGGTGGTGGCCAGGATCAGGGCGTCCACCGTGTCCCGGCCGGCCGACTGCAGCGCGTTGGCCCCGGCCTCGCACGCGAGATCCCGTGTGGAGACGTCGGCTCCGACCCGGCGCCGTGCGGCGATGCCGGTGCGCGTACGGATCCACTCGTCGCTGCTGTCGAGGTCCCGGGCCAGCGTGTCATTGTCGAATTCACCGGTCGGCAGACACGTGCCGAGACCTTCGACAACGGCAGCGGGGCGGTTTCCCCATTTCTCCGGGGCCGCCGCTGTTAATTCTGATGTGTACATCGTGGACGGCCCCCTAGAGTTCTCATCTTGCTCAGGAAACAGAACGCCCGTGTTCTGTCACGGAGTTCGACGCGGAGTGACCTTACATGGGCCATAAAGAGCGGCACAATGAATGTGGCGACCAGGGTATTTTCCTGCGTTCAACTGCGGCGCGACCTCGGTTGGGCGCCCCGCGCGTCATCCTCGCGAGGTAGCTCCACAGGATGGGTTTCCCCGTCACCGGAGCCGATGTGCCCACCCGACACAGCGGTCACAATGTGCGGGTGAAGACTGAAGCACGGGCGCCCGGGTGGCGGCAGTACGCGCGAGAATCGCTGCGCCCCGAGGCCAAGCCCGCTCCGTTGTCGCGGCGCGCGATCGTGGCCGACACGGCGCTCGCCGTCGTCCTGGCCGTCGTCGCGGTGCTCGCCAGCTGGAAGTTCCACGCCGGGGAGCAGTTCATCGGCATGCACCCGCCGAACACGGGCGGGCAGTCTTCCGTGCCGCTCTCCCCCGGCCCTTCCGAGGTGCCCCAGGTACCGCGGGGCGGGCGGCCCCTGTACCCACTCATCTTCCTCAATCCGCTGCCGCTCGCCTTCCGGCGCAGGTACCCCCTGTCGGCCTTCTGGGCAGTGCTGGTCACGGCCCTGGCGCTGAGCGACCAGGCGACGTGGATCACGATCGCCGTCTGCTGCGTCGCGGCGTACAGCGCGATCACCCACAGCCACCACCAGGTGCCGGCGGCGGCCGGTCTGGTGGTCGCCGCCACGGTGGCGGGATTCGCCTTCCAGGATGCCGCCCCGGCACTGCCGGGCTGGTCGGCCGGATTCGTAATACTGATGCTCGCCGCGATCGTCGGCCGCACCGTGCGGTACTGGCAGAACCAGCTCAAGACCAGCCAGCTGCGCGTCGCGGCCCTGCAGCGGGAACAGGAGGAGGCCACCCGCCGGGCGGTCGGGGAGGAACGGGCGCGCATCACCGCCGAGCTGCACGACGTCGTGACGCACAACGTGAGCGTGATGGTGATCCAGGCCGGTGCGGCCCGCAAGGTGATGGACGTGGCACCGGAAGAGTCCAAGCGGGCCCTGCTCGCGGTCGAGGCGGGTGGCCGGGCCGCCATGTCCGAACTGCGCGCCGTCATGAGCCTGTTGTCCCCGTCGGACGCCTCCGTGGACGGGCTCCAACCCCAGCCGGGACTCGCCCAGCTCGAGGCGCTGGTGGAGGGGGTGCGCACGGCCGGAATGCCGGTAGACCTCACGGTGTCGCTGCCGGGGGCACCGCTGCCCGCGGGCATGGAGTTGGCCGTCTACCGGGTGGTGCAGGAGGCGATGACGAACGCGCTCAAGCACGCCGCGGGCGCGAAGGCCTCGGTGTGCCTGCGACACGAGGGCGAATGGCTGGAGATGGAGATCGACAACACGGGCGGTACGCCGAGTGCGCAGGCGGGCACCGGGGGCGGCCGCGGCCTGCTCGGGCTCCGGGAACGGCTGGCCGTGTACAGCGGCTCCCTGGAAGCGCACCACACGGCCGACGGCGGGTTCCGGGTGCGGGCCCGGGTCCCGTGGCGGTCCGTCGAGTAGCGCCAGGACGGTCCGTTGCACAGGGCCGGAACCGCCCGGCACACAAGGCCGTGGCAGCCCATCACACGGGGCGGCGACGCCGCGTCCGGCCGGTCGCCCTTTCCCCGTTCGGCTCGTTCGTTCAACTGCGCCGACGCGCCACTTGAACGAACGGGACCGGCCGGGTGGTCAGCCGATCGGTATTGATCAGCGTTGTCCGACGGTGCCATCGTGGGAAGCGGCGGACCCGTGCGGTTCTGGGCAAGCCGGGCAGAGGTGGTGGCCTGGGCGCACACCACGAAACGAGCCGGCCGCATTCCAGGTCCCCGCAGAATTGAGGCTCAAAAGTCATGCCCTTCGTGAAGAGCAACGGGATACAGCTGTCCTACCAGCGCTCCGGCAGCGGCGAACCGGTACTGATGATCATGGGCTCGGGGGCTTCGGGCCGGGTCTGGACCATGCACCAGACCCCAGCCCTGAACGCCGCCGGGTACGAGACGGTCACCTTCGAAAACCGGGGCATCGCGCCATCGGACGCTCCCGGGGGCAAATACTCCCTCGACGACATGGTCGCCGACACCGTGGGGCTGATCGAGGCGCTGGACCTGGGCCCGTGCCGGATCGTGGGCACCTCCATGGGAGCGATGGTCGCGCAGGACCTGGCGCTCAGCCGCCCGGACCTTGTACGGTCCGCCGTCCTGCTGGCCACCCGGGCCCGGTCCGACGCTCTGCGCCGGGCCCAGTCGGCGGCGGACCGCGCGCTGCGCGAGAGCGGCGTGCGACTGCCCCCATCGTACGAAGCGCTCAGGACCGTCCTCGAGATGATGTCCCCGGCGACCCTGAACGACGACGCCGCCGCTTCGGCCTGGCTGGAGATCTTCGAACTGTCCGGCGGCCGGGAGAACGCCGCCGAGGGTCAGGACTGGGTCACCGACACCGTCGCGGACCGCCGCGAGGCGCTCGGGGGGGTCACCGTGCCGTGCCGGGCCATCGCCTTCACCGACGACCTCCTCTGCCCGCCGCACCTGGTCGCCGAGGTGGCGGACGCCATCCCGGACTGCGACCTCGTCGAGATCTCCGACTGCGGCCACCTCGGCTACCTGGAGCGGCCGCGAGAGGTCAACACGGCGATCATCGAGTTCCTCCAGAAGAACTGACGTGCCGTCAGAGCCGCGGGAAAGACACGAGAGCGAGGCAGGTTTCCTTGACCATGCTAGACGGCCCACCCCCACGCGCGATGGGGCTGCGGTTCGACGATGATTCGGTCACCAAGCAGAGGGTCAAACCCGGTACGGTCCGGCGGATCATCCCGTACGCCCTGCGTTACCGCTGGCAGCTGGTCCTGCTCCTGCTGACCACGGTCGTCAACGCCCTCGTCACGGCCACCGGGCCGCTGATCCTCAAAATGATCATCGACGACGGCATCATGCCCAAGCGGATCGGCGTCGTGGTGGCGTTGTGTCTGACCGTGGCCGGGCTGGCCCTGATCGACGCGCTCGCCATGTACGTACAGACCTGGTGTTCGGGCCGGATCGGCGAAGGCCTCGTCTTCGACCTGCGCACCAAGGTGTTCGCCCACGTGCAGCAGCAGCCGCTCGCGTTCTTCACGCGGGCTCAGACCGGAGCGCTGGTCAGCAGGCTCAACGCCGATGTCGTCGGGGCCCGGCAGGCGGTGACCACCCTGCTGTCGGATTCGGTAACCACCATCCTCACGCTGATCCTGATCCTCAGCGCGATGTTCTACCTCTCATGGCAGATCACCGTTGCGGCGCTGGTCATGATCCCGTTCTTCCTCCTCCCCGTCCGGCTCCTCGCTCGCAGGCTGCAACGACTCACCCGGGAGACGATGCAGCTCGACGCCGAGATGAGCTCGATGATGAACGAGCGCTTCAACGTCTCCGGGGCCATGCTCGCCAAGCTCTACGGACGTTCGAAGGACGAGGTGGGCGCCTTCGCCGCCCGCGCTGGACGGGTGCGCGACATAGCGGTCAGCGGCATGGTCTACGGGCGGCTGCTCTTCATCATCATCACCGTGCTCACCTCCCTCACCACGGCCTTGGTGTACGGACTCGGGGGCTACCTCACCATCGACGGCACGCTGGCGATCGGCACGCTGGTCGCCATGGTGACCTTGCTCCTGCGGCTTTACGGCCCGGTCAACCAGCTGTCGACCATGCAGGTCACAGCCATGACGGCCATCGTCAGTTTCGACCGCGTCTTCGAGGTCCTGGACCTCAAACCACTCATCTCCGAGCGGCCCGACGCCCGGGTGCTCCCGGCCCCCGAACCGCAGGCCCCCGCACCGGACATCGAGTTCGACCGGGTGAGCTTCCGGTACCCCTCCGCCGACGAGGTCTCCCTCGCCTCACTGGAGTCGATCGCGTTCCGCAAGCCCGAGCGGGGCGAGGGTGCCTTGACCCTGCGGGAGTTGAGCTTCCGGGTGCCGTCGGGGAAGCTGACCGCCCTGGTCGGCCCCTCGGGTGCTGGAAAGACCACGATCAGCCACCTGGTGCCGCGGCTCTACGACCCCTCCTCGGGAGCCATCCGAATCGGTGGTCACGACGTGCGCGACCTGACCCTTCAGTCGCTGCGCGACACCGTCGGCGTGGTGACCCAGGACGCCCACCTGTTCCACGACACCGTGCGGGCCAACCTGTCGTACGCCCGGCCCGGCGCCTCCGAGCAGGAGCTGATCGACGCGTGCGTGGCCGCGCGGGTGTGGGACACCATCAGCGCCCTTCCGGAGGGCCTGGACACGGTGGTCGGCGATCGCGGCTATCGTCTCTCCGGCGGCGAGAAGCAGCGCTTCTCGCTGGCCCGGCTGCTACTCAAGGCCCCGCCGGTCGTCGTCCTGGACGAGGCGACCGCGCACCTGGACTCCGAGTCCGAGGCGGCGGTCCAGCGCGCGCTGAAGACCACTCTGGCCGGCCGTACCTCCCTGGTGATCGCGCACCGGCTGTCAACCATCCGTGAGGCCGATCAGATCCTGGTCGTAGAGGCCGGCGGCATCCGCGAGAGCGGTACACACGAGGAGCTGCTGGCCGCCGACGGGCTGTACGCGACGCTGTACCACACTCAGTTCGCCCAGCAGGCCGAGAGCGGCGTGGACGTCGCTTCCGAACTCCACTGACCCACCCCTCCCCCAGCGCTGCCCCCCACATCAGCCGCCGGCCGCCTCCAGCACCACAGGCGGCCGGCGGCCGCGTTGTCGGCCGCACATCCCATTCCGCTACATCGCAAGGATGACCCCATGCTCGTATTACCTCCGTGGGCCGATGCCCCGACCCGCCCGCTCTTCATAGGTTCGTGCCATGACCAGTGAGAACAGCACAGGCCAGGTCGTCGTACGGCTGGACGATGTGCGCAAGGAGTACGGGCAGTCGGTCGCCCTGGACGGCGTGTCGTTGGAGATCCGGGCCGGTGAGGCCGTGGCGGTGATGGGGCCGTCCGGCTGCGGCAAGTCCACGCTGCTCAACATGATCGCCGGACTCGACCGGCCCACCTCCGGGACGATCAATGTGCACGGCGACGACGTGGGCAGTCTGGACGAGACGGGCCTGGCGCTGTTCCGGCGTCACCGGATCGGCATGGTTTTCCAGTTCTTCAACCTGCTCGACGACCTGTCGGCGATCGACAACGTGGCACTCGCCGCGCAGCTGACCGGCACCTCGGCCAGGGAGGCTCGCAAGCGCGCGCTGGAACTCCTCGACAACCTCGGTGTTGCGGACCGGCGGAACAACTATCCGGCGACACTCAGCGGCGGCCAGCGCCAGCGGGTCGCGGTGGCCCGGGCGTTGATGAACCGTCCGGCCCTGCTGCTGGCGGACGAGCCGACCGGCGCGCTCGACCGGCAGAGCGGTGAGCAGGTGATGAAGCTGCTACTCGACCTCAACCAGATGGGCCAGACGTTGCTGATCGTCACCCACGACCCGCTCCTCGCCGAGCGGTGCGCCAGCCGTCTGATCGAGTTCGAAGACGGCCGGATCGCCCGTGAGAGCGCCATGGAGCGAGCCGTATGAGCGCCGTATGGCAGGCCGCTTGGGCGGCCGTGAAGCGGCGCAGACTCCAGACGGCCGTGATCAGCATCGTTGTCCTGCTGTCGACCGCCACGATGGTCATCGCGCTGGGGCTGCTGGACGCCGCCTCGAGTCCCTTCGAGCGCGCGTTCACCGAACAGCGCGGCGCGCACGCCGTCGCGGCGTTCGACACCGGCAGGGTCTCCCGAGAGCAGCTGGCCGACACCGCCCGGCAGCCGGGCGTGGAAGCCGCCGCCGGACCCTTCGGGCAGACCTCGGTGAGCCTGGCTCCGGGCAGCGTCTCCTTCCTGACGGGTCCGCTCACCGTGGTCGGCCGCGCTGACCCGGACGGCCCGGTGGACAAGGTGAAGCTGTGGAGCGGCCACTGGGCCACCGCGCCCGGCGAGATCGTCGTGAACGCGACTCCCCCCGCGGTCGGCACCATGGCTCCGTTCCCCCTCGGCGAGAAGATCGTCACCCCTGACGGCACCCAGCTCTCCATCGTCGGCTACGCCTACACCCTGAGCCGGACCGCCGATGCCTGGGTCTCGCCCGCGCAGATGGAGGCCATGCATCCGACGGCCACCCAGATGCTCTACCGCTTCGCCTCCTCGGCGACGCAGGCCGACATCGACCGCGACATGGCCGACGTCACCGCCGGGCTGCCGAAGGACTCGCTGCTGGCCGCGCAGTCCTACCTCACGGTCAAGCAGGACATCGCCTCCGGTCCGGGGGTCTACGTTCCCTTCCTCATGGTCTTCGGCATCCTCGGGGTGCTCGTCGCCCTGCTGATCGTCGCCAACGTCATCAGCGGCGCGGTGGTCTCCGGGTTCCGGCACATCGGCGTCCTGAAGTCGCTGGGCTTCACCCCGCGCCAAGTGGTCTCCGTCTACCTGCTGATGGTGTCGCTGCCCACGGTGCTCGGGTGCGTCGTCGGCACCGTCGGCGGCGCGCTGGCCACGAAGCCGCTGCTGACCAGCGCCTTCCAGGGCATGGGCATGGACCTGAACAGCGTGAGCCTCAACCTGTGGGTGTGCGCGGCGGCGATGGTCACGATGACCGCCGTCGTCGTCCTCGCCGCGGCCGTTCCGGCGATGCGGGCTCACCGTCTCTCCGCCGCCGAGGCGATCAGCGCGGGCAGCGCCCCGCGCCCCGGACGCGGTCTGCGGATCCAGCGCAGGCTCAGCGGAAGCCGGCTGCCCCGCTCGATCAGCCTGGGCCTGGGCCTTCCCTTCGCCCGGCCCGGCCGCAGCGCGATGACGCTGGTGGCGGTCCTCCTCGGGGTGACCACGGCCACCTTCGCGACCGGCCTGGTCGGTACGGTCACCCAGTTCGGGAAGGCCACGACGCACGCGTCGGCCGCCCAGATCACCGTCCAGCCGGGCCAGCCGCAGTTCGGCGAGACCGCCGCGAAGCTCGACGACCAGCACGTCGAGTCGATGCTGCGCACCCTGGACGGCACCCGCCACGTGACCGTCGACGCGCACGTCCCGGTGTCCATCGTCGGTTCCGCGCAAGGCGTAGTCGCCGACTTCCTGCGGGGGGACTACTCCACCCTGGGCTTCCAGGACCAGATCGTCACCGGGCACTGGGTCGAGGGGCCCGGCGAGATCGCCGTGTCCTCCGCCTTCCTGCACAAGCGGGGGCTGGAGGTCGGCGACCAGCTCACCCTGGAGGTCGGCGGCAAGCAGACCCGGACCACGATCGTCGGTTCGCTCATGGGCCAGCAGGAATCGCTCTACGCGGACTGGGGGACGCTGTCCCCGCTCGCTCTGGACGTCACACGTCTCAACTCCCGCTTCCAGTACCTGGTCCAGGTCGTCCCCGGTACCGACATCGGCCGCTTCACCTCCGCCGTGAAGTCGGCCGACGAGGGGCTCTACTCGCGCGGGAACGAGACCACGACCACGTTCACCGCGGCCGTGATCGGTCTGTCGTCGGTGCTCACCCTGATGCTCGCCGCGGTCGCGGCGATGGGTGTCTTCAACACCGTCGTCCTCAACACCCGCGAGCGCCGTCGCGACCTGGGCATGCTCCAGTCGATCGGCATGACGCCGCGACAAGTGATCGCGATGACGGTGACGTCCATGGCGGCGATGGGAGCGATCGGCGGGCTGCTCGGCATCCCGGTGGGCGTCCTCGCCCACCGCGTGATCATGCCGATCGCGGGCAAGGCGGCCAACGTCGACCTCGCGCGGAGCACCATGGACGTGTGGCACGCGCCGGTCCTGGTCATGCTGGGCTTCGCGGGCATCGTGATCGCGGTCGTGGGGGCGTACCTCCCGGCCCGTGCGACCACCCGCCTGACGATCGCGGAGGCACTGCACAACGAGTGACGTCCGGCCGGTCCACGACCGGATACCGGAACCTCCCGACGCGCGGACGCGACGACCTGATGGTCGTCGCCGCGGTGACTTGGCCGGATGACGTGTACTGCCCGATTGCGGGGCCCTTCCCCGCATCGGGCGCGCCGCCCC
>NZ_JBEORW010000091.1:0-13336 GCF_040302565.1 Streptomyces sp. NPDC097981
GCGGTTACTCCTGTGACCGGGATTCCGGCGGTGCCGGTGACCTGGAGGGTCGCCGTCCCGCCCTGACCCACCTTCGCCTTCGGCACGCCCAGTCCGCTACGGGTGTCCATGAGCCGCGTGGGCGTGATCGGCTTGTACGTACCCAGGCCGGAGAGCGGAGGCGGTGTCACCGTCAGCGTGCCGCGCGCGTACTCGCTGCCCAGCGTGACGACGCTGATGTTCCAGTTGCCGGCAGGAGCCGTGCGCAGGTCCACGGTCGCCTTCAGCGTCCGCGCGTCGTCGGAGACCGACACGGTCGTGGCCGTCAGCGGCGCCGGGCCGCCGGTCAGCCGGACGGTGGTGCCCATGCCCAGCGCAGTGCCCTGCACGGTGAGGGTGGCGACCGTACCGCTCTGCGCAGTGCCCGGCGTGACCGTACCGACGGACACCTCCTCGGAACCGCAGGGCGCGTTGGTGCAGACGAGATTCGCGCGGTAGGCCGAATGGTCGGACCAGTTCGTCAGGGAGAGGACGAACAGGCCCTGGTCGGCGCCCTGGCAGTCGTACGACCACGAGGACGAGCCGCCCGTGCAGAGGTCGCGCCCCGCGCTGTTGTAGAGCGTGGGCTGCGGGCCGGGCGAGCCATCCGTGGCGGTGGAAGTTACGTCGGCCCTGAACTGGTCGCCCGAGACGCTCGGCAGGACGGCGCACACGCCGGTGTGCTGCTCGTTGAGCGTGCCGGTCAGCGGGCCGTACCCGTACGCGACCGATCCGACCCGGGTGCACTCGGGGGCGGGTCCGGCGGCCGTGGCGATCCGCCAGGCGTCGAGGCGGTAGCCGGCGGGCAGGTAGTAGTTCTCCGGGACCTGGGTGACCACCTGGTAGCCGGTGGAGCCCGTGGGGGTGCACGTCGAGGTCTGCTGGTGGCAGGAGATGCCGCCGTTGTTGTCCATGACCAGCACGTGCGTGCCGTCGTGTACGTCCCGCGGGTTGATGTGCAGCCGGTCGGTGGCGGCGTCCGTGGTGATCCGGTGGCACCGCAGGGTGCCGATCCGGCCGGACTTTCCGGTGATGGCCGGGGCGCCGATCGCCGTCGCGGCGGACACGGTGCAGCCCCGGGCGCTGGCGGTGACGTCCCAGCGGTCCAGGGTGTGGGTGCGCGGGGCGTCCTGGCCCTGCACGAGCACGGTGTAAGCCTTGCCGGCAGTGAAGAAGCAGCTGGTGAGGCCGTCCGTCCGGATCTGCTGGCCGGGGGCAGGGTGGCTGTAGCAGGAGGGCGGCCCGTTGCCGTCGGTGTCGACGATGCTGATCGCGGAGCGCGGGAACAGGTCCGTGTCGTCCGGGAAGCCGTAGCGGATGCGCAGGAGCTCGGAGGTGGAGTGCGCGTCGGCCGGGATGCTCAGGCAGTGCGAGAAGACACCGTCGCCGGTCTCCAGCCGCACGGCCGCAGCGTCGTAGTCGAAGCTCCCGGCGGGCAGGACCTGACAGCCGTTCTGGGCCACGTCCGTACGGACGAAGTGGACGCCGTACGCCCCGGTCGCGGTGGTGTCCTCGGCGTGCACGAGTGCACGGAACGGCGCCGTTCCGGTGAGGGCGCAGCCACCCCGGGCGAGAACGGCGGCGGTGCACTGTGCGGCGCCGTTCTTGTCGACCACCTCGACCTGGACGGTCACGCCCGCGCCGCCGAGCGAGGTGAGGGCGGCGATCCGGGCGCCCTGCGGGCTCGGCAGCTCCAGGCAGTGCGTCTGCCCGGCGGCGGTGAACTCTCCTGCGTACCGCCCCTCAGCGACGGCGACGCAGTCCTGAGCGGCGGGCGCGGCATGAGCGGTGCTCACCGGCAGGAGAAGCGAGGCGAGGACGGCCAGCAGGCTCGTCAACGCGGTGGAAACCGGACGTCTGACGGACGCCAATGGCGTTGGCATGAACCCCCCAGGGTGATGTGCGACGAGTGATCGTCGCACACGCCTTCGATGTGGCGGTGCGGAGGTCGGTGTTGCCGGGGGTGAGGGTGGTGTCGGTGGGCGTGCGGGTGGTGTGGAGGAGTCGCACGGGTTCGTTTCAAGCCATGTGGAAGGGGTGGCCAGTGGAGTTGCCCCTGCGTAGATTACCGGCGGTAACTCCCGAGTCGAGCCGAGGAGAGCGCCGTGGAAACCGTGGGACCCGAGCCGAGGCTGGTACCGCCCGTACTGACCGTCGTCGACGGGGTGGTGCGGGAGGCGGCGGTACCCGCGCTGGTCGGGGTGCCGGAAAGCGGGTCGCTTGGGGACATCCCGTTCCAGAACGCCCGCGAGGCCCCCGGCGAGGTGGTGCTCGCCCGCAAGGAGCGCGACGGGAGCTGGCGCGACGTCACCGCCGCCGAGTTCGGGGCCGAGGTCATGGCCGTCGCCAAGGGCCTGATCGCCGAGGGGCTGCGCGAGGGGGACCGGTTGGCGATCATGGCCAGGACCACCTACGAGTGGACCCTGCTGGACTTCGCGGGCTGGGCCGCCGGGCTGGTCACCGTGCCGATCTACCCGACGTCGTCCGCACTCCAGGCCCGCTGGATCATCCAGGATTCCGGCGCCGTGGCCTGCGCCGTCGAGGACACCGCGCAGGCCCGCATCATCAGCGCCGAACGAGCCCACCTGCCCTGGCTGGCGCACCTGTGGGAGTTCGACACCGGCGCGGTGTCGCGCCTGGTCAAGGCCGGCAAGGACCTGCCCGACGCCGTGGTGCACGCGCGCCGGTCCGTCCGTACGCCGGACTCCGTGGCCACCCTCATCTACACGTCCGGCACGACCGGACAGCCCAAGGGCTGCGTGATCACACACGCCAACTTCTTCGCCGAGGCCGACAATGCGGTCGAGCTGCTGCACCCCGTCTTCAAAACCGTCAGCAAGGACCCCGCCTCCACCCTGCTCTTCCTGCCGCTCTCGCACGTCTTCGGGCGGATGGTGGCCGTGGGCTGCATGCGGGCGCGGGTGAAGCTCGGGCACGCGCCGAGCATCCGGACCGAGGACCTGCTGGCCGATCTCGCCGGCTTCCGGCCGACGTTCCTGCTGGCCATCCCGTACGTGCTGGAGAAGGTCTACAACACCGCCCGCGCCACCGCCGAGCGGATGGGCCGGGCCTCGTCCTTCGACCGGGCGGCGCGGATCGCGCAGCGCTACGGGGAGACCGTCGAGGGCCGGACCCCGGGCATGGGCCTGCGGGCGGCGCGGGCGCTGTACGACCCGCTCGTCTACCGGCGGATCCGGGCGGCCCTGGGCGGGCGCGTGCGGTACATCCTGAGCGGGGGCTCACCGCTCGGGCGGCGGCTCGCGGCGTTCTACACCGGCGCCGGGATCGAGGTCTTCGAGGGGTACGGGCTCACGGAGACGACCGGGGCCAGCACCGTGACCCCGCCGCTGAAGCCGAGGCTCGGGACGGTCGGGTGGCCGCTGCCGGGCACGGCCGTGCGGATCGCGGAGGACGGGGAGGTGCTGCTGTGGGGCCGGCACGTGTTCGCGGGGTACTGGAACACGGCTCACGAGCCGCCGCGCGGCGGCTGGCTCGCCACGGGGGACATCGGGGAACTGGACGCCGAGGGGTACCTGACGATCACCGGCCGGAAGAAGGACCTGATCATCACCTCCGGCGGCAAGAACGTGGCCCCGGCCCCGCTGGAGGACTGGCTGCGGGCCCACCCGCTGGTCGGCCAGTGCATGGTCGTCGGCGACAGCCGGCCGTACGTCACGGCGCTGATCACCCTGGAGCCGGAGGGGCTGGCGCACTGGCGGCAGATGCGGAAGAAGACGGACGTGCCGACCAGGGAGCTCGTGAGGGACGAGGAACTGCGGGCGGAGATCCAGCGAGCGGTGGACGAGGCGAACCGGCTGGTGTCGCGGGCGGAGTCGATCCGGCGGTTCACGGTGCTGCCGCGGGAGTTCACCGAGGCCCGGGGCCATCTGACGCCGTCGCTGAAGCTGAAGCGGGGCGTGATCGCGCGGGACTACGAGCGGGAGATCGAGGACCTGTACCGCCGGACCCAGCCGTAGCGGCTGTGTCCATGGCACCGACCGTTGCGAGTACCGCGCGCGCCGCCGGCCCCCCTCGGGCCCGCGCCTGCAACCCGGACCGGCCCGCCGGGGGCGCCGAGGAGCTCTCGCCGGGCTCACCCCCGCCCCGGGCGTCGGCCTCCGTCCGCCCGGCGCCGTCCGGGACGCCCCAGACGCGGAGTGCACGGACCCCGCCGGCAGGTGGTCCCGGCCGGGCGGGGGGACGCCTCAGCGGGCGTACGACCCTAGCCCGACCAGGCAGTACACGTACTCGTTGATGGTGACCCCGCCCCGGCTGTAGCGGTACGAGAACGCGTACTGGGTCTTCGGATTGGCGTTGCAGCGGTTCAGGTCCGACGTCAGCGGGATGCTCTCGATCACCTTGTAGTGCGCGTCGGACGCCGAGCAGGAGACCTCGTCCACGCCGGTGACGCGCTGCGCGGTCGTCGAGTCCGGCAGCGTCCCGTTGAGGCAGGTGCCCCGGTCGAAGGGGCTGGGGGCCGCCTCGGAGGGTGCGGCGACGGGATCGGTCGCACTGCTCGCCGGGGGCAGGGCCGGGGCCGGCGACCAGGAGCTGTACGAGGGCGTGGGCGTGGGCGTGGCGCCGGCCGCGCCCTTGCCGTCGTCCCCGCTGTTCAGCAGGATCGCGCCGATGATCACGGTGGCGACGACCCCGAGCGTCGCCACCAGGCATCCCCGCGAGTTCGACGCGGGCGCCGGCCCTGGGGCGACCCGGATGCGCAGCAGCACCTCGTCCTCGCCGAGTCGGGCCCGCACGAGGTCGCCGTCCCGGGCGGGCGGGATCCTGAGCCGGGCCGTGCCGGTCGGCAGCGGCACGGTCAGGATCACGCCATGGGCGGCCTGCTGAGAGGTGATCGTGATCGGGATCTCCTGAGACTCCACCGGCTTCTCCACGTCGAAGGGGAAATGCCTGACGCATCCTCATGAAGTCTGCCCCGCTGCCCTGTTGGGACGCATCCGTTCCGCCGGGTGCCCGGCCACCCGGTGGAGGCAAAGCCTCCACATCACGGTCAAAGTCTGAGGAACTCTTGAGCCGGAACGGTTTGGTCCGCTGGTTGAGTGACTGCCACAAGCCACCCCCCAACCCGAAAGGGTCAGTCACCCATGTCTGCCATGGCAACAACCCGTCGCCGCACCGCAGTTGTCCTCGCCGGTCTCGCCACCGCCGCACTGCTGGGCACGGGTACCGCCAATGCCTCGATCATCGCGCCGGACGCCCTGCGCATCGCGTCCTACGAGAACAGCCTGAAGAACAGCACCGAGCCGGAGGCCGCGGCCACCCTCAAGCAGTTCGACGCGCTGGCGCACGACAAGAAGGTCAAGTTCCTCGACTACACCGAGGACCCCGAGAACCTCAAGGCCCTGCTCCAGGAGGCCGCCGACGTGCCCGAGGCCGGCACGACCGTGCACAGCCTCGTGAACCTCAAGGGCGGTGACGTCCAGATCGAGGCCGACAGCGACGCCACCTTCAAGCCCGACGACACCGACGCCGCGGCGGTCGCGGCCCGCGGAAAGCTCTCGCGCGGCTGGTGGGACACCACGTACTCCGTGAAGCAGAAGATCTTCGGTGTCACGGTCACCAAGCTGAGCCTGTGGGTGAACTACTACACCGACGGTTCGAAGATCACCAAGGTCGACCACGCGGACTGCGGCAAGCGGAACTACAACGCCGCCGTCTCCATCGGGCACGGCGTCCCGAAGGCGCAGCTGGCCAGCGGCACGGCCATCGGCGAGGTGATCTGGGAGGGCTCGATCATCTACCGCGGCTTCGGCATCGAGATCGACAAGCGGCACCAGGTCAAGGCCGACGCCTACGGGTTCAAGAGCGGCTACCTGAAGAACATCTAGCCGAACAGGTGCAGCCCGGGCGGCCGTCGGCCTCCCGGGCTGCACCGCCAGAGCGTGATCCCGCCGGGGAACGTGGCCCAGGCCCGGGAGCCACGGCCGGTCCGGGCCCGGCCGTCATCAGGACTTCAAGGTGAAACCACCCTTGACGACCTTGTCGTACGGGGCCGGGGCCATGCACCGGGACAGGGTCTTGTCCGCCGCTCCGGAGAGGCCGACGCGGGCGGGGCCGCCGCCCTTGCCGGGGACGTAGAAGCTCATGCCCAGGCGGACGTGGTCCTTCAGCATGTCCTGGAAGGGGTCCGGCGGAAAACCGCCGCCCTGCGGATTGTTGCTGGCGGCGACGATCCGGCCGGTCACCGTCGCGTTGGGGCCGCCCTTGGTCATGCAGTCGACCTCCATGTCGGCCCAGTAGGTCCGGGACCCGCCGTCCGGCTGGGGCATCGTGTGGGAGAGGCGCAGGGTGCCCTCGGACTTCACGGGGAGCCACGGGCCGTCCTTGGTGTAGGTGGCGCGGGCGTCGACGGTGACCTGGATGTCCTCGCCGGCCGTGGGGTAGTCGAGGTGCGCCGAGCCCTTGATGCGGGCGGTGGTCTCCGCCGCCGGCGGCGGGGTCACGGCCGAGGCGGTGGCCGCCGTGCCGGTCAGGGCGGCGGCCAGGGCGAGGACGGCGGCGATCCGAAGGGTCCTGTTGCGCATGGCGGTGATGCTCCGATCGAGGAGAGGCCGGTGCGTGTGCTTCCCCTCGATCCTCGCGAGCGGCGGGGTCCCGTACGTCGCCCGCCGGAGCGATGTGGCCTCCCCCGCGCGGGGGAGGCCACATCGCTCCGGCGGGCGACGTACGGGACCCCGCCGCTCGCGAGGATCGAGGGGAAGCACACGCACCGGCCTCTCCTCGATCGGAGCATCACCGCCATGCGCAACAGGACCCTTCGGATCGCCGCCGTCCTCGCCCTGGCCGCCGCCCTGACCGGCACGGCGGCCACCGCCTCGGCCGTGACCCCGCCGCCGGCGGCGGAGACCACCGCCCGCATCAAGGGCTCGGCGCACCTCGACTACCCCACGGCCGGCGAGGACATCCAGGTCACCGTCGACGCCCGCGCCACCTACACCAAGGACGGCCCGTGGCTCCCCGTGAAGTCCGAGGGCACCCTGCGCCTCTCCCACACGATGCCCCAGCCGGACGGCGGGTCCCGGACCTACTGGGCCGACATGGAGGTCGACTGCATGACCAAGGGCGGCCCCAACGCGACGGTGACCGGCCGGATCGTCGCCGCCAGCAACAATCCGCAGGGCGGCGGTTTTCCGCCGGACCCCTTCCAGGACATGCTGAAGGACCACGTCCGCCTGGGCATGAGCTTCTACGTCCCCGGCAAGGGCGGCGGCCCCGCCCGCGTCGGCCTCTCCGGAGCGGCGGACAAGACCCTGTCCCGGTGCATGGCCCCGGCCCCGTACGACAAGGTCGTCAAGGGTGGTTTCACCTTGAAGTCCTGATGACGGCCGGGCCCGGACCGGCCGTGGCTCCCGGGCCTGGGCCACGTTCCCCGGCGGGATCACGCTCTGGCGGTGCAGCCCGGGAGGCCGACGGCCGCCCGGGCTGCACCTGTTCGGCTAGATGTTCTTCAGGTAGCCGCTCTTGAACCCGTAGGCGTCGGCCTTGACCTGGTGCCGCTTGTCGATCTCGATGCCGAAGCCGCGGTAGATGATCGAGCCCTCCCAGATCACCTCGCCGATGGCCGTGCCGCTGGCCAGCTGCGCCTTCGGGACGCCGTGCCCGATGGAGACGGCGGCGTTGTAGTTCCGCTTGCCGCAGTCCGCGTGGTCGACCTTGGTGATCTTCGAACCGTCGGTGTAGTAGTTCACCCACAGGCTCAGCTTGGTGACCGTGACACCGAAGATCTTCTGCTTCACGGAGTACGTGGTGTCCCACCAGCCGCGCGAGAGCTTTCCGCGGGCCGCGACCGCCGCGGCGTCGGTGTCGTCGGGCTTGAAGGTGGCGTCGCTGTCGGCCTCGATCTGGACGTCACCGCCCTTGAGGTTCACGAGGCTGTGCACGGTCGTGCCGGCCTCGGGCACGTCGGCGGCCTCCTGGAGCAGGGCCTTGAGGTTCTCGGGGTCCTCGGTGTAGTCGAGGAACTTGACCTTCTTGTCGTGCGCCAGCGCGTCGAACTGCTTGAGGGTGGCCGCGGCCTCCGGCTCGGTGCTGTTCTTCAGGCTGTTCTCGTAGGACGCGATGCGCAGGGCGTCCGGCGCGATGATCGAGGCATTGGCGGTACCCGTGCCCAGCAGTGCGGCGGTGGCGAGACCGGCGAGGACAACTGCGGTGCGGCGACGGGTTGTTGCCATGGCAGACATGGGTGACTGACCCTTTCGGGTTGGGGGGTGGCTTGTGGCAGTCACTCAACCAGCGGACCAAACCGTTCCGGCTCAAGAGTTCCTCAGACTTTGACCGTGATGTGGAGGCTTTGCCTCCACCGGGTGGCCGGGCACCCGGCGGAACGGATGCGTCCCAACAGGGCAGCGGGGCAGACTTCATGAGGATGCGTCAGGCATTTCCCCTTCGACGTGGAGAAGCCGGTGGAGTCTCAGGAGATCCCGATCACGATCACCTCTCAGCAGGCCGCCCATGGCGTGATCCTGACCGTGCCGCTGCCGACCGGCACGGCCCGGCTCAGGATCCCGCCCGCCCGGGACGGCGACCTCGTGCGGGCCCGACTCGGCGAGGACGAGGTGCTGCTGCGCATCCGGGTCGCCCCAGGGCCGGCGCCCGCGTCGAACTCGCGGGGATGCCTGGTGGCGACGCTCGGGGTCGTCGCCACCGTGATCATCGGCGCGATCCTGCTGAACAGCGGGGACGACGGCAAGGGCGCGGCCGGCGCCACGCCCACGCCCACGCCCTCGTACAGCTCCTGGTCGCCGGCCCCGGCCCTGCCCCCGGCGAGCAGTGCGACCGATCCCGTCGCCGCACCCTCCGAGGCGGCCCCCAGCCCCTTCGACCGGGGCACCTGCCTCAACGGGACGCTGCCGGACTCGACGACCGCGCAGCGCGTCACCGGCGTGGACGAGGTCTCCTGCTCGGCGTCCGACGCGCACTACAAGGTGATCGAGAGCATCCCGCTGACGTCGGACCTGAACCGCTGCAACGCCAATCCGAAGACCCAGTACGCGTTCTCGTACCGCTACAGCCGGGGCGGGGTCACCATCAACGAGTACGTGTACTGCCTGGTCGGGCTAGGGTCGTACGCCCGCTGAGGCGTCCCCCCGCCCGGCCGGGACCACCTGCCGGCGGGGTCCGTGCACTCCGCGTCTGGGGCGTCCCGGACGGCGCCGGGCGGACGGAGGCCGACGCCCGGGGCGGGGGTGAGCCCGGCGAGAGCTCCTCGGCGCCCCCGGCGGGCCGGTCCGGGTTGCAGGCGCGGGCCCGAGGGGGGCCGGCGGCGCGCGCGGTACTCGCAACGGTCGGTGCCATGGACACAGCCGCTACGGCTGGGTCCGGCGGTACAGGTCCTCGATCTCCCGCTCGTAGTCCCGCGCGATCACGCCCCGCTTCAGCTTCAGCGACGGCGTCAGATGGCCCCGGGCCTCGGTGAACTCCCGCGGCAGCACCGTGAACCGCCGGATCGACTCCGCCCGCGACACCAGCCGGTTCGCCTCGTCCACCGCTCGCTGGATCTCCGCCCGCAGTTCCTCGTCCCTCACGAGCTCCCTGGTCGGCACGTCCGTCTTCTTCCGCATCTGCCGCCAGTGCGCCAGCCCCTCCGGCTCCAGGGTGATCAGCGCCGTGACGTACGGCCGGCTGTCGCCGACGACCATGCACTGGCCGACCAGCGGGTGGGCCCGCAGCCAGTCCTCCAGCGGGGCCGGGGCCACGTTCTTGCCGCCGGAGGTGATGATCAGGTCCTTCTTCCGGCCGGTGATCGTCAGGTACCCCTCGGCGTCCAGTTCCCCGATGTCCCCCGTGGCGAGCCAGCCGCCGCGCGGCGGCTCGTGAGCCGTGTTCCAGTACCCCGCGAACACGTGCCGGCCCCACAGCAGCACCTCCCCGTCCTCCGCGATCCGCACGGCCGTGCCCGGCAGCGGCCACCCGACCGTCCCGAGCCTCGGCTTCAGCGGCGGGGTCACGGTGCTGGCCCCGGTCGTCTCCGTGAGCCCGTACCCCTCGAAGACCTCGATCCCGGCGCCGGTGTAGAACGCCGCGAGCCGCCGCCCGAGCGGTGAGCCCCCGCTCAGGATGTACCGCACGCGCCCGCCCAGGGCCGCCCGGATCCGCCGGTAGACGAGCGGGTCGTACAGCGCCCGCGCCGCCCGCAGGCCCATGCCCGGGGTCCGGCCCTCGACGGTCTCCCCGTAGCGCTGCGCGATCCGCGCCGCCCGGTCGAAGGACGAGGCCCGGCCCATCCGCTCGGCGGTGGCGCGGGCGGTGTTGTAGACCTTCTCCAGCACGTACGGGATGGCCAGCAGGAACGTCGGCCGGAAGCCGGCGAGATCGGCCAGCAGGTCCTCGGTCCGGATGCTCGGCGCGTGCCCGAGCTTCACCCGCGCCCGCATGCAGCCCACGGCCACCATCCGCCCGAAGACGTGCGAGAGCGGCAGGAAGAGCAGGGTGGAGGCGGGGTCCTTGCTGACGGTTTTGAAGACGGGGTGCAGCAGCTCGACCGCATTGTCGGCCTCGGCGAAGAAGTTGGCGTGTGTGATCACGCAGCCCTTGGGCTGTCCGGTCGTGCCGGACGTGTAGATGAGGGTGGCCACGGAGTCCGGCGTACGGACGGACCGGCGCGCGTGCACCACGGCGTCGGGCAGGTCCTTGCCGGCCTTGACCAGGCGCGACACCGCGCCGGTGTCGAACTCCCACAGGTGCGCCAGCCAGGGCAGGTGGGCTCGTTCGGCGCTGATGATGCGGGCCTGCGCGGTGTCCTCGACGGCGCAGGCCACGGCGCCGGAATCCTGGATGATCCAGCGGGCCTGGAGTGCGGACGACGTCGGGTAGATCGGCACGGTGACCAGCCCGGCGGCCCAGCCCGCGAAGTCCAGCAGGGTCCACTCGTAGGTGGTCCTGGCCATGATCGCCAACCGGTCCCCCTCGCGCAGCCCCTCGGCGATCAGGCCCTTGGCGACGGCCATGACCTCGGCCCCGAACTCGGCGGCGGTGACGTCGCGCCAGCTCCCGTCGCGCTCCTTGCGGGCGAGCACCACCTCGCCGGGGGCCTCGCGGGCGTTCTGGAACGGGATGTCCCCAAGCGACCCGCTTTCCGGCACCCCGACCAGCGCGGGTACCGCCGCCTCCCGCACCACCCCGTCGACGACGGTCAGTACGGGCGGTACCAGCCTCGGCTCGGGTCCCACGGTTTCCACGGCGCTCTCCTCGGCTCGACTCGGGAGTTACCGCCGGTAATCTACGCAGGGGCAACTCCACTGGCCACCCCTTCCACATGGCTTGAAACGAACCCGTGCGACTCCTCCACACCACCCGCACGCCCACCGACACCACCCTCACCCCCGGCAACACCGACCTCCGCACCGCCACATCGAAGGCGTGTGCGACGATCACTCGTCGCACATCACCCTGGGGGGTTCATGCCAACGCCATTGGCGTCCGTCAGACGTCCGGTTTCCACCGCGTTGACGAGCCTGCTGGCCGTCCTCGCCTCGCTTCTCCTGCCGGTGAGCACCGCTCATGCCGCGCCCGCCGCTCAGGACTGCGTCGCCGTCGCTGAGGGGCGGTACGCAGGAGAGTTCACCGCCGCCGGGCAGACGCACTGCCTGGAGCTGCCGAGCCCGCAGGGCGCCCGGATCGCCGCCCTCACCTCGCTCGGCGGCGCGGGCGTGACCGTCCAGGTCGAGGTGGTCGACAAGAACGGCGCCGCACAGTGCACCGCCGCCGTTCTCGCCCGGGGTGGCTGCGCCCTCACCGGAACGGCGCCGTTCCGTGCACTCGTGCACGCCGAGGACACCACCGCGACCGGGGCGTACGGCGTCCACTTCGTCCGTACGGACGTGGCCCAGAACGGCTGTCAGGTCCTGCCCGCCGGGAGCTTCGACTACGACGCTGCGGCCGTGCGGCTGGAGACCGGCGACGGTGTCTTCTCGCACTGCCTGAGCATCCCGGCCGACGCGCACTCCACCTCCGAGCTCCTGCGCATCCGCTACGGCTTCCCGGACGACACGGACCTGTTCCCGCGCTCCGCGATCAGCATCGTCGACACCGACGGCAACGGGCCGCCCTCCTGCTACAGCCACCCTGCCCCCGGCCAGCAGATCCGGACGGACGGCCTCACCAGCTGCTTCTTCACTGCCGGCAAGGCTTACACCGTGCTCGTGCAGGGCCAGGACGCCCCGCGCACCCACACCCTGGACCGCTGGGACGTCACCGCCAGCGCCCGGGGCTGCACCGTGTCCGCCGCGACGGCGATCGGCGCCCCGGCCATCACCGGAAAGTCCGGCCGGATCGGCACCCTGCGGTGCCACCGGATCACCACGGACGCCGCCACCGACCGGCTGCACATCAACCCGCGGGACGTACACGACGGCACGCACGTGCTGGTCATGGACAACAACGGCGGCATCTCCTGCCACCAGCAGACCTCGACGTGCACCCCCACGGGCTCCACCGGCTACCAGGTGGTCACCCAGGTCCCGGAGAACTACTACCTGCCCGCCGGCTACCGCCTCGACGCCTGGCGGATCGCCACGGCCGCCGGACCCGCCCCCGAGTGCACCCGGGTCGGATCGGTCGCGTACGGGTACGGCCCGCTGACCGGCACGCTCAACGAGCAGCACACCGGCGTGTGCGCCGTCCTGCCGAGCGTCTCGGGCGACCAGTTCAGGGCCGACGTAACTTCCACCGCCACGGATGGCTCGCCCGGCCCGCAGCCCACGCTCTACAACAGCGCGGGGCGCGACCTCTGCACGGGCGGCTCGTCCTCGTGGTCGTACGACTGCCAGGGCGCCGACCAGGGCCTGTTCGTCCTCTCCCTGACGAACTGGTCCGACCATTCGGCCTACCGCGCGAATCTCGTCTGCACCAACGCGCCCTGCGGTTCCGAGGAGGTGTCCGTCGGTACGGTCACGCCGGGCACTGCGCAGAGCGGTACGGTCGCCACCCTCACCGTGCAGGGCACTGCGCTGGGCATGGGCACCACCGTCCGGCTGACCGGCGGCCCGGCGCCGCTGACGGCCACGACCGTGTCGGTCTCCGACGACGCGCGGACGCTGAAGGCGACCGTGGACCTGCGCACGGCTCCTGCCGGCAACTGGAACATCAGCGTCGTCACGCTGGGCAGCGAGTACGCGCGCGGCACGCTGACGGTGACACCGCCTCCGCTCTCCGGCCTGGGTACGTACAAGCCGATCACGCCCACGCGGCTCATGGACACCCGTAGCGGACTGGGCGTGCCGAAGGCGAAGGTGGGTCAGGGCGGGACGGCGACCCTCCAGGTCACCGGCACCGCCGGAATCCCGGTCACAGGAGTAACCGC
>NZ_JBEORW010000092.1:0-13170 GCF_040302565.1 Streptomyces sp. NPDC097981
CAGCAGCCTCGGCTACCGCAGTCCCGCTGAATACGAGACCACCCTCGCAGCCTGACCACCACACCAACGGTGTCCGTCAAAGCGGAACAAGCTCAACACTGCAGCGCCGTCTCGGCCAACTGGAATGCTTCGGGGCCAACTACCACCTCGGCATGCCCCGCGTCAGCCAGCCCCTGCCCGACGTCCGACCCCCAAGGATCCACCCGTCGTGACCACAGCCACGAACGACGGCCGCCAGGCCGATACCGAACGCCGCCGTACCCGCGTGGGTGAGTTGCCTACGCCTCACGACCAAAGCCCTACCGGACCCCGCCCCGCGAAGTAGGCAAATACCCCACACCTGATCACGACATCACACAGGCTCTAGTACTGGAAGAGTACTTCCGGATTGTTCGGCGAGGGGCCGTCCAGCAGCGGACTGTGGATCCCCTTCAGCGTCCGGTCGAAGAACGCTGTCACGTACTCGCGGGTGATCACCACCCCGCGTTCCGGGGAGAGGGGCGGCGTCGGGAACCCGGCCTCCGCCAGAAGCAGGTCCAGGTCGGTGAAGCTGAAGTGGTCGGCGTCGGCGACCGTCAGCCACTTCTTGTAGCCGCCGAGGGCGGCCCAGGTCTGCTCCCACTCGCCGCCGGCCGAGTGGTGGTCGGCGGCCGCACCCAGCATGAGGAACGGCCGGTTGATCTGGCCGGGCATCGGGGCCGGGTGGAAGGAGCCGTCCATGTTCACTCCGGCCAGTACTCGCGGGTCGGCGATCATCGTGGCGGCGGCCGCCGCTCCGCCGAGGGAGTGTCCGGCCATGCCGATCTTGTGCTTGTCGATGAGGTGTGCCAGGCGCCACGCGGTATTGCCATGCGTCAACTGGTCGATCACGAAGGACACGTCCAGCGCGCGGCTGGCGGCGACGGAGTCGAAGTCGAGCCGCGCCGGGTCATCGCAGATCGCGCACGGCGGCGTCTGGCCGTTCGCCAGCGTCTCGCCGCTGTCCTCGTAGGTGTGGCCGACGAGCGCGACGACGTAGCCGTGACTGGCCAGGTCGGTCGCGAGCGAGGTGAGCACCATGCGCGGGTCCTCGTACGCGGGTGAGAGGACCACCAGCGGATGCTTGCCGCGTTGCGGCCGCGCGCCGTCGAAGGCGTGAGTGGTGACGCTGGAAAGGTTCTGTGGGGTGACGCCGGAGCTCGTCGGCATCTTCCGGTGCTGGATGGCTCCGGCTGCCTCGGCGAGGGTCATATAAGGGGCCGGAGTCCCGGTCCCGGGGACGGCCGGGTAGACCATCGTGACGGTCAGTTGGCGGGGGCCGGATGACGGCACCCACGGGTCGGGACGGATTGCGTCGGTGAGGTGGATGACGTCCTCGCCGGCGGCGTAGGGGCCGGTCGGCGCGGGGAGCGTGCCTTGGAAGGACGGCGTGGGCGCGGTGGCCGTGGCCGGTGCGGTGTCGAACGCGTGCGTGGCCACCGGTGTGGCCGACGGTGTGGTCGTGGCGGCGAACCCGGCGCTGCTTCCGGTGACGAGGGCGGCGAGCGCCAGCACCGCGACAGCGCTGATACAGCGCTGATACAGCGATTGCGTTTCATGGGATCGACGCTAGGTTCCGCAGCTCCTCCGTCGCGTCGGCCGGTGGATGTCACCGTTCCCCAGGCCGTCGGCCCGGGGGTGTACAGGCGCGTACATCCCCGGGGCGACGCGCGGAGCCGACGCCGCTGAATACGATCTCCGTATGGAAGAGCTTCTCCAGCGTCTCTCGGCATCGGAGCGCGTGACCTGGCTGACGGACCGGGCCGTGGTGCTGGCCACCGCCTGCTTCTACGCGGTGATGCTCTGCTGGTCGATCGCTCAGGTTCCGCACCACGACGGCCTGTTCCGGTTTCCAGGCCTCGGGCCCTTCCAGATCCAGATGATGGGTCTGTGCGTCGTGCTCGCCCTTCCGGTTCTGCTGATGCGCCGTCTGCCGGCGGCGGTCTTCGCGGCGATCCTGGGCGAATCGGTCCTCGGCGACCTCTTCGGCGTGCGGCCCTGGATCGTGTTCGTCCTGCTCGTCTTCTTGGGCGGGCACCTCGCCGTCCGGCGGCCGAAGGCTGCCGCCGTCGGCTCCGTCGCGGCCGTCGCGGCCGCGTTCGTCGAGAACATCCACGTCTACCCCGGGGAGACCCTCGGCGACGCGGCCCAGTGGGCCGGGCAGTTCGCGTTGTGGTTCGCGGTCGCGTGGGTCTTCGGGGGGGTGTATCGCAAACGCCGTGAATACCTCGGAGCCTTGCATGAGCAGACCGCGGCCCGCGCCGTCATGGCCGAGCGGCTGCGGATCGCCCGCGAACTGCACGACAGCGTCGCGCACAGCATCGGGATCATCACGGTGCTGTCGGGAGCGGCGGCGCGGGTCGTGGAGACCAAGCCCGAGCAGACGCGGCAGGCGCTGACCGGCATCGAGACCACCAGTCGGGAGACGCTGCTCGGGCTGCAGCGCATGCTCGGGGCGCTCCGCCGCGCCGAGCCGGACGACGCCATGCCGGGGGCCGCTCCGCTGGCGCCGGCCGGCAGCCTGGCCGATATCCCGCGGCTCGCCGAACGCACGGCCGACGCCGGGGTGCGGGTCCACGTGGCCTGGCGGGGCGAGCGGCGTCCGCTGCCGCCGGAGATCGAGCTGTCGGCGTTCCGGATCGTCCAGGAGTCGGTGACGAACGTGGTGCGGCATTCCGGTGCGCGGACGTGCCGGGTCGCGGTCGGATACGAGCCGGCGGGAGTGACGATCGAGGTGGTGGACGACGGGGACGACGGTCCCGGCGGGCCCAGCCGTCCGAGGCCCTCGGCGGCGGCCGGCGGGAGCGGCTTCGGCCTGCTCGGCATGCGCGAGCGGGTGACGTTGCTGTCCGGCCAGTTCAGCGCCGGCCGGCGTCCGGAGGGCGGATTCCGGGTGACGGCGAGGCTCCCGGCATGAGCGTGCGAGTACTGCTGGTCGATGACCAGCCGCTGATGCTGGTCGGGCTCGGGATCCTGATCGGCAGCACCACCGACCTGGAGGTGGTCGGCGAGGCCGGCGACGGCCGCGAGGCGGTGCGCCTGGTGCGCGAGCTGCGGCCGGACGTCGTGGTGATGGACATCCGGATGCCGGGCATGGACGGGATCGAGGCGACCCGGCAGGCGACCGCCGAGCCGGACCCGCCCAAGGCGCTGGTGCTGACGACCTTCGACGACGACGAGTACGTCTACGGCGCACTGCGCGCCGGCGCCAGCGGATTCCTGCTCAAGAGCATGGCCCTGGACGCGATCCTGGACGCGATCCGCGTGGTAGCGGCCGGCGACGCGTTGATCGCGCCGAGCGTCACCCGACGGCTGATCGCGGACTTCGCCGGAACGTCCGGCCCCGCGGCCCCCGCACCGGACGCCGAGCCCGCCGCGGACTCAAGTCTCATCGCGGGGATCACCGACCGGGAGCGCGAGGTGCTGGCACTGGTCGGACAGGGACTGTCGAACGCTGAGATAGCCGAGCGGTTGGCGATCAGCGCAGCGACGGCGAAGACCCATGTCGCGCGTCTGTTCGCCAAGCTCGAAGCTCGGGACCGCGTCCACCTGGCGATCATCGCCTACGAGAACGGACTCGTGCCGCGTAGACGGTAGGGCAGGGTGAGAAGGACGATCGCCGACCACGAGTTCGCCGCGTTCGCCAGATGCGCGAGCTCAGCCACCTGGCCGCGGCGGGATTCGGGCCGAGGTTGTTCAGGAAGTCACGGACCGGTGCGGGTGTCGAGAGCGTGGTAGCCCGCTTCCGGGGTTGAGGAGGATCGGACCGAGGAAGAACCTTTAGCAAGGTCAGCGCCTTGTACGTGCTTCATCGCTGTTTCACTGGCGTGTTCGCGCGCTGTCTCAACGAACCGACCTGAGAAACGCGCCGCGCGGTTCGTGAAGATCCACGCGCTCCGGCCGTCCAGCGCTATTCCACTGTCCGATCCTCTCAACCCCGATCGTGAACCGGCCGTCGGCGAGTTTGCGCAGCCAGCCGCGGTCGGCGAGCTTGGTCGGTTGTGCGCGAAGCGGCTCCAGCTTGCCCCGGGCGCCAGCAGGAAAGCCGAGTATCTCGCCGACCCGACGGACCGTGACCGGCCGATGAGCTCGTAGTCCGGCGGGAGCGCGTCGGGGCCGGAGCCACCACGAACCGCCCTGACGGACGATCTACACCACAGACACCCGCCCACGACCAGTACGAATACCCACGAACCCTGACACATCAGCACGCTGACCAGCCACTTCAAGATGGTGGATCTTCAGGTGACGGTGACACGCAGGACGTACGGCTTGCCTGTGCTGATCGCGTGTGCCTGTTCCTGTAGGTCAGCGTCCGTGAAGCCCAGCAGCGCATCGTCGGCAGCCCGCCGAAGTAGGGAGATGGTCTTGGTCAGCTGCTTCTCGTCGGCGGCCTCGACGAGCTCGTTGACCAGCTTGGTCGCTAGGACGTACTTGACCCGGTATACGGCCATCGCTGCTTCGGTGCCGAGCGCGATCAGAAGGTGGGACTTGCCAGCGGACCCCGCACGCTGCTGCCCATCAGCTGTCCGGGCCGCAGACGGCGCCGCTGGGCTGCCGGCTGGAGTACCGGACGATGGCACTGACGATGCAGTTGAGTTGACGGGTCTCGGCCCTGCCCCGGCCGATCAGTGTGTGGGGCTGCTGGACACGGTCGCGGTGTAGCCGCCGCCCTCTGGCGGCGGGCCGGCGGGAAGGGAGAGGCGGAACACGGTGTGTCCGGGGCGGCTTTCGACCGTGACGTCGCCGCCATGCACGTGGACGACGGCCTCGACGATCGCGAGCCCCAGGCCGGTGGATCCGGTGGAACCGGTGGCACCGGCCGCCGAGGTGGAGCGGGAGCGGCCGGTGTCCCCCCGGGAGAAGCGCCGAAAGACGTCGGGTAGCAGCGCCGCCGGGACACCGGGCCCGTCGTCGGCCACGCTGAGGCCGACCCGCCCCGCGTCCGAGGACAGCGCCACGGTGACATGGGTGCCCGCCGGGGTGTGCAGGCGGGCGTTGGCCGCGAGGTTGGCGACCACCTGGTGCAGCCGGTGCAGGTCTCCGGGGACGACCACCGGCTCCTCGGGCAGGTCCAGTTCCCAGTGGTGGCCGGGAGAGAGCGCGTGGACGTCATCGATGACGTCGAGGACGATGCGTGTCAGGTCGACCGGCTGCCGCTCCAGCGGACGCCCGGCATCGAGGCGGGCGAGCAGCAGCAGGTCGTCGACCAGGGCGCTCATCCGGTGCGATTCGGCGGCCACCCGGTGCAGGGCATGGCGCACCTCGTCGGGAACCGGGCCGGGATGGCGCAGCGCCAGCTCGGCGTGGGCCCGTACCGTCGCCACGGGGGTGCGCAGTTCGTGGCTGGCGTCGGCAGCGAAGCCCCGCAGCCGCTCCTCGCTGACGTGGCGGCGCGTCAGGGCGTCACCGACGTGGCCGAGCATGAGGTTCAGGGCGGTGGCCACCCGGCCGACCTCGGTGTCCGAGTCCGCGTGCGGGACCGGTGCGGGCATCGCCACCTCGCCAGCCGCCAGCGGCAGCCGGGTGACCTCCACGGCGGTCAGGGAGACCTCTTCCAGCGGACGCAGGGAGGACCGTACCCACAGCCCGGCGGCGCATCCGGCCATGACCAGTGCGATGCTGAAGACCACGCTCTCCACCGCCTCCAAACGGTGGAGGGTCTCCTCGACGGGGTGCAGGGGGAGCCCGGTGACCAGGACGTCTCCGTCGTCGCCCGTCGCGGCGACGACGCGGTAGCGGCCCAGGGCTGGCAGCCGCACGCTGCGCCCTCCGGCGCCGGGCCGCACGGCCTCCAGGGTGCGGAGGTCGGCGCCGCCCAGCGGGACGGACCGCTGGCTGGTGTCGTCCACGACGGCGGCCTGGGTCACCCGGCCACCCAGCAGGCGGGCGCCGAAGGTCCCGGGCGCCTGGCCCCGGGTGTCGGGGAGGTTGTCGGCGTCGGGCTCGGCCTCGTGTTCCAGACTGGCCGCGAACCGGCCCCCGCTCGCGGTGAGCTGCTGGTCGACCCGGCCGATGAGGAAGCCCCGCAGCGCGAGGACGGTGACCGTCCCCACGGCCGCGCAGGCCAGGCCTAGGAGCACGACCAGTCCGGCAGTCAGCCGGCCGCGCAGCGAGCGGGGCAGGCGCAGCCGGCCCCGGCTCACCGCTGCTCCGGCTTCAGTACGTATCCCAGCCCGCGCACCGTGTGGATCAGCGGCGGCCGCCCCGCGTCGATCTTCTTGCGGAGGTAGCTGATGTACAGCTCGACGACGTGCGCGCGGCCCCCGAAGTCGTAGGACCACACGCGGTCCAGGATCTGCTCCTTCGACAGCACCCGGCGGGGGTTGCGCATCAGGAACCGCAGCAGCTCGAACTCCGTACGGGAGAGCTCAACGATCTGCCCGCCGCGGGTGACCTCCCGCGCCTCCTCGTCCATGACCAGATCGCCCGCCACCAGGCGCGGGTTCCGGTCGGCGCGCGCCATCCCCGCCCGCCGCATCAGCCCGCGCAGCCGCGCGAGGACCTCTTCCAGGCTGAACGGCTTGGTGACGTAGTCGTCGCCACCCGCCGTGATGCCCGCGATACGGTCCTCGACCGCGTCCCTCGCCGTCAAGAACAGCACGCACACCCCGGGACAACGGGCACGCAGCGCGCGCAGCAGGGACAGACCGTCCAGGTCGGGCAGCATCCAGTCCAGTACGACGAGGTCGGGCCCGAACCGGGCCGCGCACGCGAGGGCTCCGGCGGCGTCGGCCTCGGTACGGACGTCCCAGCCCTCGGCGCGCAGAGCCGCACCGAGCACGTCGGTGAGGTCCGGTTCGTCGTCGACGACCAGGACGCGGACGGGAGCGCCGTCGGGCCGCAGGAGCGGGGAGGAGGGAGCGGGAAGATGCATGGTCCGTCCAGCATCGCCCATGCCGGGCCCCTGCCGACACCCCCGGGCGCCCGTCCCACCTTTGAGTTTCCTCTGAACCGCCTCGGAGCGGGGCTCTTCAAAGGCTTCTCAGAGGAAACGCCGCCAGGGTGGGACCTGTCCCACCGGCCTCTGCCGTCTCCCCGACGCAGAGCCGGTTCCCGAAAGACTTGGAGACGCCGTGGCCGTTCACCCCGCCTGCGACGCGACCCGGACGCCCCCGCACCGGGCCGTCGGCCCGCCGCTCGCCCCCCGGCTCGCTCCGGCGGGCCTGCACGCGCTCGGCTGGGCAGGCGCCGCCGCCGTGCTCACCCTGTGGTGGGCCGACACCACCTCCGTCGTCGGCCTGGCCGGCTGGCTCACCGGAGCGGGCCGCATCACAGGCCTGCTCGCCGGCTACGCCTGCGCCGTGATCGTCGTCCTCATGGCCCGCGTCCCCTGGCTGGACCGGACGGTCGGCAGCGACCGCCTCGCGTGCTGGCACGCGGCCGGCGGCCGGTACACGATCTCCCTGGTCCTCGCCCACACCCTGCTGATCACGTGGGGATACGCGCTCTCCGGCCACACCGGCCTGGCGGACCAGACAGCCCGCCTCGTCCTGGACTATCCGGACATGCTCAAAGCAACGGCGGCCTGGTTCCTCCTCCTGCTCACCGCCGTGGTATCGGCCCGCGCCGCCAGGCGACGGCTCTCCTACGAAACCTGGCAGGTGCTCCACCTCGCCACCTACGCGGCCGTCTTCCTCGCCTTCGGCCACCAGCTCGCCGACGGGGCCGACTTCGTCGGCAACCGCAGCGCCCAGGTCCTCTGGTACGCGATGTACCTGACGGCCGCCGCCCTGGTGCTCTGGTTCCGTTTCCTCGCCCCCCTGCGCTCGGCCCGCCGCCACCGCCTGACCGTCGCCGAGGTACGCCCCGAAGGACCCGGCGTGGTCTCCGTTGTCATGACCGGGGACCGCCTCGATGAGCTGGCCGCGCTCCCGGGCCAGTTCCTCCGCTGGCGCTTCCTCACCCCGGGCCTGTGGTGGGCTGCCAACCCGTACTCCCTCTCCGCCCCGGCCCGCCCGGGGTTCCTCCGCATCACCGTGAAGGCGCTCGGCGGCCACAGCGCCGCCCTGACACGGCTGCGGCCCGGAACCAGGGTGTGGGCCGAAGGCCCGTACGGAGCCCTCGTCGCCCGGAACGCCGAGCCCGGCCGCACCCTGCTACTGGCGGGAGGCATCGGCATCACCCCACTGCGCGCTCTGTTCGAGACCATGCCCGGCGACCTCATCCTCGTCTACTGGGCGCGCACCCCCGCCGACCTGGTCCTGCGCGGCGAACTGGACGCCATCGCCACCCGGCGCGGAGCCCGCGTGTACTACGCGGTGGACGAGCCCGCCGCGCACACCCTGCCCCTCACCTCCTGCGCCCTCACCGCCCTGGTCCCGGACCTCGGCCGGCGCGAGGTCTACCTCTGCGGGCCCCCGGGCATGACCGCGGCCGCCGGAGCCGCCCTGCGCGAGGCAGACGTCGCCCCCCACCGCATCCACCAGGAGTCCTTCGCCCTGTGAGGTCCCCCAGCCCCCGCCCCGCGATCCCAGGAGTTCCCATGCGCCGCATGGCCCTCACCACCACGGCAACCGTGACGGGCATCGTCTCGCTGCTCGCGCTCAAGCCGCACCACGCCGACCGCCCGTCACCCGGCACGGACCCGACGACCGGCCCCACGGCCGGCTCCACCGGGGCGAACCGCCCGGACACCTTCACCGGAGCGGTAATCGACACCCGCTATGGGCCCGTGCAGGTGGCCGTCACCATGAACGGCGGACGGCTGACGGCCGTCGAGGTGCTCCAGGTCCCCGACGAGAACCGGCGCGACCGCACCATCGCCTCCTACGCCGTCCCCCGCCTCACCGACGAGGCGATCGGCGCGCAGAGCGCGGACATCGACGCCGTGTCCGGCGCCACCTACACCAGCGAGGGGTACATCCGCTCCCTCCAGAGCGCCCTGGACCGGGCCCGTGCCTGAGGAACCGCCCCGCCGGGCCGAACGCCTGCGCCACACCGAAAACGTCATGGGCACGGTCTTCTCCTTCGATCTGCGCCACCGTCCCACCCGCGCGATCCGCGCCGCGCTGGCCGAGGCGGTCGCCTGGCTGCACCACGTCGACCGCGTCTTCTCCACGTACCGCCCCGACAGCGCCATCAGCCGCATCGCCGAGGCATCGATGAACCTCTGCGACGCCCCGCCCGAGGTCGATCAGGTCCTGCGGATGTGCGAACGCGCCGAGACCGCCACCCGCGGATACTTCTCCGCCCGCGCCGGCGAGCGCCTGGACCCGTCGGGCCTCGTCAAGGGCTGGGCGGTAGAGCAGGCGTACGCCGCCCTGCGCGCCGCCGGAGCACCGAACAGCCTCGTCAACGGCGGAGGAGACATCCGCCTCGGTGGCGAGCCGGCGCCGGGCCGTTCCTGGCGCGTCGGCATCGCCGACCCCTGCCGCCCGGGCCGGCTGCTCACCACGGTCGAGGGCCGGGACTTCGCGGTGGCCTCCTCCGGCAGCGCCGAGCGCGGCCCGCACATCCTCGACCCCCGCACCGGCCGGCCGTCCCAGCGCCTCCTCGCCGCCACCGTCACCGGGCCGGACCTGACCTGGGCGGACTGCTGGGCCACGGCAGCGGTGGTGCAGGGCCCCGACGCCCACGGCTGGATCGGTACGCGGCTAGGGTACGAACTCCTCACGATCGACCCCGACGGCCGGGCCCGCCGCAGCCCCGGCTTCCCCCTGGCCGCCACGGAGAGCTCGGCGACGGCGAGCGCGGTACTCGCGGCCGCCCGGTCGGCGGGCAGCGCCAGTCGCAACCCGCCGGGGATTTGGTCCGCTCGGAGCCGTTGAGGACTTCGTGCCAGTGCGTGGTGCGCTCGGCTTGGCCGGAACCGCTGAGCACGTCAACCGATGTGGCTCACAGATCTGCTGTTGTCCGGTCATGGCTCGGTCGTGCGGTCGATGGTGGTGAGCCACTGGGTGACGGTGGTGTCGATGAAGCCGTCGGTGGCCTCGGCGCGGTCGAAGAAGAGGCGGGCGAGGAGTGGTCCGTAGAGCAGGGTGTACTGCTCGGCGGTGATCTGCAGGCCGGACGGTTCCAGGAGTTCGTTGAGGGCGGCGAGGCGGTCTTCGACGATGTGCTGCAGGGCCTGGGCGCTGTCGGGGTCGTGGTCGGCTTCGGCGGCCATGGCGAGGGCGGCGGTGCGGGTTGCGGGGACACTGATGCCTGCGCGCAGGCTGACCAGCCAGGCGGTGGCGATGGTGCGTATGTCGGTGCCGGGTTCGGGGTAGCCGACGTCGGGGCCTTGCAGGGCGAGGTCGGAGAGCAGGGCGGCGCGGTTGGGCCAGTGCCGGTACAGGGTCTGGCGAGTGACGCCGGCCCGCTCGGCCAGGAAGGCGGTGCTCAGCCCGGTGAGTCCGACCTCGGGTAGCAGCTCGCGGGCGACGGCCAGGATGCGGGCGCGGGTGCGCTGGACGCGGGGGTTGTTCGGGTTCGGCTGGCGGCGGTGGACGGGCGGCTTGGACGTCATGGGACTCATCCTAACCAGAAATCACACACCATGTGTGACTTAGGCCACCGTGCGTGGGGTTCTTGTTTCATACGACCTGTGTGATACACCTGAAAGGGCAATCACACACACCGAGTGATTCGGTGGGTGTCCCCGCCTCCCCTTCCTGGAGTACTCGATGTCCACCGCGATCACCTACTCCCGCTACGGCGGCCCGGACGTGCTCACCCTGACCGAGGTCGACGCCCCGGAGCCTGGTCCGGGCCAGGTCCGGATCAAGGTCCGGGCGGTCGCCGTCAACCTGATCGACCTGAAGATCCGCTCCGGGATGATGGCTGGCATCATGCCGGTGGAGTTCCCGCACATGCCGGGCTGGGACGTGGCCGGCGTCGTCGACAAGGCCGGCGAGGGCGCCACCGCCACGGTCGGCGACGAGGTCTTCGGCGTCGCCTCCGTCGGCGGGTACAGCGAGTACGCACTGCTGGACCGACCGGTGCCGAAGCCGGCCGAGGTCTCCTTCGAGACGGCCGCCGCCCTGGTCACGGTGGGTGAGACCGCCTACCGCGGCCTGCACCACCTGGCTCCCGAGGAGGGCGAGACCCTGCTGATCCACGGCGCGGGTGGCTCCGTTGGCACCATTGCCGTCCAGCTCGCCGCCGCCCGGGGCATCACCGTCGTCGCCACCGCCGGCGAGCACGACCTGCAGCGGCTCACCGAGCTCGGTGCCACCGCCGTCCTGTACGGCGACGGCTGGGTGGAGCGGGTCAAGGGCGCCACCCCACAGGGCGTGGACCGCGTCTTCGACGCCGTCGGCGCGGGCGTGCTGGCGGACTCGATCACCCTGACCGGCGACGCGGCCCGAGTGCTCACCATCGCCGACATGGCCGCCGCCGAGCACGGCGTGCGCTTCACCGGTGCCGACCCCACCGACCGCTTCCCGCAGGCCCTGCCCGAGCTGGCCCCCCTGATCGCCGTCGGCCGACTCGACCTGCCGATCGGCGCCATCTACCCGCTGGCCGAGGCCGCCCGCGCCCACGCCGACATCGAGACCCGCACCGCCCGGGGCAAGGTCGTCCTCCTGCCCTGACCCGAGACCGCCGTCCCACCCGCTCTTTTCACCTCATGCGGGGCGGGTGAGACGGCCCCACCGGGCACCGGAATCCCCCGTCCGGCAGCCCCAGGGCCGTAGCCGGCTCCTGCACCGACCGGCTACGGCCCACCCCCGCCCGAATCCGCGCATGCCCCAACCACCGGCACGCCATGAGACGGAAGGCCGCAACAGATGGCCCTGGCCACCACTCCCGCGCCCGCACCTCTTGCGGCGGATGCGGACCTGGCCGCCGCGTTCGCGGTGCTGGGCCAGAAGTGGAACGGGATCATCCTGCACACCCTGGCCACCCGGCCCGCCCGCTTCGGCGAACTACGGGCAGCCATCGGCGCCATCAGCACCAAGATGCTCGCCGACCGGCTGCGGGACCTGGTCAACGCGGGCCCGGTCACCCACGCCCAGCTCCCAACCGGCCCCGCCACCTACACCCTCACCCCCCACGGCCGGGCCCTGCTGCCCGCACTCGAGCAGATCCGCCAACGCTGGCGGCAGCACGCCCCAGCCTCCGCAACCACCGACCCCCGTTGAACAACACTTCCTGAAAGAGAAGTCCTCATGTCCGCACGCACCCTCCCCCAGCCCACCCACGCCCGCACCACCCGCGGCTCCGGCCCCGGCCTGGTCGTGGCCCACGGCGCCGGCAGCAGCTTCGCCGGAACCTACGGCCCGATCCTGGACGGCTTGGCCGCCCACCACACCGTGGTCGGCGTCGACTACCCCGGCAGCGGCGACACCCCCCGCTCCACCACCCCGCTGTCGCTGGACGACCTGGCCGACCAGCTCGTCGCCGCCGCCGTCGCCGAAGGCCTGGAGACCTTCGCCCTGCACGGCTACTCCCTCGGCGGGCCCGTCGCCATCCGCGCCGCCGCCCGCCACCCCGAGCGCGTCACCGCCCTCGTCCTGACCGCCACCCTGGCCCACCCCAACAACCAGCAGGCCCTGACCATCAGAGTCTGGGGCAAGCTCGCCACCACCGGCGACCGCCAGCTGGTCAGCGAGTTCCTCTTCCCTCACGCCCTCAGCCCCCAGGCCCTGGAGGCCATGCCCGCCGAGCAGCTCGAGCAGGTCATCGCCTACGCCGCCGCCGACCTCGCCGACGGCACTGTCGAGCACGCCGAACTCGCCACCCGGATCGACGTCCGCGACGACCTCGCCGCCATCCGCGTACCCACCCTGGTCATCTCCACCACCGCCGACCACCTCGTCCCGCCGGCCCTGCACCGCCAGCTCGCCGACAACATCCCCGGCGCCCAAATCGCCGAGATCCCCACCGGCCACCTGCCCATGGTCGAGCGCCCTGAGGAATGGCAGAAGCTCATCACCGACTTCCTCGCCAACCACACCTCCTGACCCGAGCAGCCCCCCCGTGCACACAGACGCCGGGGCCACTCGCTGATGGGGTTGTCGGCCCTCAAGGCCGACAACCCCATCCTTCGACTTGACCAGAAGGAGAAGCCTGCGGCCACGGGCCCGGAACGCGACGGGACGTCCATGCCCGGCACCGGAGCCTGGACCGGGCACGCGGGAGTATCACGAAAGCGGTGTTCACCACTCGGTTGGCGTAGAGGTTTCTCGTTGATCTGGTTGGCTCACACTCGTTCGGCGGAGAGGCGGC
>NZ_JBEORW010000093.1:0-12997 GCF_040302565.1 Streptomyces sp. NPDC097981
CTCTTTCTCGGCGGTGCGCCAGCGCAGGCGGCCTGCGGCATCGCGGTGATAGTTCTGCACCATGATCTGGCGCAGGGCCTGGGCACGAGGGCCCGACGCACGGTCCGCTCCGTGCCGGTAGAGGTGTTCCAGGAGCCGGACGGCGTCGTCGCCGGTGGCGAGGATCCTGGTCTTGGGCTTGGTGGGGTTCTTGCCCAGGCGGACCGGGCGTCCGTAGCGACGCCCCCAGTCCTCGTCGACCAGCTCGTCCAGCAGGTGCGGGGCTGTGCCGGCGACTTCCTCCAGCGCGGCGCGAACCGCTTCGGTGACCATCTCCAGCCGGGTCAGGTCGCGGACCGCGGCCAGGACGTGGGTGGAGTCGGTGCGCTGTGTGGTGCGCTCGCGCACCAGACCGGCCTCCTTCAGGCGGGCCAGGGCGAGGCCGAGGAGGCGGTCGGCGCGGTTGTCCTCGGTGAGACGGTCGCGGAAGTCGGCCAGCACGCTGTGGTGGAACCCGGGGTCGTCCAGCTCCATGGCCATGGCGTACTTGAAGTCGATGCGGCAGCGGACCGCCTCGGCGGCCTGCCGGTCCGACAGGCCGAGCACGAACTGCAGCACACAGACGGTGGCCGGCTGGGCGGGCGAGAGGCCCGGTCGACCGTCACGCGGATACCAGTCGGCGAAGTCCTCGTCACGCCACAGCCCGTCCAGGCGGTCTCTCACCCACATCGCCGCCGTACCGCCCGGGTTGCTCGCCCTCGCGATCTGCGCGGTCAGAGGCGGGACTTGCGCACCGAAACGAGGACGGAGCGACAACGGACACCTCGACAACTGCATGGGCTCTCGGAACACCCCGAGCATGCCCACCGATCACCCCGGCGCACCGGGAAACTCCAAGATCCCCGACAGAGTCAAGCCAACGGCGACCACCGCTCCGCGTATGCCCGCTACGAGCGGCGGATGCGCCCCTTCGTCACCCTCAACCAGGACCTGGCCACCGAGAATCCCGGCGGACCCGCCTCGGAGGAATCCGTCGCGCACGCCAAAAACGCACTCTCACTGGACAGCTGATCCCCTGCCCCGAACCGACATCAGAGCAGGAAGGCAGCACAGAACCGCTCCTGCCCTCAGCGCCTGCTGTCGCCAGGGGCCAGCAGGCTGGTGAGCTCGGCGATTGCCTCCGGGGACGGCTTGAAGTAGCGGCGGACGTTCTCCGGCTTCTTGTGCCGGGACTTCGCCATGAGCATCAGCAGCGACGCACCCTGTTCACCGAGGTGGGGCAGGGCGGAGTGCCGGTACTCGTGCAGGTCCCAGCCCGTGCCCGGTCTGCGCAGGGCGGTGTGCTCGGCGAGCAGCGCGCGGGCCTGCCCGTCGAGAGGCGGGCCAGCCCGGTGTCCGGGCACACGTCACGTGGGCTGACGACCTTGCCCGCCCCGGGCGGCGGTGGGTGACGAACACCGGCCCGCGGGTTCGGCCCTTGAGGAGCCTGGGCAGCAGCCGGGCAGTGCCGGCATCCCAGTACACGGGCTCCGGCACGAAGTCTTCGCGCGCCTGGCCGCGGCGGCGGGCCTTGGTCCGGGCGCCCTTCGCCTTGACCGGGCAGCGGCGCGCGGCGAAATCCAGTTCCTCGATATTCACGCCGAGAACCTCTTCCGCGCGGGCGGCGGTCTCGTACGGCATCCGCCACAGCGTCCTCTCCCGCAGGTGAACCTCACGCCGGGCAACCAGCCGGTCCACGGCCATCTTTGAGCGGGCCGGGGTCTCGGAGTCCGGCACCGTCAGCCGCTTCGCCCAGGTCGGGACCATCGGTCCGTCGTAACCGTGCTCTTGGCACCAGCCGAGCCAGGACAGCACCCCCGCCCGGCGGGCGTTCCACGTGTTCACCGCCGCGGTGCCCCACAGCAGTTCCAGGGCCCCGCCGATCTCATCGTCCGCGACCGACGCCAGCGGTCGGCCCTCGCTGAGCCGCGCGGCGGTCTTGCCCACTCCGATCCCGTAGTTCCGGACCGTGTTCGGGTTGCCGAGAGAGTCGAGGAACACGTCGGCCGCCGTCCGGACGGTCAACGCCTTCCCGGTCGGCAGCTGTACGACGGTGGGCACCGCTTCCCCCTTGCCGCAGATAACAGGGCCGCTTCACGTAGCGGCCGAAGAACGTCACCGCAGGTGACGGATCAAGCTACCGCAGATATTGGGGTGTTATCCGTGGGAAGACTTCAGGCGGGTCCGGCCGCCGACGCTCCGCCAGCCGCCCACCAGGGCCGACTTCGGCTTAGCGCACGATGTGACATGGATGTTCCTCAACCCCCGGATCACGCAGAGGTGCTTGGAAGAGCTGGAGAAAGTCCTTTCGCTGATTGGTGAGGAAACCGCCTCGACGTACTACGGGCATTTGCGGGACATGAGCATGCACTGTGTCGAGATAGGTAGGGACGGTGGCCGGCAGGAACCTTGAGAAGGCTCTTGGAGGTCGGCTCCCGCGGGCAGCTGAAAACCCGCCCGGCTGCGACGGAAGCCAGGGCCGGCCGGTACGCCCGCGGCCTACCGGTCAGGTCCGGACCGGCCGATCGGGATCAGCGTTCGTGACGGCCTGATCGCGCCGACGTCCAGCCAGACGCAATTTCTTAGCATTAGGCTGTCCCCATGAGTGCCCAAGCGACCCCACGCCCCGGCGGGCGCAGTGCCCGCGTCCAGCAGTCCGTACACCAGGCCGTCCGTGATCTGGAGGCGGAGGTGGGGCGCGACGCGCTGACCGTGCCCCTGATCGCTGCCCGTGCGGGGGTCACGCCCTCCACCGTCTACAGGCGCTGGGGTGATCTGCGGGCACTGCTGTCCGACGTGGCTGTCGAGCGGCTGCGCCCGGATGCCCCGCCGGCCGACTGCGGCAGCCTGCGGGCGGACCTGGAGGCGTGGACCGTGCAGTTCGCCGAGGAGATGTCCTCGACGGCCGGACGCACGTACATCCGCGACGCCCTGCTCGGCGACCCCGAGCAGGGCAACGCGGCCCGCTGTTCCGACTATGCGGCCGAGCAGCTGAAGGCCATCGGTGTGCGCGCGGCCGGGCGCGGGGAGGCGGTGCCGGACGTGGAGACGCTGCTGGACGTCGTTGTCGCCCCGCTGATGTATCGGATCCTGTTCCGCCCCTCGGATCTGTCCGAGGCGTACGCCGCGCGCCTGGTGGCGGCGGCGCTCGGCCGCAGCGAGCTCTCCTCGGGCACGTAAAAGCTAAATATTTGCGTTTCGGGTCGGTGTCGGCCTAGAGTGCTTAACGCAAAGCATTCGCCTTAAAGGTCGGAGTGTTCCCATGGCCAGCGTCACAGCCTTACCGTCCCGCCGCCTGCCGGTACTGGGCCGTCGCGGTGCCTTCCGGCTCCACGCCTCGACCCTGGTCGTTCTGCTGGCGGCCTCCAGCGCGCCGACGCCCGTGTACGGGCTCTACCAGGCCGCCTGGCATTTCTCGGCCATGACGCTCACGGTCGTGTTCAGCGCCTACGTGCTCGCCCTGCTGGTGGCACTGCTCACCGCGGGCACGCTCTCGGACCACCTGGGCCGGCGCCCGGTCCTCGCCGGGGCGCTGCTGGCTGAGGCCGTCGCGATGGCCGTCTCCGCCGCCGCGCAGGGGGTGCCGGAGCTGATCGCCGGCCGCATCCTGCAGGGCCTGGCAACCGGTGTGGCCACGAGCGCCGCCGGAGCCGCCCTGCTCGACTTCGAGGCCCCCGACCGCCCGGGCCGGGCGGCGGTCGCCAACGGCATCATGCCCGTGGCCGGCATGGCATTCGGGGTGCTGGGCTCCACCGCCCTCGTGCAGTACGCGCCCGCACCCACCCGCACCGTCTACCTGCTGCTGCTCGTGCTCTTCATCGCGCAGGCGGCCGCGGTACGGCTCACCCCTGAGACGGCCCGAACCGAGTCCGGCACCTGGCGCCCTTTGCACCTCCTGCACCTCCTGCGCCCCACGATCACCGTCGCGCCCGCCTCCCGGCCGGGCTTGGCGCTCGCTGCGCCCGGCATCGTCGCCGCCTGGGCCCTGGGCGGCTTCTACTCCTCGCTCGGGCCTTCGCTCGCCCGACTCATCGCCCCGCACGCCGCCCACGCGACCGGCGGACTGCTCTTCTTCACCCTGACGGCTGCGGCCGGTCTCACCGGACACGCGGCCCGGGCGCTGCCCGCCCGCACCGTGAGCCTGGTCGGCGCCGCGCTGCTGATCCCCGGGGCCCTGCTGACCCTGGCAGCCCCTCACCTGCACAGCCTGCTCGCGCTGTTCGCCGGCACCGCCCTGGCGGGCGCGGGCTTCGGCGGCGTCACCCAGGGCGCCCTGCGCCTACTGCTGCCCCCGGCAGCCCCGGGCGAGCGCGCCGGCACGCTCGCGGCCTACTACGCCCTCAGCTACGTGGCCATGAGCATCCCCGTCGTCCTCGCTGGCCTGCTGACCAACCTGTACGGCCTGCAGACCTCCGTCGCCCTCTACGGCGCAACGGTCGTCGTGCTGACCCTGACCGGCCTGATCCGCGCCGCGCACCGGCCGCACAAGGCCTGACAAGAGCCTGCCCACCCCACCACCCACCACCCACCACCGCCGAAAGGGACCCACCGATGAGCACCGCATCCCCCCGTCAGTCCGCTCCTTCTTCCGCCACGGGATGGAGCCTCGGCGACATCGCCATACGCCGCGTCGACGAGATCGAACTGCCGCGCCAGACCGGACCGTGGCTGCTGCCGGGCGCCACCAAGGAGGTACTGGACGAGGCGTCGTGGCTGCGCCCCGACTTCGCCGACGCCGAAGTCCCACGCCTGGCGAGCCACAGCTTCGCGGTCGAGGCCGGCGGGCTGCGCATCGTCGTGGACACCGGCATCGGCAACGGCAAGGTCCGGGCCAACCCGGCCTGGAACGGTCTCGACACCGACTTCCTGGCGCGGCTGGCGGCGGCCGGTTTCGCACCCGAGTCCGTGGACCTGGTCATCACCACGCACCTGCACACCGACCACGTCGGCTGGAACACCCGCCGTGCGGGCGACGACTGGGTCTCCACCTTTCCCAACGCCCGCTACCTCACCAGCCGCACCGAATGGGACCACTGGGCCGCCACCGACCTGGACGAGGCACGCACCCAGATGTTCCGCGACTCCGTCCACCCGGTCCGCGACGCCGGGCAGTACGACCTCGTGAGCGTCCCCGAGCAGGGCCACGAGGTGGCGCCGGGCGTCTTCCTGGTCCCGGCCCCGGGCCATACCCCGGGGCAGGTCGCCGTGGAGCTACGCGGCAGCGACCGCCGGGCGCTCATCACCGGCGACAGCATCCACCACCCCGTGCAGCTGTCCCACCCCCACGTCCACAGCTGCGTCGACATCGACCCCGCCCAGGCGGTGCGCACCCGCGCCCGGCTGCTCGACTCCCTGGCGGACACCGACGCGCTGCTGCTGGGCACGCACTTCCCACAGCCCACCGCAGGCACCGTCCGCCGTGCGAACGACCGCTACCGGCTCCTCGCCGAGCCGGGCACCGAGATCCCGGCCACCGCGGCCTGACCACACGGCGGGCGCCACCCGGCCGCCCCGCAGGGACCGCCGAACAGAGCGGTAGCACAAAGCAGTAGCACAAAGCCGCATCACCGAGCCGCATCACCCAACCCGAACCTCCAGCCTCGACCAAGAGGGAGAACATCCATGCCCGCCACCGAACTCACACCACCGGAGGCAGCCCGCTGGGCCGCCCGCGCCGGACTCGTGCTGCCCGCCGAGCGCCACGCGGCGGTCGCCGCGGTCGCCAACCACATCCACAGCGTCGTCGTGGTCCTGCGCGAGCTGGACTTCGCGGACGTCCCGCCCGCCGCCGCCTACCGTGCAGGAGAGGAGAAGCACGATGGAGCCGTTTGAGCTGCCCCTCGCCGCCGCCGCGGACGCGATACGTGCCCGGAGAATGTCCCCCGTCGAACTGGTCGACTCCGTCCTCGACCGCATCGAGAAGACGGAGCCGCACCTCGGCGCCTACGTCACGGTCGTCGCGGAACAGGCGCGACGGGCGGCGAGCGAAGCCGAACACGAAGTGGCGCACGGCCGCTACCGCGGACCGCTCCACGGTATCCCGATGGGACTCAAGGACCTGATCGACGTGAGCGGTATGTCCACCACGGCCAGCTCCCGGGTCCGCGCCGGCCATCGCGCGACTGCGGACAGCACGGTGGCCACGCGTCTGGACGCAGCCGGCGCCATCCTGCTCGGCAAGACCCACACCCACGAGTTCGCCTTCGGTCTGACCACCCCGCAGACCCGCAACGTCTGGAACCGGGACCGGGTCGCCGGTGGCTCCAGCGGCGGCTCCGCGGTCGCCGTGGCGTCGGGCGCCGCGACCTTCGCGCTGGGCACCGACACCGGCGGGTCGATCCGCGTCCCCGCCGCGCTCAACGGGGTCGTCGGACTCAAGCCGACGTACGGTCTCGTACCCCGGCACGGGGTCACCTCCCTGTCCTGGTCGCTGGACCACGTCGGTCCGCTGACCCGCACCGTCGAGGACGCGGCCCTGGTCCTGACCGCGCTGACCGGACACGATCCGCGCGACCCCGCCTCGCTGTCCGTACCCGCCTCGGACTACCGGCCCGCTGCCGGTACGGACCTGACGGGGCTGCGCATCGGCCTGCCGCGCACCTACTACTTCGACAACGTCGACCCGCACGTGGAGGCCGCCGTCCGCCGCGCCATCGGCCGGCTGGAAGCCCTGGGCGCACGGCTCGTCGAGGTCGACATCCCGATGACCCGCTACATCCAGGCCACCCAGTGGGGCCTGATGGTTCCGGAAGCCGGCGCCTACCACGAAGGCAGCCTGCGCACGGTCCCCGAGCTGTACCAGGAGGACGTCCGCATCCTCCTGGAGGCAAGCGAGTTGATGAGCGCCGGTGACTACGTACGCGCGCAACGCTCCCGCACGCTCATGCGCGCCGAGTGGGCCCGGATGCTGGAGGAGGTCGACGTGATCGCCGCCCCGAGCGTCCCGATGCCGGCGGTCGGGGCCGACGAGGAGACGGTCACCTGGCCCGACGGTACGGTCGAGGGTGTCTCCGACGCCTACGTCCGCCTTTCCGCCCCCGCCAACATCACCGGAGTGCCCGCCCTGACCGTTCCGGTCGGCCACGACCCGGCGGGCATGCCGATCGGCATGCAGCTGCTCGGCAGGCCCCTCGGTGAGCCCACGCTCCTGCGGGTCGGCCACGCCTTCGAGCAGACGCAGCCCACCCGCGCACTCGCCACAGTGGCCTGAGCGGCGGGCAGGGCCGCCGGGAGGAAGGGTACGTTTCACTGTGAGCCGGCTGCTGCCTACAGGGCTAGGCTCGATTCGTGGGAGAGCCCGAGCCGCGCGCCGAAGGTGTGGGACCCTTCACCACCCGGGTCACTTGGCACGTCCTGCAGGAGAGACGGTGGTGGGGGAGTCGGGGCTCGCACGCAGGCGCGGGGCGCTGTCGGTCCAAGGCGCGGGCGACGGGGCCGAGGTGGCCCCGACCGCCGACGCCGAAGCCCTTGGCCGCCTTCGACGGCTCAACGCCATCGCCTCGGGAGCGTTCGTCATCGGCGGGGCGTTGTTCGCCCTCTGTGCCGCAGTCGCCCAGTTCGGCTCGGGCGACCCGGTCGAGAGCGCCTCGATCTACTTCGCGGGCGGCCCTTTGCCCACGGCCGACTGGAGGTGGTGGGTGTACGAGTCAATGCGTTTGGACTGGCTGAGCACGTTCGTACTGTTCGTCGGGACGCTTGTGTTCGCCGTCAACCTGCTGGACTCCTTCCTGCAGGGTTTCACCGTCCAGGAGATCAACCGGCTGATGTGGACTCCGGACGTGATCAGATGCGTACTGTTCCTGGTGTCGGGGCATCTCGCGTTCGTCGAGATCTGACACCGGTCCCGCCCCTGCATCCGCTCGCGCAGTCTGGGCTGGTGGGTCGTGGTGAACCGGTTCGGATCGGCGCTCTTCATGGTCTCGGCCCTGGCCGTGATCGTCAGCTCCGGCATCCGCAGCTGGCCAGCGTCACCTCGGCCGAGGTCGGCTGGGCATCCGCCGCCAGCCACTGCTCCGGCTTCCAGGCCCCGCTGCGCAGGAGCGACTTGGGGCAGTGCGTGTAGACCTCCTCGATCCCCAGCACCAGCGCGCTGGCATGCGGCTTGCCCACGGCGGTCAGCTGCGACAGCAGCTCCGGGCGGGTGGAGACGCAGGCCCGGCCGTTCACCCTGAGCGTCGTGGTGCGCCCCGGGATGACGAACAGCATCCTGGCCCGTCCGGTGGCGACGACGTTCTGCAGGGTGTCCAGACGCTTGTTGCCGGTTGCGTCCGGTATCGCCACCGTCCGCGCGTCCAGGACGGTCACGAAACCGGCCGGGCCGCCACGCGGGGACACATCACGATTGCCCTCGGCGTCCGCGCTGGCGACCAGGACCAGCGGTGAGCAGCCGATCAACCGCCGGGCCTGTTCGGTGAGTTCGGTCATCTGCTTGCGCACGGCCGCGTCGTCGGGGAGTTCGTAGGCCCCGGCGCAGCGCCTCCTGGTCGGGCACGGCGTCGAGGCGGAGCAAGTCGCAGGCACTGTCGGCAAGGGGTGGCGTCATACATCCGAACCCTATGGGATCGACCTACGATTGGTCTTGGTCGATAGGCGCGTGGACACACAGAGCACCGCGCGAGCTGCCTGGTGCGTGAAGCTCAAACCGGCCCGCGCAGCCATGCCCCGTCCCGCCTCCTGCGGGCTCTCGCACCCAACATCCGATCGAGTTGATCACAAAACTCGCCCCGCGCCGAAGTACGAACTGTTCTTCACCGACCCGCCCGCTGCCGGCGGCTCGCGGGTTCGCCGCCCCTGAAACCGCCACGTCGCCTTCATGTACACCTTCAGCGTTGCTCAACAGCTGTCGGCCACCTCCACCGCCGGCAGTGCCTCGTGATGCTGAGCGCCACCGGCTACGAGACCGATCCCCGGCGGCGTCCGTGAGCGGCTGGCTGACGGGCGACTCCGGAGCCCTGACGCTCCGCACCAGGTCAGTGCCCTGAGGGTGGGGAGATCAGGTGAGCGGGTCTGTCCCGAAGCCCGAGCAGGGGGTGGGGATTTTCAACGGTCCTCACCAGCGTGGCTGGCCGGTTCGGCCTGACGGCTACAAGGCCGGTGGCCCGTGTGCGGCATTCGGGTAGCCAGGCCGCCCGGAAGTACTTACATGGTGGAGCCGCTGAACGCGTCGGGCAAGCGACACCCATCGCCCCCACCTAAAGTGGATCATACCCGACGAAGTGGCCCCCACCACTCCCGGTACCAACGAAAGAGGAAAGTATGGCTGGCAAGGCAAGCATCGTGTTTGCCCATGGCTTGTGGGCAGATGGCTCGTGCTTCGCAAAGCTGATCCCCGCACTCCAGGCCGAGGGCCGCGAGGTTTTCGTCTCACAGCACGGCCTCGACTCGCTTGAGGGCGACGTCGCCTGCGTCACCCGCGCGATCAACCACGTGCCCGGCCCGGTCGTCCTCGTGGGCCACTCCTACGGCGGCACGCTCATCACCAAGGCAGGCGTGCACGACCGGGTAGGCGCTTTGGTGTACATCTGTGCGCTCGCTCCGGACGACGACGAGACCTCGACACAGCACCTCGGCGCGTTTCCCGGCTCGCCGGTTTTCGAGCACCTCGAGGTCGCCGACAACCGCATCTACCTCAAGGAGTCGGGCATCGGCCACTTCTGCGGCGACCTGTCGCCGGAGGAACAGAAAGTCGTGCTGGCCACCGCTAACCCGCCGATCGCGGACCTCTTCGATCAGCAGGTACCCGGCAACGCCTGGCGACAGAAGCCGAGCTGGTACATCGTGGGCACTCAGGACCGCACTGTGAATCCGGACCGGGAGCGCGCCTCCGCCGACCGGATGAAGGCCACGACCGTCAGCCTCGACAGCAGCCACGTTCCGATGCTCTCTCAGCCCAACGCTGTCCTCGACGTGATCCGCAACGCTGCGAAGAGCCTGGAGTAGGGCCGAGGACCGCGCGGCACGCTCTCTTGGTATCCGTTCGCGCCGCCGCCAACCCGCGATCCGATGTGACAAAACCCCGGCGAGCGGCTCTCGCAGCCAGAATTCGTACTGGACGTGATTCGCGAGGCCGCGAAGTCCCTGGAGCAGTGAGCGTTTCCGATCCACACCCCAGTGCGTGAAGATCGTTTCCGGGGTCGCGGCGAAGGGCGTGGATCACGTCTGTGGCCCGGTTCCGGGGCCGGCCGACAACGCACCGCAGATTGAGCGCAGCGAACGGTCGCGCGGGGTTTACTGACTTCAGCTCGTCAGGGTGACGCTGGGGCGTCGAGGGTCAGGCCGGTGCCTGCTATGAAGCCGTCGAGGGTGTCGGGCCGGTACCGGAGGCGTTTGAGCCGGTTGCGGACGAGGGTTTCGAGTCGGTCGAGGGCCATGACGGCGAGGTTGGCCAGGCTGCGCTTGACGTGCGCCCAAACGCCTTCGACCGGATTCAGGTCGGGCGAGTAGGCGGGCAGCAGGAAGACTGTCAGCCACGCCCGCTCGGCGACGAGGTCCCGCATCCTGCGGGAGACGTGGGTATTGAGCCGGTCCCAGACCAGCACGATCGGCGCCCTGACCAGCTGATGGACACCGTCGACCAGCGAGATGAAGTCCCGCTCGCCCATGCTGCGCCGCTTGCCCCCGCCCGCGGGGTGGGTACGCAGACGGTGGCACAGCCGGGTCCGGGATCCTGGCCGCATGGCGATCAGCCCGGCTACAGACAGTCGTCCCGAGCGGCGCCCGCTCACGGTCACGACCGGGGTGATGCCGCGCCGGCCCCAGGTCCGTCCCCGGGGCGGCCTACGGGTGAAGCCGGCTTCGTCCTCGAAGCAGACGTAGCCCCCGCAGGCCGCCCGGGCCCTTTTACCTCCGCCCAGGTCGCCCCCTTCCACACGCTCACGGCCTGCTCATCCCGCTCGGCGACCCGCCGTGCGGGCACCTGAGGGGAGAAGCCGAGCCGGTGCATCAGCCTTGTGGCACCCGAGACGCTATAGGAGACGTGGAACTTCCTGCCGATCAGCGTGGCCACCCGCGATGCGGTCCACACCTGGTCCTCCACCCACCCGTGCACGGCCGGCCCCTGCTCCAGAAACCCCGCCAGCTTCTCCAGGCAGTACGGCGACAGCCGGCATCTCAATCCACTCGGGCCACGCGAGGTCAGAGCCGCGACTCCGCCGTCCCGCCACAGCTGGTGCCACTGGTAAGCCGACTTCCGGCTCACCCTCAGTTGGCGCGCGACCTCGACCGGCTTGATCTTCTGCTCGAACAGCTCAGCTGCCTGCATCCGCACCGTCTCCCGGCGCTGACGTCCCACAGCGGTCAGCCCGCCCCCATCCGCATATCTCACACACCACGGGATACAGCCACTGAGCCAAACCCCTCAGCCACTTCGCAACGAATCACCCTGACGAGCTGAAGTCAGTAAGGGAGGACCGCTTCGAACAGGGGATGCCCGGCCCGCTGCAGCAATGTGGCGATGGCTGGCCGGAATCCCGCCAGGTCGCTTGTGGTGGTCGTCCTTGCGACCTCGTCGAAGTCGAGAGGAGCTGTCCATGTCATCCACCTCGCCGACGGCAAAGCGGCCCCCCCACGCCTTCCATAATCCGGCGACCGGACCGCGGAACCTGCCCTCCGCTCGCCCCGAGGCTCGTCACAGAATTCATCGGGACGTTTTTCCTGGTCCTGACCGTTTGCGTCGCGACCGAGCCCAAGACAGGCGCGGGAGCCGGGAGGAGTGCTTCCCCAGGGTGTCGATGGCCTTGTAGACCCAGACGACCCGCTCATACCCCTCGCTGACCACACGGCCGATGTCCCAGCCGTCCGCGCGGCCCTCCGTACTCCAAACGTTCGAGGTACCCGCGTAGCTGGGGGAGGTGTAGCCCCGGGTCCAGGAGATCTGCTTGGCCTCCGTTGGCAAGAAGTAGGCAGAACAGGAGGGACCAGGCGTGAGGTAGAAGGCGAGGCCCACGAAGATCCACAGGCCGATGGCCATGGCGCAGTACCCGCCGATGAGCTGTACCGCGGGGTGCAGGGGCGGGGAGATGTAGAGCACGTCGCCGCCGACGACGAGGACGAGACCGGCCAGCGCGAGAGCGGCCAGGAATGATGTCGTGGCACTCGACGGCCGGCTCCTCGGGCGGCCAGTCGCTGCGGCAGAAACGGCGGCCGGCCGTGATCCCGACGACGAGGGTGTCCTGATGGCACCGGGGGCACTGCACGGTCCGGTCCTTCAGGCCTGAGTGGGCGTTAAGTCCCATCTCCCTCGGTTCGTGATCGCTCGATCGTGGCACTGATCGCGGTCCGGGCCGCCTCGTGGGCATGTCCATGTTGAGATGCGGGGCGTGAAGAGAGAGCCGTACCTCAGCGACTTATCGGACGAGCAGTGGGCGTTGATCGAGCCGATGATCACGGCCTGGAAGCAGGACCGGGTGGCGTGGTCGGCGACCGGGGATCCGGGCTCCTGCGACCTGCGGGAAGTTGTGAACGCGATCTTCTACCAGAACCGGACGGGCTGCCAGTGGCGCTTGCTGCCGCACGATTTACCGGCCTGGTCGGCGGTGTTCTACTACTTCCGCCTGTGGCGCGAGGACGGGCTGGACCAGCGGATCCAGGAACTCCTGCGCTGCCAGGTCCGCGAGAAGGCCCGCCGGTTAGAGGACCCGTCCCTCGTGATCATCGACACCCAGTCCGTCCGCGCGGCCGCCGGTGTCCCGAAGACCACCACGGGGCTGGACGCGAACAAGAAAGTGTCGGGGCGCAAGCGCGGACTGGCCGTGGACGTCCTGGGCCTGGTCATCGGAGTTGTCGTGCTGGCCGCCTCCGCCCACGACAACACCGCCGGCACCGCCCTGCTCGACCAGGCCGCCGAGCGGTGCGGGATGCGCCTGGAGAAGGCCCTGGTGGACCAGGGCTTCAAGGAAGCGGTCATCATCCACGGCGCCCTGCTGGACATCGACGTCGAGGTCGTCCGCCGCAACCCCGCTGACCAGGGCAAAGGATTCGT
>NZ_JBEORW010000094.1:0-11853 GCF_040302565.1 Streptomyces sp. NPDC097981
ATCGTGGACACCTGCCGCCGACCAGCGTGAGCACTGCAAGACGCGTGCACACCAGACCCGTGACCTGCAACTTCACGATGCACACTGCTCAGTGAGGTGAAGTAGATCGTGAAGCCCGCGCGGCAGGCGGCGACGGCCAGGGCGACGGCGATGTGTGGCTTGCCAACCCCGGGCGGGCCGGGTGTGTCCAGTAGACGGCTGCGCCCTACAAAAACTGGATCAGCCGTCTACTGGACACACCCCCAGGGGCGGTCCGAAGGCGCAGCAGCCCCACGAAGATCACCCTCCCGGGCGCACTCGCATTGACCGTGCGACGTTCTTGCAGGTCAAGGGAGTCGTGAGCCAAAGCGGTGCACTACAGGGGCCGACCGGAATGCACGGCGGGCCACTGGGTGGTCACCGTCGCGGTGAACCCGCAGCACTCGAACGTGCGGGTCCGGTCACCCGTGACGTGCGTGATCCGCACCCGGTCCAGCCGTACGGTGGTGTCGATGGCTGAGGCGATGGCTGCGACGCCGCCCCCGCCGCCCCGGATGGTGTCCTTGTCCGCGGTGAACGTGCCGTCTTGGAAGGCCGCTCCGAAGTACTCGCTGTCGGTGATCGTGTTGTGGCTGGTCTCCATCGTGCCGAAGCCGTAGATGCCGAGCTGGTTGCCGACGAGGAGGTTCCTGGTGACCACGACCCCCGTGTTGGCCAGGATGCCGGCGTGCTGGAACTCGGTGAAGAAGTCGGGGCCGCATCCCGGATCCGGCTCGCGGCAGGCGTTGTCGCTCACCGTGTTCTGCTCGGCCCGGCCACTCGCATCGACGTACTCGATGCCGTCGGTGGAGATGCTCTTCTGGCCGGTGACGACGTTGCGGAGCAGCGTGGCGTTCGAGCCCGCGTTGAGCACGACGATGCCGGCGCCCTGATAGTCCGTGATCCTGGAATCCCGGATGTCCGCCGACCCCGTGCCGGTGGGAAAGTCCCCGATGAGGACGGCATTGGCGCTGCGGAAGCATGGGGCCAAGGGGGTGTCTTTGATGTGGGACACCGCCGCGTGGCTCAGGTCCAGGTGTGCCCCGCCCAGGATTCGGATGCCGGCTCCGAGTGCGCCCGCGTCACAGGTGCCGGCCCCTGGCCCGCTCACCGCGAGACGGGAGATCGTCACGCGCGCCGCGTTGTCGAGGGAGACGATCGAGTTGAGGCCGTCGGAGCCCGTCACCAGGTGCTCGGGAGCGAGGATGGTGGTCTTCCCGGCACCCGCCCCCGTGAGGGTGAGGTCCTTGTGGATCGTCACCTGCTCGCGGTAGACGCCGGGGCGAAGGGCGATGCGATCCCCGGGGTGCGCGGCGTCGACCGCTGACTGCACGGTCGGGTAGGCGGCCGAGGGAACCACCAGTTCGCGCGGCGGCGACGAGGCGGACGAGGATGCGGGCGCGAAGGAGCCGAGGGCCACCGAGGCCAGCAGCGTGCCGAGAGCCGCCGCGCACCGTGTGCGGAGGGGGTTCATTGCGTTCTCCTCCCAGGGGAAGGGCCAGCTGCGCGTGGCCGCTCGGCGCCGTGGGACACGTGGCGGCACGGCGGGAACGGCCGGTTCGCACAGGGCCACCCGAACACAGGGCGGGCCGAATCGGCGGGTGCCGTGCCGCAGAGATGGGCCGTCCGGAGCAGCGGGACCACACGGCAAGGCGCAGGGCGCCCGATGTCTCTCCCCTCGTAGCGTGGAGACCGTGACTGCAGGGGATGTTGAGAGTCATGGCCGAGAAGCGACGAAAGTTCGAGCCGGAGTTCCGTGAGTGGACGTTAAGTCCGTTTCTGGTAGCGGCCTCGTTCGGGTTGGGTGAGGAAGCCTTGGCGGGTGAGGCGTCCGAGGCGGCTGCGGGTGATGTTGACGGACGCCTCGTGGGTGGGCATGCCCAGGAGTTCGTGCAGCTCACGGGCCCTGAATGCCTGGTCGGGGTGCTGGTTGAAGGCGTTCACGATGGCCTGATAGGCGGTGTTCGTCTCGAGCGGATCGGGCTCGTCTCCCGTCGGCGCGAGTTCCGCGATGACCTTCCGGGTAGTGATCAGATCCGTAAGTCGCGCTTCGGTCTCGGCCAGGGCGGCGGTGAGGTGCTCGATCTGGCCGCGTAGTTCCCCGGCTCGGGCGGTGGCCTCGTCGTGCTGGGTCTGGAGGCCGGCGAGGAGTTCGGCGATGTTCACGCGGCTCTACCTTCCTTCTGGGATCGCCCCAGCCATTCGTAGGGTTGTGGCACCCAGGGGAACCGGGTGTGGCTTTCACGCGGCTGCCGTCTGTGGCTTGGCTGGCTTGGCCGCCCGGTTCCCCACGACGACTCGGCCGCCGATTGGGAAGTGCGAGAAAGTCGCTGTGTAGAGCAATGCCGGCGAGGTCGTCCGTGGTACGCAAGGCAGGAACGACCTGATGGAGAGCGATGAGCCGGATATGGGCGGGGACCGACTGCGGCAAGACCCACCACCACACCCTGGTCATGGACGCAGAGGGCAACACACTGCTCTCGCGGCGCGTGGCCAGCGATGAGCCGGAGCTGCTCCAGCTGATCGCCGATGTCCTCGACCTCGCCGGAGGCAGGGCAGTGACCTGGGCCCTGGACATGACCGGCGGCGAACCTGGCCTGCTCATCAACATCTTGGCCGGCCACGGCCAGGAACTCGTCTACATCCCCGGCGTCGCGGTCAACCGTGCCACGGACAGCTACCGCGGGCAGGGCAAGACCGATGCTCGCGACGCCCGTGTGATCGCCGACCAGGCCCGCATGCGGCGAGACCTGCTGCCGGTCCGCCTCGACGACGAGGCTGTCATCGAGCTCCGGCTGCTGACCGAACGCCGCGCGGACCTCGTGGCTGAACGTACTCGCGTTACCAACCGGCTCCGGGCGCTTCTGAACAGCATGTTCCCTGCCCTGGAACGAGCGCTGGACCTCGGCAATACCGGGCCACTGCGGCTCCTCACGGGCTACCAGACCCCGGCCGCGATCCGCCGCGCCGGCACCAAGCGGCTGACAACGCGGCTGCGCAACCGCAAGGTCCGCAGCGCCGATGCCCTGGCCGCGAAGGCTATCGAGGCAGCCGACCGGCAGCACACCGCCGTAGTCGGTGAGAAGGCCATCGCCAAGATGGTCCACACCCTGGCCGAGGAGGTGATGGCCCTCAACGAGAAGATCACCGAAACCGACAAGCTCATCGAGGGCCGATTTCGCGAACACGAACTCGCCGAGGTGATCACCTCCATGCCCGGCATCGGGGCAACTCTCGGTGCCGAGTTCCTCGCAGCCGTCGGCGGCAACCTGGAGGCCTTCCCCACCGCGGACCGGCTCGCCGCCTTCGCCGGCGTCTCGCCGGCACCTAGAGACTCCGGCAAGGTCAGCGGGAACCTTCATCGCCCACAGCGGTACCACCGGCGCCTGCAACGCGTCTTCTACACATCCGCACTGATCAGCATCCAGAGAGACCCCAACTCCCGGGCCTTCTACGACCGGAAGAGAGCGGAGGGCAAGCGACATACGCAGGCCGTCATCGCTCTCGCACGCCGCCGCGTCAACGTCCTGTGGGCCCTCATCCGTGACGGACGGTGCTACCAAATCACACCTCCTGTCACCGGAGCCGCTTGACATCAGCATTGGGAAGCCAGTCCGAGGGTGTCGCGCCAGGCGGGACTCGGTGTCGTGAGGCGGCGGGTCATGTTCGCGGTGGAGGCCCAGTAGACGCGCGAGGCGGAGGTGTCGGGCCGGTGGTCATACTCACGGGTCAGACGCCGGTGCAGCATCAGCGTGCCGTTCGTCTGCTCGACCACCCACCGCCTGGGCTGCGGGACGAATCCTTTGCCCTGGTCAGCGGGGTTGCGGCGGACGACCTCGACGTCGATGTCCAGCAGTGCGCCGTGGATGATGACCTCGTCCTTGAAGCCCTGGTCCACCAGGGCCTTCTCCAGGCGCATCCCGCACCGCTCGGCAGCCTGGTCGAGCAGGGCGGTGCCGGCGGCGTTGTCGTGGGCGGAGGCGGCCAGCACGACAACACCGATGACCAGCCCCAGGACGTCCACGGCCAGTCCCCGCTTGCGACCCGACACTTTCTTGTTCGCGTCCAGCCCCGTCGTGGTCTTCGGGACACCGGCGGCCGCGCGGACGGACTGGGTGTCGATGATCACGAGGGACGGGTCCTCTAACCGGCGGGCCTCCTCGCGGACCTGGCAGCGCAGGAGTTCCTGGATCCGCTGGTCCAGCCCGTCCTCGCGCCACAGGCGGAAGTAGTAGAACACCGCCGACCAGGCCGGTAAATCGTGCGGCAGCAAGCGCCACTGGCAGCCCGTCCGGTTCTGGTAGAAGATCGCGTTCACAACTTCCCGCAGGTCGCAAGAGCCCGGATCCCCGGTCGCCGACCACGCCACCCGGTCCTGCTTCCAGGCCGTGATCATCGGCTGTCGGTAGCGGGGACGCATTGCTGCGTCCCCGCCCCCTCAGAACCGTGCGTGCCCGATTTCCAAGCACACGGCTCAAGCAAGCCCCAAGGGCGTTCGCGGTGTTGCAGAAACTGCGGTTCTCCTGCGCGTTCTGGCCCGGAGGCCGCGTTGGCAGGAGGCGTGTACGAGACGTGTCTGCGGTCCGTCCGGCGCGCCAGGCCGCCCGTGGTGAGTGAGGTAGCTGGCGGCTACCGCTCGGCGGACGGTGTTCAGCCACCAGCGCTCCCATTCGTGCGGGGATTGCGGTGGCTGATGGGCGGTGAGGATGTAGTCCCTACAGAGTGGACATCGGCCTTCCTGCCTGGCGAGCAGGTTCAGATTGTACTGAACTTGATTGGTGTCGGCGTACACGTGAACGTCCCCAGCCTCGTACGGATGAAAAGGGACAGTTGTGATGCGGTGAGACCTGCTGCTCGGCACTCTGCTACTTGGTCGATACGGGCGGCGGAGGGGGCTGGCAGTGGTCTTGGATCCGCAGCGTTGGCTGGAGCTTCGGCGCTTTCGCGGCCTGCTGGAGTCCGGGGCGATGAGCCTGTCGGAGATCTCCAGGGAGACCGGGCTGGACCGCAAGACGGTCCGCAAGTACCTGTCGGCACCGGGGCCGGCGACGCCTCCGCGGCGGTCGCCGAGCGGGCGGTCGCGGGCGAGGGTGATCGACGAGTTCGGGCCGCTGATCGATTCAATGCTCCGGGCCGAGGTGCTGATGAAGGCCGCGGTCATTCACGAGCGGCTGGCCCATGAGTACGGCTTCACGGGGAACTATCAGCGGGTCAAGCTCTACGTTCAGACGGCCCGGCCGAGGATCGCAGAGGAACTCGGGATCACGCCCAAGGAACTGGCGGGGATGCACCGCCGGTTCGAGGTGATCCCCGGTGCCCAGGCCCAGGTGGACTGGGGAGATGAGGGCAAGATCCTCGCCCACGTGGGCATCGCGAAGGTCTACTCGTTCCACATGACGTTGTCGTACTCGCGGGACCCGTTCTGCTGCTTCACCACCAGCCAGGACCTGCAGACCTTCTTCGACTGCCACCGCCGGGCCTTCGCTCATTTCGGCGGGGCTCCGATGACGATCGTCTACGACCGCACCAAGACCGTTGTCCGCCGCCACGTCGCCCCTGGTGAGGCGGTCCCGCTGCATCCGGAAGCGGTCGGGTTCGCCGGCCACTACGACTTCGACATCGACGTGCTGGCCGCCTACCGGCCGCAGGGCAAGGGCCGGGTCGAGCGTCAGGTCCTGATCGTCCGCGACCACGTCCTGTCCGGCCGGTCGTTCTCCTCCGTCGAGGAGATGGACGCCGCGTTCACCGCCTGGGTGCCCGTGCGGCGGGCCCAGATCCATATGACGCACCGGGAGGTCATCGCGGAGCGGGCGGCGAGGGACCACACAGCTCTCAAGCCGCTGCCGCAGACTCCGTATCTGGTGGCCGAACGGCAGCTGCGGCACGTTGGCAAGGACTGCCTGGTCGCCTTCGACGGCAACCTCTACTCGGTGCCGGCTCGCAAGGTCCGCCCGCGGCAGTTGGTCGAGATCCGGGCAACAAAGTCTCAAGTCATGCTGCATGCCACCCTTGCCGACGCCCACGGCAGCACGTTGCTGGCGGGCCATCCCCGGGCGATCGGCCGCGGTGCCCGTGTCGTCGACGAGTCCCATTGGGACGGTCTGCCCACCGGTCAGGGACGCCGAACCACCACCGGTGACATCCCCGTCCAGCCTCGTCAAGAGCGGACGCGGGGCGAGGAGGTCGGACCTTTGCAGGCCCTGCTGAACCGGGCCGCGGCCACCCGGGTCGAGGTCGGGCGCCGTCCGTTGTCGGTCTATGACGAGCTGACCGGCACCCGTCCCTTCACCACCCATCGAGCGACGAAGGAATCGTCTTGAGCGAGCTCACCGGCAACCGCATCCGCACCACGGCCGGCAAGCTTGGCCTGCCCCACCTCGCGGAAACCATCAACGAGTTCGCCCGCCGGGCGGATGAGGCGAAGATGGGCTACCTCGACTTCCTCGACTTGGTCCTCTCCGAAGAACTGGCCGTCCGCGACGACCGTCGCTTCCGCCAGGGCCTGCGACTCTCCCGGCTGCCGCACCACAAGACGATCGATGAGTACGACTTCTCGTTCCAGCCCGACCTCGACCCGCGCAAGGTCAAGGACCTCGCCACCCTCTCGTTCGTCGAGGCCAAGGCGAACGCGGCTCTCTTGGGTCCGCCGGGGGTGGGCAAGACGCATATCGCCGTCGCTCTTGCCGTTGCGGCTTGCCGGGCCGGCTACTCGGTCTACTTCACCAGCCTCGACGACATGGTCCGCAACCTCAAAGCCGCGGAAGCAGCCGGGCGCCTGGCCAACAAGCTCGGCACCTATCTCCGGCCGGGCGTCCTCGTGGTCGACGAGGTGGGATACGAGATCCTCGAACGCGGAGAAGCGAACCTTGTCTTCCAAGTCATCTCAAAGCGGTATGAAAAGGGCTCGATCATCCTGACCTCGAACAAGACCTTCAGTGAATGGGGGCAGGTGTTCGGCGACGAAGTCCTCGCCACCGCCATCCGCGACCGCCTCCTGCACCACTGCGACGTGATCTCCATCAACGGACCGAGCTACCGTCTCAAGAACCGTCTCAAGGCCATCGAGCGGGACACAGACGTGGCCTGACAGGCCATTTCGAGCAACCGACCGTGCCAGAGCCTCTTAGGGTGTGCATCAGGAAGATCTGTTGATCGGCTCGGAGATGTCATGCCCTTGCAAATGAAGTTGAGCGCGATAACACTCGATTGCCCTGATCCACTGGCTCTGGCGGCGTTCTATCAGCAGGCCACCGGCCTTGAACCCCACCCGAAGTCGGACGCCGACTTTGCCGGTCTCAGCCGTGAGGATGGACTCCTCATCGGCTTTCAACGGGTCGACGACTACCGGGCGCCGAGCTGGCCTGATCAGGCCGTTCCCCAGCAGCTTCACCTTTGCTTCGACGTCGGGGATCTGGACGAGGCGGAGGCCCAGTTGCTGGAGTTGGGCGCAGGCAAGTCGGATCACCAGCCGCATGAGGACAGATGGCGGGTCCTCACCGATCCGGCTGGGCATCCCTTCTGCATCGTCAGGGGTTGAACGGGGGCAAGAGGGTCTCGATGTGTCGGGCTGTGGCCTCGGGGGTCGTTCTGAGCAATGTGCGGCTGCTGCCTCGACGGGGCGCCTGCATCGCAGAGACAGGACAACCAGGATTCTCAGCCGTGCTCCGGCCCGCGACATAGCTGGGGACGTTCATCCGTACGCGGTTGGGGACCTTAGGTAGTACGCCGACATCGAGCTGGGCGGCGAGCCCGGGCACGATCAGCGCGCTGGCCTCGGTGCCGGAAACCACAAGGGTCTGTTCGGCGAGGGCGTCGAAGATCTCGGTGGTGAGGTGGTGGGCCTTGCGCGAGCCGTGGGCCTTGAGCAGGGCCTCGCAGCGGGCACGGCCGAGTTTCTTCAGCCTGGCCGGGGAGCCGTGCAGCTGAAGGAGTGCCTGGGTGTAGGGGTAGGCCAGGCGCGGGCTGACCACTCGTTCCAGGGAGGGGTGGATCTGGGAGAGGAGGCCGCGCAGCCGGTTGGTGGTGCGGTTGATCTCGCCGGCCAGGTCGTTGTCGTAGCCGGTGAGCATGGTCAGCTCGGCCAGTGTCTCGTCGTCGCGGTCCACCGCGCGCAGGGTGTGCGGCATGGTGCGGGCGGTGTCGGCGATGACGAACGCGTCGCAGGCGTCGGTCTTGGCCTCGCCCGGGTAGAGGTCGGCGGCCCGGCGCATCGACAGGCCGGGCAGGCAGGCGACCCGGCAGCCCGACGCGCGGGCGGCGGCGATCGGCAGGGCGCCGATGTTGGCGACCTGGTCGACGACGACCAGGACAGCGCCGAACTTCGCGACCAGCTTCTCGAACAGCTCCCGCAGCCTCGGCTCCGTGTTGGGCAGCCGCCTGTCGTGGACGGTCTTGCCCTGCCCGGTCAGACCATGGGCGTGGTGGAACTCAAGTCGCGCTCTGTCAGGCGCGCTCCGCATCCGCGAAGCCTCTCCGGCAGGTTCAGGTCAGGGAGCCGAGCCGGTTGCGACGGCATAGCCGATCGCGGCCGCTGCGTCGGCAATGCCCGCCAGGGATGCCTTGTCGCTCAAAGCGGTGACCACGTCCTGGGTCAGTGGGCGAAGGGCATATACGTGGCGCACCGCGTGGATGTCGACCGGGATCTCGTAGTAGTCCTCCGCGAACTTCTGGAATGCCTCCGGCGATGGGTCGACCAGCAGGTGGAACAGCCAACCCGAGCCGTCAGGGTCGGCGTTGTCTTCAGGGAAGTCAATCTCTCCTGCCTGCCAGTGCTCGCTTCCCGCCTCACGCCACATGCAAGCCGTCACCCTGGGCATTCCGTCGTCTGTGAAGGCCGGCTCTTCGACGCAACTGCGGAACACCTCGGGGACCGAGTCCACTACGCCTGGCCAGGGTGCGTCGTCGACATACGGGCTCATCTCCGACTCGTGGTCGAACCCTCGGACATACGCGCCCGCCGGAGAGAAGATGACGTCGAACTCGTCCCCCGAGCCGTTGCGCATGGAGGCGATCTCCTCCGTCTCGGACCAGGCCCGGCTGAATGAGTAGTAGCGCTCACCGTCAGGGTTCAGCACAGTCTCCAGCAGGGCTATCGACCGACACCGGTCCCGCAGCGTCGCGATATCAGGAAGAGCCTCGGCAACGTCGTGAACAGTCATGCGTCCTATCCAAGCGCACGCCACTGACAACAGATCGCGCGTTCGCCGAGCGGCAGACCTCGCGGCCCAGCCGAGGTGAGGTTCACCCCGAAGAGTCGCAGATGATCGACAACGGCAGATGGGGACCTGTCCCCGAGGGGTGGACACCTCTGACTCCGGCCCCGGCAGGGGCCGGGTAGGAGGCATCTTTTATGGTGATGAAGGTCTACTCGCCCGAGTTCAAGGCGGACGCCGTCGCGCTGTACCTGTCGGACCCGAGCCACACCTTCGAGGGCATCGGGAAGGATCTGGGGATCAGCCGGGAGACGCTGCGTAACTGGGTGCGGGCCGAGCGGACCCGGCGCAGCCGGGACAGTACGACGAGCACGGGGATGACGCGGGTGGATTCGCCGCCGACGGCCGAGGAGCTACAGGCCGAGAACGAGGCCCTGCGCCGGGAGCTGGCAGCGGCCCATAAGGAGATGCAGAAACTCGCCACGGAGCGGGACATTCTCCGTAGGGCGACGAAAGTTTTTCGCACAAGGATGACCTGGTGACCAACCGCTTCCAGTTCATCGAGGACCACCACCGCGCCTTCGGCGTGAAGCGGTTGTGCACTGTGCTGGAGGTCGCCCGCTCCACCTTCTATAAGTGGCGGGCCGGCCGCGGGGCCCGCGCCGCGCGTGAGCGGGCCGACGCCGCTCTCGCCGAGCGGATCAGGGCCGTGCACGCCGAGTGGGACGGCACCTACGGCCGCCCGCGGATCACCGCCGAGCTGCGCGACGACGGCGAGCGCGTGAACCACAAGCGCGTCGGACGGGTCATGCGGAAGTTCGGTATCGCCGGGCTGCGGCTGCGCAGACGCCAGGTCACCACGGTGCCCGAGCCGTCCGCCACACCGGTGCCGGACCTGCTCGGGCGCGACTTCACCGCGAGCGCGCCGAACACCGAGTACGTCGGCGACATCACCTACCTGCCGGTGGGCGACGGCGAGTTCCTGTATCTGGCGACGGTGATCGACTGCTACTCGCGCCGCCTGGTGGGCTGGTCGATCGCCGACCACATGCGCACCTCGCTGGTCACCGACGCTCTCCGGGCAGCCGCCGCTACCCGCGGCAGCCTGGCTGGCGCCGTCTTCCACAGCGATCACGGAGCCCAGTACACCTCACGCCAATTCGCTGAGATCTGCGCCGAGTTGGGGATGAAGCAGTCCATGGGCGCGGTCGGCACGAGCGCGGACAACGCACTCGCCGAGTCGTTCAACGCGGCCCTCAAACGCGAGACGCTCAAGGGCGCCCGCCGCTTCGACGGCACCCGCGCCTGCCGCCTGGCCGTCTTCCGGTGGACCACGCGCTACAACACCCGCCGACGACACTCGGCGAACGGACAGCAGGCACCGATCGCCTACGAACACCAGTCAGCTACCCTGACACTCGCCGCATAACGACACGAACAGGTGTCCACCTTCACGGGACAAGGCCCCCGTCATCCGGTCCGCAAGCGGCCCGGATGCTGCCGCCTGCCCTCCCGAAGGTCGATTTTCCGTTCAGCATCAGTGCTACGAACACGGACTCTCCGCTGCCTCTGCGACTTGACAACGTCATTAGGAGGTCCTATACGAATGTCGCCGCACTGCTCGCGGCCGGGGTGGATTTCATCGCGCCGGTCCCGGCCGCGCAGGTCAAGGACGAGGTCTACGCAGCCTTGGACCTCGCGCAGGCGCAGGCGCAGGCGGTGGACTGGGTGCCCGAGCGGGACGCGGACAAGCCGGCCGCCGAGCGGGAGAGCTACCGGGTGCTGGAGGACATCCACACCATGGCCGGGCGCCGTAAGCGGGATCCGGTGCACCGGGTGCGCCGGATCCTGGTGCACTCCACCGCTGTCGCGGCGGGCCAGCGCCGGGCCCGCGAGAAGCGACTGGCCCGGGCCGGCGAGGAGATGGACAAACTCGCCAGTGCGGCGGGCGGCCAGCACTACCGGACCCACCAGAAGATCACGGCCCGGAGCGGGGTCATCGCAGCCAAGCGGCACGTCACCTCCTGCCTGCGCTGGAGGATCAACGGAGGCGAAGGCGAACCTCCCGCCCTTCAGTGGCACTTCGACCAGGACGCCCTGGACGCCGAGGCCGCGGTGGACGGCTGGTGGGCGCTGCTGACCAGCATCCCGGCTGAGCAGGCCGGTCCGGACCAGATCCTGGTCCACTACAAGGGCCAGGGCGCGGTCGAACGCCGTTACCACGACTTCAAAGGACCCCTGGCGGTCGCGCCGGTCTTCGTGCAGCACTACCGGCGTGTCGCCGCTCTCATCCAGGTCATCTGCCTGGCCCTGCTCGTCTTCTGCCTGATCGAGCGGCAGGTCAGACACGCTCTGGGCCCCGAAGAGACCATGGTCGGCCTCTATCCCGACAACCGCCGGGTCCGACCCACCGGCCGGATGATCCTCTACCACCTCGGCGAACTCACCCTGCGGATCGGTAACGTCGCCGACCCGCCAACCGTCCAGATCAACCGCGGCGTCCAACTCCACCTCCTCGACCTCCTCGACACCGACATCACACAAACCCGCTGGCCACAGACCTGAAACAACGACCCGCGAAGTACGGGACTAGTGAGCCCAGGGCGGTGTGATGGTGTTGCCGTCAGCCAGTTTGGCGGTGAGCCCGACACGTGTGGTGACCCACATGTGGGCGGGCTGGTCG
>NZ_JBEORW010000095.1:0-11675 GCF_040302565.1 Streptomyces sp. NPDC097981
CAACCTCACCCTCGCCGGATAAGCGAGCAGGCCGCACGGCAGCCCGCCATGCCCGAGGCCACTCGAAGATCATTTACGGGACAACCCTTAGGCCGGCCATCCCCCAACTCCGTATCAGCCGGGGTCGGCACCTGACATGTCCGCCCCGGCTGATACGGCCTTCCCGGGCCGGGATCCGGGAAGCGCTGTACCGGCCCCGCTTCTTCGGCCGCTCACCCCTGAGGTGATGCTGCACGCCCCGTGGCGGCACAACACCGACAAGCCCGACCCGTATGAGAATCACAGGGAACCCCGGGAAACGCGGCCCGCTCCCCCATGTCCGTGTCACGCGCGCGAGGACGTGCGCACGGTCAACGCCGCCGGGACGGTCAGCTGGCCCGGCGGCGTGCCATGCGGGGACTCCAGCAGTACCACCAGCGCGGCGACCGCGCGCTCCCCGATCACCTCCGGCCGCAGGGTCACGGTGCTCACCGCCGGGTCGCCCGCCGCGTACGAGGGGTCCTCGCTCGCGCAGACGAGCCGCAGCTGCTCCGGAATCCGCAGCCGGTGCCGTGCGGCGGCGGCCAGCACCTGGCGGCCGCCGGGGTCGTACACGCAGTACACGGCGTCGGGGCGGCCGGGCCCGGCGAACACGGCGTCGAAGGCGTGCCCCGGGGTGTCCTCTGGGTCGAAGGGGACCACCAGCGGGTCCGCCCCGCACTCGGCGCACCAGCGGACGTAGGCCGAGGTGACGGCCCCGGTGTAGTACTCCCGCCCGTACCCGGAATGCAGCGCGATCCGCCGTGCCCCGGAGGCGGCGAGGTGGTCGAGCACCTCGCGGGTGGTGGCCTCGTGGTCGTTGTCCACCCACGCGTCCGCGGGCCGGGGGTCGGGCGGACGGCCGTCGAAGACCACCGGCAGTCCGCGGGCCCGCAGGGCGCGGAGCACCGGGTCGCCCGCCGGGCTGTCGAGCAGCAGCATCCCGTCGACGGCGAGGGTGTGCCACAGGGGCTCGGCGCCCCGGTCGGCGGGCAGCACGGTGAGGGCGTAGCCGCGGGCGTGGGCGGCCGCGGTGGCGGCGGTCAGCAGCCGGGAGAAGTACGCGATCTCGACGAAGTTCCAGGCCGCGCCCGCGTACGTGGTCACGGCGAGGCCGAGCGTACGGGTGCGGGGGCCCCGGCCGGCGCTGTATCCGAGCGCGGCCGCCACCTCGCGGACCCGGCGGCGGGTGGACTCGCCGACCCGGCCGGTGCCGCCCAGCGCGTGCGAGACGGTCGCGGTGGAGACCTCCGCGGCGCGCGCGATGTCTGCGATGGTCGGTCCGGGCCCGGGCACGGGGTCATCGTACGGACGGCGGTGCGGATTTCGTCGGCCGCTGCGGGTTCTGGTTAAGGGGTTAATCAAACAGTGTCCTGGCCACACCAACGTTTGGAGTGGCCATGACCTCTTCTTCCCCCCTGTCCCGCCGGGGACTCCTCACGGCCGCCGGGGCCGTCGGCGCGGCGGGCGCGGCCGGTCTGCTGGGGGCCGGCCCCGCGGCCGCGGCCGCCCCGAGCGGCGGGCGCGGCTCGGCCGCCCTGGTGATCCACAACGCCAGGGTGTTCACGGGGACCACCGGCGGCGGGGCCCCGGTGGAGGCCGTCGCGGTCGGACGGGACGGAAAGATCCTGGCCACCGGGAGCGGTTCGGCGCTGCGGCGGCACGCCGGGCGGGACACCGAGGTCGTCGACGCGCGCGGGAACACCGTGATGAGCGGCATCCACGACGGGCACGTGCACCCGCTGGGCGCCGGCGACCGGTCCCTGCGGCCCTCGCTGGACGGGGCGGAGACCACCGTGCCCGAGCTCCGGGAGCTGCTGGCCGGCTTCCTGGCCGATACCGGCGGCGCGGGGGCGGAGCCGGACCGCTGGCTGGTCGTGGAGGACTGGAACCCGGTCGGACTGCTGCCGGCCGGGAGCGTGCCGCACCACTCGATGCTGGACGCGCTGGCGACCCGCAGGCCCGTCGCGCTGGTCGGCGGCGACGGGCACAACCTCTGGGCGAACCGGCGGGCCCTGGAGATCGCCGGGATCACGGCGGCCACCCCGGACCCGGTGGGCGGCCGGATCGTGAAGGGGCCTGACGGGGAGCCCACGGGCGTCCTGAAGGACGACGCGCAGGACCTGGTGAAGCGGCACGTCCCGGAGCCCTCCCGGGCGGAACTGGTCGCGGCCTGCGCCAAGGTGCTGGAGCTGGCGGCCGCGTCCGGGGTCACGACGATGATGGACGCGCTGGTGGGACGGCACGAGCTGGAGCTCTACCAGGCCCTGGCGGCGGCGGGGAAGCTGCCTCAGCGGATCGTGCCGGCGATCCGGCTGGACGCCGGGCAGACCAAGGACCCGGCGGGCGCGCTGGCGTACGCGCGCGGGCTGCGGAAGGACTTCGAGGGGGTACGGGGCCTCCGGTTCGGGATGGTCAAGGTGTTCCTGGACGGGGTGATCGAGTACCCGGCGCAGACGGCCGCACTGCTGGAGCCGTACCTGGACGGGAACGGGAAGCCGACCGGCAACCGGGGCGAGCTGTACACCTCGGCGGCCGACTACGGCCGGCTGACGGCGGCGTTCAACGGGGCCGGCTGGCAGATGCACGCCCACGGGCTGGGCGACCGGGCGGTGCGCACGGCCCTCGACGCGTACGCGTACGCCCGCCGGGCGACCGGGCAGCGGGACCCGCGCAATGCGGTCGCGCACCTCCAGCTCGTGGACCCGGCGGACCTGCGGCGCTTCGCGCAGCTGGGCGTGGCGGCCTGTATGCAGCTCCAGTGGGCCGCACAGGACACCTGGACGATGGAGGCGCTGCTTCCGTACATCGGGCCGGAGCGCCACCGGTGGATGTACCCGGCGCGCAGCCTGGAGCGGGCGGGGGCCCGGCTGACCGGCGGCTCGGACTGGCCGGTGGACGCGCTCCAGGTGTGGAACCAGCTGAGGACCGCGATCGACCGGCAGGGCGCGTACGGCACGGGCGAGCTGTACCGGGAGCTGGAGGGGCTGGGCCGGGCCTCGGTCCTGCGGATGCACACGGCTGGGACGGCGTGGCAGCTGAGGCAGGAGGGGCTGACGGGGACGGTGGAGCCGGGCAAGGCGGCGGACCTGGTGCTGCTGGACCGGGATGTGACCCGCTGTCCGGTGGCCGACATCAGCGGGACCGGCGTACGGATGACCCTGATCGGCGGCCGGGTGGTGCACGACGCGGACTCGGCGGCCGGCCGGGCCGCGGCGGCCCGGGTGGCCCGCGCGGGATCCGGACCGCGCCCGGCCTCGTACGCGGCGGTGCACGGCGGACGGCACCACGCCTGCGGGCACTGACCCGGGGCGGGGGCTCGGCCGGCGGCCCGGGAGCGGGGGCGGGTGAGGGGGCGTACGAGGGCGCGCAAGAGGGCGCACGAGGTCGTGACGAGCGGCCCAGGCGTCGACGGCGGCGCCGGGCCGGCGTCGGCTGCGCAGGCCGGAGCAACTCCTCGACGCCGCCCAGGAAGAGCTTCCATCCCCTTTGTCCGTATCGGAGCGGGAGCAGCCCACCCGCCTCCCCAGCCGGATCGTCACGCACCACGCACCTTCCGGTCCGGCGATGAGGCGGGGTGGAACTGACGGCCGGTAACACCCTTCTGCCACACCCGACGCAGGGGTCATCTCATATCTGAGATACGGTTCACCCATGGCAGACGACTACCTCGTACGTATCGGCAAGCTCATCCGTGACGCCCGGCAACACCGGGGCTGGACACAGAGTCAGCTCGCGGATGCGCTCGGCACCAGCCAGAGCGCAGTGAACCGGATCGAGCGCGGCAACCAGAACATCAGCCTTGAGATGATCGCCCGAATCGGTGAAGCTCTCGACAGCGAGATCGTCTCTCTGGGCTATGCCGGCCCGATGCACCTGCGGGTCGTCGGCGGCCGTCGGCTGTCCGGCGCCATCGACGTCAAGACGAGCAAGAACGCGTGCGTGGCGCTGCTGTGCGCCACGCTGCTCAACAAGGGCCGTACGGTGCTGCGCCGGGTCGCGCGCATCGAGGAGGTCTACCGGCTCCTGGAGGTCCTGAACTCCATCGGCGTCCGCACCCGCTGGATCAACGAGGGCGTGGACCTGGAGATCGTCCCGCCGGCCCGCCTCGACATGGACGCCATGGACGCGGACGCGGCCCGCCGCACCCGGAGCATCATCATGTTCCTGGGCCCGCTGCTGCACCGGATGGACCAGTTCCGCCTGCCGTACGCCGGCGGCTGTGACCTCGGCACCCGCACCATCGAGCCGCACATGATCGCCCTGCGCCGCTTCGGCCTGGACATCACCGCGACCGAGGGCATCTACCACGCGAAGGTGGAGGCGGGGGTCGCCCCGGGCCGCCCCATCGTGCTGACCGAGCGCGGGGACACGGTCACCGAGAACGCGCTGCTGGCCGCCGCCCGGCACGACGGCGTCACCGTCATCCGCAACGCCTCCTCCAACTACATGGTCCAGGACCTGTGCTTCTTCCTGGAGGCGCTCGGCGTCGAGGTCGAGGGCATCGGCACGACCACCCTCACCGTCCACGGCGTCCCGAACATCGACGTGGACGTGGACTACTCCCCCTCCGAGGACCCGGTCGAGGCGATGAGCCTGCTCGCCGCCGCCGTGGTCACGGAGTCGGAGCTGACGATCCGCCGGGTCCCGATCGAGTTCATGGAGATCGAGCTCGCGGTGCTGGAGGAGATGGGCCTCGACCACGACCGCTCGGCGGAGTACACGGCGGACAACGGCCGCACCCGCCTGATCGACCTGACGGTCCGCCCCTCGAAGCTCGAAGCCCCGATCGACAAGATCCACCCGATGCCGTTCCCCGGGCTGAACATCGACAACGTGCCGTTCTTCGCGGCCATCGCGGCCGTCGCCCAGGGCCAGACCCTGATCCACGACTGGGTGTACGACAACCGCGCCATCTACCTGACGGACCTGAACCGCCTCGGCGGCCGACTCCAACTCCTGGACCCCCACCGCGTCCTGGTCGAGGGCCCCACCCGCTGGCGCGCGGCGGAGATGATGTGCCCGCCGGCCCTGCGCCCGGCCGTGGTCGTCCTCCTGGCGATGATGGCGGCGGAGGGCACCTCGGTGCTGCGCAACGTCTACGTCATCAACCGCGGCTACGAGGAACTGGCCGAGCGCCTCAACTCGGTGGGCGCCCAGATCGAGATCTTCCGCGACATCTAGGAGCCGGACGCAAGGCATCGACGACTGACGAAGTCCCAGTTGACGCAGGGCCCCGCCAGAGCCACCCTTCGGGTTCGGCCGGCGGGGTTTCTGCATGCCCGGGCGCCGGACCCGGCTCCGGGCCCGCCTGCACCGTGGCGGGGGCCCCGGTGGGGCCCGGTGGGGCGTCAGCGCAGTGGCGTCGTCCAGGTGCGGGCGTCGTACGGGGTGAGGCCCGGGGAGATCTCGAACGTCAGCGCCTCGGCTCCGGCCGCGGGTAGGAAGCCGAATTCGGCCGTCGCGGTGTCCCCCGGCCGGAGGGTGCCCTCGAACGGGCGCGGGAGCTCCCGGTCGTGGATCCCCCAGAGGTGCCCGGCGGTGCGGTGGTCGGTCGCCGTGGGGATCGCCTTGCCCAGGTCGAGCGGTTCGTCGGAGCGGTTCACCACCGTCACCTTCAGCCGGACCCCGGCCCGCAGCGGACCGTCCGCCACCGGCCCCTCCCGCACCGGCTGGTAGGCGGCGAGGTCCCGTACCGTCACCTCGACGCCGCTGTCGTACGTGTACGTCGTACCGAACGGCATGGCCCCCGCGGCGCCCGGGAGCGGAGCCGAGGACTCCGGCACCGGGACGAGGGGGATCGGCGTGCTCGCGGACAGTCCGCCCCCGCCGCCGCCCTCCCACTCGGTCAACGAGCGCAGGGTGGACGCCAGTCCGTACAGGGAGAGCCCGAGCGCAAGGATGCCGACGGCCGTGCCGACGGCCGCGAGCGCCTTGTGCGGCGCGCCCCGGAAGGCCCGCGAGCAGGCCACCAGGCCGAACACCAGGGCCGCCAGGCCCAGCGGGAAACCCACCCAGAACAGGAGCCGTTCGCCGGCGACCAGAGCGCCGAGCGCGCCGAGCACGAGGGCCAGTACCGCCTGGCCGTTCGTTTCCTGCGGCGGTACGGCCCGGGGCTGCTGGGGCGGGGACGGGGCAAAGGGATTCAGGGGCTCGCTCATCGGTTGCCGAAGTCCTCAGGTGCATGTCAGGGAAAGTGACGTGAAACAGCTTCACACAGGGCCGGCACGGCACGCGCACGAGCGGCAGTGCCTGCAACACCCGGCCACGGAGGGGCAACCCGACCCGGCGGATTTCAGCCGGTCGGCGTAACGGTCCTGGGCGCCGTCGGTACGGGCCGTGCAGAATCAGCCCCGTCGGTACGGTGTCGAGGGGGCGGCCATGGCAGTGGAAACGCATACGGAATCCGGTACGGAGGTTCCCGCGCTCGCGGGGGTCCCGCTGCTCGGCTCCCTGTTCGACCTGAAATCGGACTCGCTCGGGACCTACCTGCGCGCGCAGCAGCGGCACGGCGACGTCGTACGGATCACCGCCGGCCCGCCCGGGCTGCGCTCCGAGCTCTACTGCGTCTTCTCCGCGGAGGGCGCACAGCAGGTCCTGGCCGCGGAGTCGGCCAACTTCCGCAAGGACAACAGCTTTTACCAGGAGCTCCGGGACTCCTTCGGGAACGGCCTGCTGACCAGCCAGGACGAGGACTACCTGCGCCAGCGGCGGCTGGTCCAGCCGCTGTTCACCAAGCGCCGGGTGGACGGCTACGCCGACGCCGTCGCCGCCGAGACCCGGGCCGTCGTCGCGGGCTGGCAGCAGGCCCCCGGCTCCGTGGTCGACGTCGGCGAGGAGATGATGCGGCTCGCCCTGCGCGCGGTCGCCCGCATCCTCTTCGGCACCGACGTGGACGCCACCGTCGACGTCGTCAACCGGTGTTTCCCCGTCATCACGGAGTACGTGCTGCGCCGCGGCTACTCCCCCGCCAACATCCCGCGCACCTGGCCCACCCCGGGCAACAAGCGGGCGGCCGCCGCGATGGACGAGCTGTACGCGGTGTGCGACGAGATCATCGCCGAGCGGCGGGGCGGGACCGCGGCCGGGGGCGAGGACCTGCTGAGCCTGCTCGCCGCCGCCACGAGCACGGACGACGGGGAGTTCGACGCCGCCGAACTGCGCGACCAGGTGCTGATCTTCCTGCTCGCCGGGCACGAGACGACCGCCACCTCGCTCGCGTTCTCACTGCACCTGCTGGCCCGCCACCCCGAGCAGCAGGCGCGGGCCCGCGAGGAGGTCTCCCGTGTACTGGGCGACCGTACGCCGCAGGCCGCCGACCTGGAACGGCTCCCGTACCTCACGCAGGTCCTCAAGGAGGCGATGCGGCTCTACCCGGCGGCGCCGGTCATCGGCCGCAGCTCGGTCGCGGCCACCGAGGTCGGGGGCCGGACCATCCCGGCGGGCGCGGACGTGATCCTGGCCCCGTGGGTGACGCACCGCCACCCACGGTACTGGCCGGACCCGGACCGCTTCGACCCGGACCGGTTCACCCCGGAGGCGGAGGCGGCCCGCCCCCGGTACTCCTGGTTCCCGTTCGGCGGAGGCCCGCGCGCCTGCATCGGGCAGCACTTCTCGATGCTGGAGTCGGTGATCGCGCTGGCGATGATCCTGCGGGCGTACGAGTTCGAGGCCGTCGACACCGACGTCCCCGTCAGCGCCGGGATCACCTTGCGGGCGGACGGACCGATGCGCTGCCGGGTCCGCGGCGCGGCCGGGTAGCGCCGGCGCGAGGGCTCCGGCCGACCGCGAGCGGTACGTGGTCCGGGTCTGCCGGCGGTGCGGCCCCCACCGGGAGGGCGGGGTTCAGACGGCCGCCCGGGTGTGGTTGCCCTTGAGGCGTTCGAGGTCCGAGGGACGGACCTGGATGGCGGTCAGCGCGATGAGCGCCGCGATCAGGGCGAAGGCCGCCGCGACGATGAACGCGGCGCTCACGCCCGAGGTGAGCACCTGGTCGCCCCAGGGGTCCGGGAGCCGGCCCGTGCGCAGGAACAGGGCCTTCTGGACGGGGCCGGCCTGGCTCAGGAAGGCCGGGACCTGGGTGTGGGCCTCGTTGCGGCTGGCCGTGCCGAAGACCGTGACCAGGATGGACAGGCCCAGCGATCCGCCCACCTGCTGCGTCGTGTTGAGCAGTCCGGACGCCGCGCCCGACTCCCGGTCGGCGACGTTGGACAGGGCCATCAGGGTCAGCGAGACGAACTGCATGCCCATGCCGACGCTGAACACGAGTATCGGGCCCAGGATGCTGCCGAGGTACGTCGAGTGGACGTCGGTCTGCGTCAGCCAGGCCAGCCCGGCCGCCGAGCACAGCGCGCCCGTCACCATGAAGGGTTTCGGCCCGACCTTGGGCAGCAGCTGGGAGGTGATGCCCGCGCCGACGGCTATGACGACGCTCACCGGCAGGAATGCGAGGCCTGCCTGGATCGGGCTGAAATCCAGTACGTTCTGCACGAACAGGGTCAGGAAGAAGAACATGCCGAACATCGCGCAGGCGAGGAAGAGCATGATCCCGTACGAGCCGGCCCGGTTGCGGTCGGCGAACATGTGCAGCGGGGTGATCGGCTGCGGCGAGCGCCGCTCGTTGAGGAAGAACAGCAGGAGCAGGACCACGGCCGCGCCGAACGATCCGAGGGTGATCGGGTCGGTCCAGCCCTCCTGGGAGGCGCGGATGAACCCGTAGACGAGCGCGACCATGCCGCACGTGCCCAGCAGCGCGCCGGCGAGGTCGAAGTGTCCGGGATGGCGTTCGGACTCGCGGATGACGCGCGTGGCCATGAAGGCGATGGCCAGGGCGATCGGGACGTTGACGAAGAACACCCAGCGCCAGTTGAGCCATTCGACGAGGATGCCGCCGGCCAGCAGCCCGATCGCGCCGCCGCCCGCCGAGACCGCGGCGAAGACGCCGAACGCCCGGTTGCGCGCCGGGCCTTCCCGGAAGGTGGTGGTGATCAGGGCCAGAGCGGTCGGGGAGGCGATGGCGCCGCCGACGCCCTGCAGGGCCCGGGCGCCCATCAGCTGGCCCTCGCTCTGTGCGAGTCCGCCGAGCAGGGAGGCCAGGCCGAAGAGCAGCACGCCGGAGATGAACACGCGTTTGCGGCCGAGGATGTCGCCGGTGCGTCCACCGAGGAGGAGCAGTCCGCCGAAGCTGAGGGTGTAGGCGTTGACGACCCAGGACAGGCTCTCGGTGGAGAAGCCGAGGCCGGTCTGGATGTGTGGCAGCGCGATGTTCACGATGGTGATGTCGAGAACGACCATGAGCTGGCAAGAGGCGATGACGAACAGGGCGAGCCCGTTGCCGCTCCCTCGGACCCTGCCGTCGGTCCCGGTGCTGGTCGGCGTCGTGTTCCCGTGCACCTTTTCGACGCTAAACCTGCAACCGGGGGTGCACCACTCGAATGGCCTAGGCTGCATGACATATACAGTGTGCCATTTCACATGCCACACTGCGATCATGGATGATTTCCTCAGGCTCTCCGCGAGCACCGGCCGCTTCACGTACGGCGCCCCGCGCGCGTTCTCCTTCGGGGACGACGGCCGGCTGCTCTGGTTCCTCCGCTCCACCGGCCCCTGCGACCCCTTCGACAGCCTCTGGGTCCTGGACACCGCCACCGGCACCGAGACCCGGCTCGCCGACCCCCGCGAGCTGTCCCCCCAGCCGGGCACCCTGCCGGCAGCCGAGCGCCGGCTGCGGGAGCGGATCCGGCTCGTCGCCGCCGGGATCGGCTCGTACGCGCTCTCCGGCGACGGCCGCAGCGCGGTGTTCCCGCTGTACGGGCGGCTGTACCGGGTCACCTACGAGGGCGCGGCCGAAAGCATGCCCGAGGAGATCCCGGCCGCCGGGCCCGCCCTCGACCCCCGCCTCAACGCCGACGGCTCCCGCACCGCGTACGTCGCCGACGACGCCCTCCACCTCTTCCCCGGCGGCCGGGTCAGCCCCGCCGACGGGGCCCGCTGGGGCGTCGCGGAGTTTGCCGCCGCCGAGGAGCTGGGCCGGGACCGGGGCCACTGGTGGTCCCCCGACGGGGAGACGCTGCTCGCCGCCCGCGTCTGCGAGTCCGCCCTCCAGCGGCGCCACTTCGCCGACCCCGCGCATCCCGAGCTCCCGGCCGAGGACTTCGCCTATCCCGAGGCGGGCGGTCCCAACGCCGAGGTGCAGCTGTGGGTGCTCGGCCCGGACAGACCCCGGGTACGGCTCGACTGGGACGCCGCGACGTACCCGTACGTCTCCGACGTCGCCTGGGACGCCGATGACACAGCGGCCGGTGAGATCCTGCTGACCGTCCAGGACCGGCTCCAGCAGTGCGTCCTGCTGCTCTCCGCCGACCCGGCCACCGGCCGGACCCGGGAGCTGTCCCGCACCACGCACCCCCACTGGGTCGACCCGCTGCTGCCCGGCACCCCGGCCAGGCTCGCCGACGGCCGGATCCTGACCGCCGCCGACACCACGGGCGGGGCCGCCCGCGCCCTCGCCGTCGACGGGAAACTGCTCACCGGGGACGGCATCCAGGTCCGCCGGGTGGCCGGCACCCACGGGGACCGGCTGCTGATCGAGGCCGGGCAGCGCGACCCCGCCGAGCAGCAGGTCCTGCTCCTCGACCCCGACACGGGAGAGCTGACCCCGCTGGCCGACGGGCCCGGTGTGCACGGTGTTCAGGCCGGTGCCGGGGCGCTGCTGCTGACCACCGCCGACGCCGACGGGGTGCGCCGCAGCGTACGCACCGCCGACGGGCGGGAGTTCACCCCCGCGGACCTGTCGCAGCCGCTGCCGTACCGGGTGGTGCCGGTGCTGGAGCGGGTCACCGAGCACGCCGTCCCCACCTCGGTCGTGTTCCCCCGCGGCCACGTCCCCGGCCGGCGGCTGCCCGTCCTCATGGACAGCTACGGCGGCCCCGGCTTCCAGGACGTGTCCGCCGAGCCGCGCCGCTGGCAGCACCGCCAGTGGTGGGCCGACCGGGGCTTCGCCGTCGTGACCGTCGACAACCGCGGGACCCCGTACGTCTCGCCCGCCTTCACGCACGCCATGTACCGCGGGTTCTCGGAGGTCACCCTGGACGACCAGGTCGCGGCCCTGCACGCGCTCGCCGAACGCCACCCGGACCTGGACCTCGGCCGGGTCGGGGTACGCGGCTGGTCGTACGGCGGCTACCTGTCCGCGTTGGCGGTGCTGCGCCGCCCGGACGTCTTCCACGCTGCGGCCGCCGGAGCCGCGCCGACCGACTTCCGGCACTACGACACGGCGTACACCGAGCGCTACCTCGGACTGCCGCAGGAACACCCCGACGTGTACGAGCGCGACTCGCTGATCCCGGACGCGCCGAACCTGACCCGGCCGCTGCTGCTGATCACGGGTCTGGCCGACGACAACGTCCACCCCTCGCACACCCTGCGCCTCTCCCAGGCCCTGACGGACGCGGGGCGCCCGCACCAGCTCCTGGCCCTGCCCGGCGTCACACACATGACCCCGAACGGCACGAAGGAGAAGCTCATGGCGCTGGAACTGGAATTCTTCCGCCGGGAACTCGCCTAGTGCTGTGACCGCATAGGTTCGCCGGGTTGGTGGTCGTGGCGGTTGGATGTGCGGTGACGTTCATTTCGACCGCTGGAGGCGCGGTGGCTGA
>NZ_JBEORW010000096.1:0-11124 GCF_040302565.1 Streptomyces sp. NPDC097981
CGTTCGACATCGCCTTCGACGGCCGCCTCTCCGCCGAACGAGTGTGAGCCAACCAGATCAACGAGAAACCTCTACGCCAACCGAGTGGTGAACACTGCTTTCGTGATACTCCCGACGACTACGCAGATTCAATGACCGCCGACAGTCGTGATCCGTGGACTGCGTGGGGGTGTCAGCTCCCCAGCTTGCTGAAGGCCCAGCGGAGCACTTCCTGATCGGGGTGGTCGCGGCCTGTACGTTCGAGCGCGGTCAGGGTGTGGGCGGTGAGTCTGGCCCAGTTTCGGAAGTTGCCGTGTGCCGCGTGGCGGTCGGCGAAGGCGATGTCGTCGGGTTCGGTCCTGGCCCAGATGGGGTGGTAGAGCGGGATGACCTGCTGAACTTCCTGCAGCGTGAGCTTGGTGATGTGCTGCCAGATGAAGATGCGGGAGGAGAGCATCGGCTCTTTCCGCAGCACCGTGTGTGCTCCCTCCCTGGAGGAGATTTTCGTGCCGACCTTCGAGACGCTCCCCGCTTCACCACCGACCTCCAACACCTCACCCCCGCCCAGCGGCGACGCTTCCGCCGCGTCGTCCTCGAAGCCTTCGTCCCCGCCCTCCGCACCGGCCGGTCATTCCGGCCCGGCTTAGTTGAAGCGCGCGGGTTCACTGAATCCTGGAGCTGGAACGGACGGAACCCGCACGCCGACCCCTGGTTCGACGAGGGGGCGTACGGGTTCCAGGTAGAAGGAATCATGGTGATCGGCGCTGTAGACCAGGCCTCGCAGCAACTCCCCTCACGACAGGTCGGTACGTCCCAGCCATGCCGGTTTCACCGGCACGCCATCCTCGTCGCGCTCCACCGCCACCGACGGCGACGGCGACGGTGGAGGTGGCGGTGGTGGCGGGAACTCCGGCGTCGTGGCCGGCAGCGCCTCAGCCCCGACTGGCTCATCGCTGACCCGTTCCGCTGGTGCAGGGCGGTCCGTATCGTCCAAGAGTTCGGCAGCGGAGAAGCGGGTAGCGTGGGACTGCCACGCGCCGTCGACAACCAGCAGAAATCCATCACCGTCGCGGAAGAGGCGGCGACGCTTGGGGCTCCTGGGGTGCTCCGGCGTGTAGGCACGCGCCCGCCTCTCCAGCTCCGCCAGAGCCACCTCGCGCCCACCCTCCACGTGCGCCATCACGTAGGCCTCGGTGTGTTTACGCTCCCCCAAGCCGACCGTTGTCTCCAGGATCAGTCCCCACGTCGCCATGGCCCTCTCCCTTCCCTATTTCCATCGAGCAGAAGCAGAGCGGCAGATAATGCGTTTCTGCTGGCCTTCCTCGTCAGCGGGCCGCTAGGTTCCCCGGTCTCCTTCGCCGTGGTCACGGTATGGGGCAGCCGAATTTGACCCTTGCCTCCTTGGTGAAGGCGTTGAACAGGTCGCTCGGGGCGGATGCGCCGGTTCCGAGGGATTCGGTATACCGGGGGCCAGGCTCCATGGCGAAGTAGGTGGCCTTGCCGGCGCAGTCGGACAAGATGTGGGTGGCATCGAATCCGTGCCCGGTGAATCCCTGGGACTTACGGATGCCCTCGATGACGGCCGGGTCCCGGGTCACCGAGAAAGTGGCGTAGGCCGCCTTCCCACCCTCGGCGGTAGCCGTGCCGCAGGACCAGCTGACGTCGGATACCTGAACGGTCTCCATACGGACTCCCGGCGCGGTGAAACCAGGCAGGCCACACACACCGCTGGCCACGGCCGGGCGCTGGCGCATCACCGGAGCGATGCGAGCCGGGGCCGCCAGCGGGGCGGGCGGAGTGCAGCCAGCGCGGTCGCTGACCCGGTTAGCTGTGCCGGTCAGCAGCCCGACCAGCTTCGCGGCGCCCGCGCTGTCCGGTGCGTATGCCTCGACCAGACCCGCCTGGCGGTCCGTACAGGCAGCCGGGAGAAGGACCCAAGCCCGGCCGGAGGCAGCGCCGCCGCCCGGGAAGAACGACACCGCCGAGGCGTCGGGCCAGCGGCCGCCGGTAAAGGCAAAGTCGCCGCGCTCGCTGGTTCCCTGGATGTGGAGAGTTTGCTTGTCGGAGCCCGGCAGCGCCACGGCCTTGCGCTCGATGACACAGTCGAACTGGGTCTTTCCGTCGTCGGCGCCGGACCGCGGGCCAGGGCGGTCAGAAATCCTGCCGGCGCCCGTGAGTACGGCCTCGGCAGACTCCGCAGTCACCACGCCCCCGCAGAGGGCCGAGTCTCCGAACGCGTTGGTGTTCAGCCACAGATGCAGACCGCCCAAGGCGGCCACCGCGGTGACGGCGACGGCCAGCGTCTTGCGGGGGAACTTGGCTGCCCGCTGCGGGGTGGTGGTCATCGCGTTCTACTTCCTCGTGCGGAGCGCGGAGTACGCGTCCTCGCGGCCGGTGATGTAACTCTGCTTGGCCTCGCCCCTGGCGTGTTCGTGCGCCACGGACCCATTGGCGCCCTGCCCGGTCGCGAAGGAGTCGATCAGGGAGTTCGTCGCGCCCACTCCCGCTGCGGCGTCCGTGCTCTCCTTTTTGAGTGCCATGGCCTCGTGCTCCGCCGCGACGTCTTTGGACCATTCGTAGGTGGCGGCGTCGATCATTCGCTGCGCCGGATCGCCGATGACCGGGAACTGGGTGATGAGGCCACCGAAGCCGTGATAGCCGTACCGGGCGGCGTCGTTCATATTGCCGATCTTCGTGTCGCGGTCGTCGAGGGTGATATCGGAGCCGATGGCGTTCATGGCTCCGAAGACCTCGCCGACGTGGCGGGCCCGGTTGTCCCAGTCGCCGACGACGTTGCCGGCCTCGCCCGGTCCGGCGGGCTTGGCGTGGGTGAGGTAGTCGGCGGAGTATCGGCGTTCCGATTCGTACATCACGTCGTAGGCGGTGATGGGCTGGCCGGTGGGGCCCGTTCCGACCTCGCCGTCGGCGACGCCGCGCATGACGCGGAGCAGGCTGTGCTTGCCGCTGGTGATGCTGGACTCGTCGCCGTGTGCGGTGATGCCGTCTTGGCCGACGGGGCTGCCGGGCGAGGTGCCGCTGAGGATGGAGTGGGTGTCGGCGGTGTAGTCGACCAGGGCGCGGCCCAGGGGCGCCTTGAGGTTGTCGGCGATGGTGTCGCCCTTGCCGTCGGCGTCCAGGACGGAGATGGTCTGCTGCATGACCCGCGCCTCGGCCTCGGAGTGGTGGCCGTAGTTCGCCGCGGCCACACCCGGTTCGCGGCCCGTGGTGGAGGCTTCCAGTGCCAGGCCGAGACCGGTTCGGGCGTCCTTCCCCTCGGACTCGAGGTCCCTGTTGGTCTCGAAGTTGCCCTGCCACACGGGGGTGTCGTCGAACTTCCAGTCCCGGTCCTTCAGCAGGTACTGGAGGTTGTCGTTCTTGCCGTCGGGGCCGGGGTCGAAGTAGGAGGTGGAGGCTTCCGGGTTCTTCGACATGATGCCAAGGACTCCATCAAGGGGATCGTTGGCGAACCAGCCCTTGTTGTTCCCGCCGAAATCACCGTTGAGGTCCCAGATGTTCGGGTCACCCCCCTGCTTCTTGTCCTCGGCCTTGCGGATGTCCGAGGCCACGTCGTGCAGGAACGGGGTGGAGTAGCCGTCCCCATTCTGCATCAGGGTGACCAGGCTCTGGTAGCCGCGGACCTTCTGGCCGTGGTCCCTGCTGATGGCATTGGGGGAGTCACCGATCTGCTTGAGGTCGTAGCTCTCCAGCCCAGCCTTGTTCAGCTGCGTGCGGAAGTTCTTGTAGAAGTCGGACTTCGGGTCCTGCATCGCGTTCGACAGCGAGTTGGCCAGGCCCTTCTGCAGGTCCAGGTAGCGCTGCTTGTTGCCCTTGTCGTCGCCGTACGCGTGATCGTTGAGCTTGTTGGTGAACTTGAGTGTGTTCTCCGCACCCATCCCGTTCAGGAAGGTCTGGGTGAACTCCGGCCGCGAGGAATTGTCGCGGAAGGAACGATTCAGCTCCGCGTAATCAGCTTCCGAGACCTTCCCGCCGCTGTTGATACGGGTGGCGATGTCCTCGGCGTTGCGGGCTTCGTAGACTTCGATGTCACCCTGGGCGCCGGCGTTGAATCCGTTGAGGGTTTCGTCGTTGCCCTTGCCGAGGGCGTCCTTGTTGCTGTCGACGACCACGGCTTCGAGGGCGATCTTCACACCCTGGTCAGCCTCGGAGACGGCCTTTACACAGTCGTTGATGTGCTGCTGCCACTTGGCGACCGCAGTGCGGATGCTGGTCTCACCATCCGGGTCATGATGGATCGCGCTACGTTCCTGCGGGGTGAGCTTGGCGTAGTCATAAGCGACGTTCCCTTGCTCCGAGACCGTCATGCCGGCTTTGATCGCATCGTCCCGCCCACTCTCCACTCTCTTCTTGAGCTCGGTGAACTGGCTGTGCGCATCGCGCAGGAGGCTGGCGACGGCCTTGGCCTGGATCTGCGCCGCGGAGTACTCGTAGCGGGTGGCCGCGAAGCTCGTATGAGCGACCCCGACGCTGACCCCAGCCCAGTTCTGACCCATGGTGATCTTCTGGACGCTGTCGCCGTAGCGGGTTTCGACCTTTTTCAGCTCACCGGCCATGGAATCCCACTTGTCGGCGGCCGTCGTCAGCAGGCCCAGGTCCGTGGTCATCACTTCGTAGTACGTCAGCATCTGTTTCCCCCTAGAGCCCGTTGAGCTTCGACTGACCGATCGGCCGGAACTGGTCACCCAGGCCGATGTCGTTGCGTACGAACAGTCCGGAGGCGCCGCGCAGAGCGCTCTTCTCGGACCCGAGGCGGCCCATCAGGACCTTGACCTGGTTGTCCCAGGTATCCGCGACCTTCTTCAGGCCCGGGGCGGTGTCCCAGCCCTCGAAGCCTTTCACGGCGGTGTTGGTCGCCTCGTCCGCGTGCTCCGTGGCCGTCTTGGTGTTCGGTTGCAGCTCAGTCTCGATCGTGTTCGCCGCCGCCGTCTTCTCCGCCGGTGTGGACCCGAACGTCCCCGATCCCCCAGGTGCCAGTGGCCCTGCGGGAGCGCCCGTGCCGTTCAACCTCATGTCCACATGCTGACCCACCGCGCCGGGCGCCTGACCCCACTCACGATCGAAATCCCCCGACATGTCATGCCCTCCCCTTCGCCCGTTGCCTTGATCATAAGCAGGGCCAAAACATCTGCCAGAGCAATCAGGCCTCTGCCACGTTCAAGTACGACGGACGCCGCCGACTGACATCCGTTGCATAGGGGACGTTCACATGGTCCCTGGGAGGCTGAGCGGCGCGCCGGCTACCGGGGCAGCTTGGTCGTGCGCTCAGGGTGGGCGACGGTGACGTAGTGCATGGCGGTCTTCTCCTTGATCCCGAAGAGCCTCATCAGCCTGAGAGGGTCGGCGGTTTCGGCTGCCTCGTTGAGGATGCGGTCCTGGCGCAGGCGGGCCAGGGTCAGCCCCTGGGGCACGTCGTCGCGAAGCAGGGTCTTGCTGACGGCGGGGTGGTCGGGGTCGAGCGCTGATCTCTGGCTGACGATCAGGCGGGGGTTGGTCGAGGCGGGCCAGCGGCGGTGGCGGTAGTCCAGCCAGTCGGCGGCGATCCGGTGGGTGAGTTCCTCCAGGTAGAGGGTGTGCCGTAGGAGGCCGCGACGGATGACGAGGGTGCCGTGTGCGAGGTTCAGGCGCGGGCCAGGATCGTGCGGAGTTCGTGGACGGGCACGGCGTGAACGGCGGTCAAAACGATGATGAGGCGCCCGAGCGGCGTCTTCGTCTGCTGCAAAGCGCTGGCCAGCAGGTCGCTGGGGACCGGCTTCGGGATCCCTGTCGGGTTCCCGACGGGCAGGTGCTGGGCGGGGTCGCGGAAGACCACCCGTTCGCGCTTCAACGCCTTGAACAGGCTGCGCAGGGCGACGGCGAGCTGCCTGCGGGCACGCCCGGAACGGCCGTCCACGGCCGCCTCGATGTGGTGCCGAGTGACCTCTCGAAGCGAGAGCACACCTGCCTCAGCCCAAGCGGTATGCACAGGCTGGAGAGAGGCTAGGTAGGGGCGGATCCCGGCGTAGCCGCGGACCTCGCCATGGTGGCGGCCCCGGCTCCGTATCACTTTCACCCACTGTCCTACCTCGTCGGCGAGGAGCTCCGGCAGCGCGGCGAGGGTGGTCTCGATCCACGTCAGATCCACGTCGCGGTGGAGGTCCGGGTCCTGGAGGAGTAGGTTCCGGTCGCGCAGGAACTGGCAGACGGTCTTGGCCTTGAGACTTGGGCCGATCCGGGCCAGGTCGTGGACGTCCCGCTCGGAGATGGCCGTATCGGCGCCGCACCAGTAGACGAGGATGCTCAGGGCGCGGATGTTGCTGTTGTGGCTGGGAGATTGCCGCTCGTGGAGAACCTGCCTGAAGTCCTCCACCAGCCGTGCGGCCGTCCCCGTCAGCACCAGCTCGGCCGTGTTCCGACCCTCGATGCAGGTCAGCAGCCGCGCCCAGTCACGCCGGATGGCAAACAGCTGCTCTTGCCCCGCAGCAGTGTGTGCCGGAGCGGGCGGCAGGCTCGGGTCGGGTAGTTCGTCGGGCGGCCCGGAGGCGCCGTCGGACACATTGATCAGCAGCTGCGTGTACCGGGATGTGGCGGGCCACGCCTCGTCGAGGAGACGGTATGGGCGACAGCCGCGGCAGCAGCCCCTCCGCAGCGGGAGGTCTTCTCGCTGGCAGCGGGCGCAGGTGCTGCGGGCCAGCTTCTCGCGCCAGTGCCGACAAGGGGTGCAACGGGAGCCGTACTGGCCGGCTGGCATCCACGCCTGGCAGTCTGCGCACGACCGCGGGGACCGGGCCCGGGGCGACCGGCGGGTCACCGGGTGTGTGGCGGGCGTGAGACGGCCGGTGCGGAACAGCCGCAGAGGTTCCGGCTCGGAAGCCAACAGCCCTGCACGTTGCAGGACAAGGCGAATCGTGCCCCGGCTGTCGGGCAAGTCCCTCAGGAGTACCTCGGGCATCAGGCAGGTGCCTTCGGCCGCGCGGACCGCCAGCGCAAGGCGGAGCAGCGCAGCCTTCCTGTACTGGTTCCCACGACTCAGCCCGCGTTCGGCGGCGATCTCCGCCAGCACGACCTGAGCCTTCTCCCAACCGGGCACCGGCCGACCCGTGAGAGCCCGCACCGTGTCGTCGGTCAGAGTCCTGGGGATCGTGAACAGCGGGATCTGCCCCCACACTCCCGGCTCCAGCACAGCAGGCCGCTGTTCGACGCCCGCGCGCTGCTGCTTGAGCCTGAGGCTCCACACCTCGCTGTTCCGCGGCCCCGCGCCGCCAGCCCGGCTCAGCGGGCGGGCCGAGTCCGCACGGTCGTGATAGACCCCGACCGTCAGCTGGAGATCAGGCGGCCCAGCTCCCTCGACCCCGAGGGCCCACTCGGCGTCGTCCAGTAGCCGGATCGCCTGCAGGCACGAACGGCACAGCCCGTCCGCGTTCAGCAGCCTCTCGTGCCGACACCGCGGACACACCCCCCGCTCACGGTAGTTCTCCCGCCAGTGCCTGCACCCGGCACAGATCCGGCTCCGGTCCAGCACCACCCAGCCCAGACAGTCCACACAGCTCCGTGGCGTACCCCTCCCCGCCGCCACCGGGCGCTCAGCTCGGCGGAAGCAAGCGCGGCCCGCTTCCCCTGCGAGTGCCCGGCATCGGCCGCACCGGACCCGACGGCAGCTCTTCGCCGCCGGCCGTCCGCTCCACCGCGCCCGGCACCGCCCCGGTTCCGGCAAGGGGTTCGGCCTGAAGCAGGTCCGCGACCGTACAGCCCAGCGCGGCGCACATCAGGTCAAGATCCTCCAGACGCACTGTGACCGGCTTACCGCCCCACAACGCGGCCACCTTGCTCAGCGAAGGGTTGAACCCCACCTCCCTGAACGCGGCCAGGACCTCCGTCGGCCGCCACAGGTCCCGCTGCGCGGCCACCATCCGCAGATTCCACTTCACCTCAGGTTCCCCCTGTCCATCACCAGTCGTTGAGCGGCCCGGGAGCTGGCCGCCAGGTTCGCGTGCTCCGGATCGGCCTGCGCGGTCGCCATGTACCGGAGCGTCGTGGTGGCCCAGGCGTGCCCGAGGACCTTCTGCACCTCCCACAACGTCATCCCGCGCTCGTAGTTGTGGGTCGCGCACGCATGCCTGAGAAGATGCGGGAACAGGTCTGTGACCGGGCCGGTCAGGTAGCTCGCGGCCGCACCGTGCAGGGCCCGACGGAACGTCGAGGGCACGATCGCCGGCGCGATCGGCAGGTTCAGCGCCGCGACCGCCGTCGGCTTGCGCTCCGACGGCCACAACGGCGCCCGCGGATGCCCGGCATCGTCTCCGAACTCACCCCGGACCTGCTCGATGTACCACCACAGCAGGGCCCGGCCCTCCTGGAACAGGTACGCCTCCCGCGGCCGGGGCCCCGAACCGCTTGCCCCCTTGCCCAGCACGACGAAACGGCCCCACTGCCCGTGCTCCCAGTGCACGTCCCCCATGCAGACCCCACACAGCTCCGCCGCGCGGACACCGGACAGGTAGGCCATCTTCGTCATCACGTAGTCGCGGCAGGCGACCAGGTACTTCCGCGCCCGGGGCAGATCCTCGCGCCAGCTTCCGAAGAACGCCTTCATCGCGGCCTGCGACGGCGGGACCCGCAGCCCGAAATCACCACGGTGACGCGGCCGGTTGAACGGATCGATCGGCGACTCCACCACGGCGCCGAACCGGCTCTTGATCTCGCCCGCGTACCGCTGCTCCAGGAACGCGAAGTAGCCATCGATCTTCCCGATCTTCGACCGCATCGTCGACTGGGCCCGCTTACCCGGCCCGGCGAAGTACCGGTCAACCTCCCTGGACGAGAGCTGCCACGGCACCGTGCCGTAGAACTCGCAGACCTCGATCACCGGCTTGATCAACCCGTCCAGCGTCGCCTGCGCCAGCCCCGCCGCGTCCCGGGCCCACTGGTACTCCGAAAGCGTGTCCAGGAAGAAGCTCTCCTCGTCAACCGCCGAGATCCGCGCCTGCCGACGCCGCTGGAGCGTCACCACATCAGCGAGCCCGGCCTCGACCGACACTGCGGCCGGGTCTACCGGTCCACCCGGCTCCGGAACGGTGCGTACGAGCGACAGCGTGCGACTTTCGAAATCCGACACAACGCCGCAGATTACGGCTGCCACACGCAGAATCTGCGAGTTACTACCGAGATCCCACACCAACGAGTGAACCGCCCCAGCACGCCGATCTACCAGCCGAAATGCAGCGTCGACGGGTCCGGCCGCCGCGAACGAACCCGCACGTACTCCACCAATCTGCATTGAGTTGCACCGACTCCGCGACCACGCCTGCTTCCGGTCCGCGCGGCGGCGATCCAGACCGTCGCGGGCACCCGCGTTCCGGAGGGCCATCCATTACTTCTTAATTACCGTCACATGATCTTGTTGAGTCCTGTAACTTCTTAACCGTCAGGACAACTTCTAGTTCTGCGAGTTAGGAGTTATGGACATGTCTCTGTCCGTTGACCCCAGCCGCCTCAGCGGCGTGAAGCGCGAGAGCACCTACCTCGCGGTGCGCTCGATCCAGGGCGGCCGGGAGGTGTTCAGCGTTCGTCTTCCCCTGACGGACGTCACCGCGCTGTTCCCGCTGCCCGACGCGGAGAACCCGGACGAGGACAACCGGCGCGTCAACCTTCGCCACGCGAAGGAGTTCGGGATGTACCTCGCGAATCCGCGGTGGGTGGCTCCGGCGCTCCTCGTGCGTGACGCGGGCGGCTGCACCTTCGAGCCGCTGAAGGGCTCCAACGGGGAGATCGGCTACCTGACCATCCCGTGGACCGACTCCGGCCTGTCGCTGATGCTGACCATCGACGGGCAGCACCGCATCCTCGGGATTGACCTGGAGATCAAGCGGGTAGCCCACGAGATCCAGGGCATCGACCGTGCGCTGGCCAAGGGCGGTCTCAAGCCCGACCGCGTGGAGAAGCTGAACGCGGAGAAGGAGCGGTTCGTCGCGGAGCTGGAACGGATGCGGTCCGAGTCCATCGGCGTGGACATCTACCGGGAGAAGGACGGGGCGCTGGCCCGGCAGATGTTCGTGGACGTTGCCGACAACGCCCGGGGCATCTCGGCGGCGGTCCGGTCCCGGTTCGACTCCTCCAAGGTCGCCAACCGGACGCTGGACCACGTCATCCGGCACGCGCTCCTGAAGGGGCGGGTGGACATGGAGCAGGACCGCATGACGAAGGGCAGCCCGCACCTGATCGGTGCGAAGCACGTCGCTGACATCACTCGCGGCGTCATGTTCGGTACGGGCCGCACCAGCAAGGCGAAGGAGGCCGCTCTCGAAGACAACGAGGTGGTCGCCGCCGTCCTGGACTTCCTCGACTGCATCACGGAGGCGTTCCCGGACCTCGCCGCCGTCGCCGACGGCACCCTGTCCCCGCAGGTGCTGCGCGAGAATTCGCTCCTCGGCTCCGTCGGCATGCTCCGCGTGCTGGCCGCGGTGTTCCACAACCTGCGGGCGGCGGGCGTGGAGGCCGAGGCCATCACCGGGCACTTCCGAAGCCTCGCCCCCTCCATGGGCGCGCCGGTGCAGGAGGTGTCGATCTGGCGAAAGGACCCGAAGACGTCGGAGTCCTTCGAGGTCGGCGCGTACGCGCCGGTGATGCGTCAGCAGAACATCTCGTACATCGTGGAGGCCGTCACCGGCTGGTACAAGAAGCGCTGACGCTTCCGCCTCAGCCCTGCGCCCGCCCGGTCACTGACCGGGCGGGCGCCGTCATGTGTGGGGACCCGGAATCACGCCGACCATCGGCTTCGAGGCGTACGTCGCCCGCGCGTAAAGAGGGTGCGGGTCGCCCCCGGCGTCTACGAGCTCACCTGGGCGCCGGACCGGCGCGCTGCGTGGTCGTACGGACGGGAGCTGCGCCACGGACGCCACATCCTCCGCGGGGCTTGTGGAGAGCCGGATGCGCTGAGAGGTGCATGTCCGGTTCGGAAGGCGGCCCGGGGAAACGGGCTGGTGGCGACACCAGCACTGCGCCTCGGGCCGACCTTACGTCGTCCTGGTGCACGGCACCGAGGCCGACACCGCGGCACTGAGCCCTTTCCAACCTGGCTGTGGCGTCGGGGTGTTGGTGGGCATGGGTTGTACGGAACGACGAAGCTCCTGGTAGACGGGTTCTCGACCAAGA
>NZ_JBEORW010000097.1:0-10828 GCF_040302565.1 Streptomyces sp. NPDC097981
ACACGCAGAACACCTTCGCGGTGAACTTCCCGGGGAAGACGGTGAACCACAGCGCGCCCCGGGAGGCGACCGCGGACATGATGTTCACGCGGAAGCGCCGGCCGTTGACTCTCACGATCGGGGTGTGCCCGGCCGGCGCCCAGGAGCGGCCCGGCGGTGCGGTGTCGGAGCGCAGTCCGCACTGGTCGGCCCAGACCAGCTCGGCCTTCTCCGCTCGGGCCCGGGTGGCGATGGCCGGGTACTCCTCCTCCAGCCACGCCCGCACCTGCTCGTCCTGCTGCCGGCAGGAACGGCGGGCAGGCCGCTGCGGAGTGAAACCGTGCCGGCGCAGCCACTTGCCCACGCCCTGCTCAGTCATCGACACCCCGCACACCAGGCTGATCAGCGCCTTCACCGAGGCCCGCGTCCACAGCACCCCGCTCTGCCCGATGTCCGTCGGGGTGTAGTCCCGCATCGCCCGCAACACGGCCCCGCGCGCGGACTCGCCGATCAACTCGCCCTTCCCGGCACGCGATTCACGAGGGGCAGCCAATACCGCCCGCCCGCCCTCGGCTCGCACGGCCCGCCACCACGTGCCCACCGACCGCTCGGAGACCCCGAACACCTCCGCCGCCTGGACGTACGTCCGCACCCGCCCCGACTCCAGCGCCGCAACCACCCGCAACCGCAGATCCTCCTGCGCGGCAGGCGACAGACGACGCATGTCCCGATCCTCGCTCACACCCCACCAACGATCAGGAAACCCATCAGTTTCGCCTCAATAGATCGCGATCTTCATGCTTGAGTGGCTTGTCGCTGGTAGTGGCTGGTCTGGGACCGGGCCTGGTGGCGGCGTCGCCAATGGGACCAAACGAGCCGGTGGGCCATGTCGTGGACGAGCCGGACGGCGAGCGTGTTGAACAGGTGCTGGATCTCGTTGCAGGTGAGCGGTATCAGCTCGTCCGGGCCGGGGTGGCGGGTGTGTTCGTCGGCGCGGACGACGGCGAGGAAGGCATGGGCGAGCATCGCGAGGGTGACCCAGCGGTGCCAGGACGTCCAGCGTCTGACCTGGTGTTCGTCCAGTCCGGCCAGGCCCTTGCCGGACTGGAAGGTCTCCTCGACCGTCCACCTGCGTCCGGCTACCTGCACCAGGGTGGACAGCGGCGCCTGGGTGGCTGAGTAGCAGCGGTAGAAGGCGAGTTCGCCGGTGCGCCGATTGCGGCGGACGAGCAGCTGGTGGTGGCCGGGTCGGTCGTCGGTGATGTCGGCCAGAGCCCAGTCGTAGAAACGGTGGCCCTTGGCTCCGGCCCCGGCGGAGAGTTTCTGCCAGGCCCGCCTCGGCAGCTTCTTGACCAGGGTGTCGGCGCGGAGCTTGCCCGCGCGGGTGGTGATCTGGTGGTCACGGGCAACGGCGAGGACGTAGCCGACCTGCCGTTCCTCCAGTGTGGTCCGCAGGTGCGGGTTGCCTCCGTAGACCTCGTCGCCGGCCACCCAGGACGCGGGGACGCCGGCGTCCAGGGCGCGGCCGATCATGCGGGCGGCGAGTGCGGGTTTCGTGGCAAAGCCGACGGTGTCGGGTATCCCGGCGGCCCGGCAGCGGGCCGTGTCCTCGGTCCAGGAACGCGGGACATACAGTTCCCGGTCGATCACCGCGTGTCCGCGCCGGGTGGAGTAGGCGAGGCAGACGGCGACCTGGCTGTTCTCGATGCGTCCGGCGGTGCCGGTGTACTGGCGCTGCACGCCGACCGTGGCGACGCCCTTCTTGAGGTCACCGGTCTCGTCGACGACCAGTACCGCCGTGGTGTCGTGCAGGTGCTCGACGACGAAGCCGCGGATATCGTCGCGGACCGCGTCGGCGTCCCACTTGGCCCGCGACAGCAGGTGCTGCAGGCCGTATGGGGTCGCGTCCCCGGCATGCTCCGCGAGCGTCCAGCAGTTCTTGCGCGGCAGCTCTGACAGCAACCCGAGCACCAACCGCCGCACCCGACGCCGTGGTTCCACCCGGACGAACCGTCCCGCGATCCGGCTCATCAGGACCTCGAACGTCTCCTGCCAACGGCCAGGATCTATGCTGTGACCTGCGGCCACCGGATGATCTTCAGTCTTCACACACCGATGATCAACGATGGCCGCACCCGTCTCCCCAACGCGTCAGGGCCGCGCAGCGTCCACCTGCCGTTCTGTGCCAGGAGGACATGTGCAACGTGGCGAAGTCTGGTGGGTCGCGTTCGACGAGCGGCGGCCGGTCGTACTGCTATCGGGAGACGACACGTCCGGGATACAGGTGATGCAGGTCGTCGCTCCAGCGGGCGTCGACATCAGCGGTCTGGGCGTCGAAGTGGCAGTAGGCGCCAGGGACGGACTGCCCTTTGAAGGCGTGCTGCGGATCGCGTTCCCGCGTCCAGGCCTTACCCCTTGCACGTGGCTGACCACAGTGACCCGGGACGACCTGATCGAGCAAGCGGGCGTCCTGTCCTCCGCGAAGCTCAGCGAGATTGAGGATGCCCTCCATCTCGGTGGACTCGGGTAGGCGGAGAAGGAACGGACGCCCCTGATGGCGTGGTCGATCTCGTCCAGACGATCGATGCTGGCCACCTTTCTCCTCGGCGCCACTCAAGCATGAAGATCGCGATCTACAACTGGAGTACTAACCCTTCAGTTGTAGATCAGTTTCAGTTCGCGGGCACGGCGTCTTCGGTGGTGCTCGTTGGCCACGGCCTGGTGGTGTCGTCGCCAGCGGGACCAGTACAGGGTGTGGATCAGCGGGCCGTCCGGCGGGGGTTGCGGGAGGATCAGTGCGAGGAGCTTGCGGATCTCTGCCGCGGTGTACGCGATGAGCGGGAAGAGGCGTGTGGTGTCCTCGGCTTCCCCCCTTTGACCTGCTCGTCAGCGTCCCTGGCCGGGCTCGTGCTGTGATCGGTCGCCTCTTCCTCGTGCTCGTTGCCGCTGCCTGCGGCTTGGACGGCCAGGAATGCGGCGGCGAGCATGGACAGGGTGATGTGCCGGTACCAGCCGTGCCAGCTGCGGACTTCGTAGTCGGCCAGGCCGCACTCGTGCTTGCCGAGTTTGATCGCGTCCTCCACCCGCCAACGCGCGCCAGCGACGTGGGCCAGGTGCTCGGGCGTCGTGTCGGCCGGGCCCCAGGCCAGGTAGTAGTCGTGCCGGCCTGCCGGATCTTCTGGGCGACGGCGGGCAATCATCCACCGGCACCACCACCTCTCGCCGCCCTCGCCGGTGCCGATCGGCAGGTCCGGGTCCGGGACGCGACTGATCCACCATTGCCACCAGCGTGAGCCGGCCGTGCTCGGCCCGGCCTCCAACAGTCGCCACTGGTCCTGGTCCGCCTGACTGGCCAGGAGGGCGATGCGCCGCCATCCGGGTTGGGGCAGCACCGTCTGCGCGGTCGGCACGTTGACCACGTACGGTATCCGGTGCTCCTCCAGGAAGGCACGGAAAGCGCCGTCACGGCCGTACACCTCGTCGGCGGCCGCCCATGTGCCGTGCGGGCACTCGGGCCAGATCCGCTCGATCATCTTCTCGGCAAGGCGGGGCTTGGTCGCGAAAGCGACCGCCTCGGGCACGTGCGCGGCCTCGCACCGCGCCCGGTCCTCGGTCCACGGGCGCGGCAGGTACAGCTCCCGGTCCACCAGCGCCTGCCCGCGTGACGTGGCCCAGGCCGCCATCACCCCCACCTGGCAGGGGAAGACCCCGCCCAATGTGCCGCTGAACTGCCGGGCGACACCAACCGAGGTGTCGCCCTTCTTCGCGAAGCCGGTCTCGTCGACCACCAACACCCCACCCGCGCCATCGGCCAGGCCCGCCATCGCGTAATGACGGACCCGATCGCGCAGCTCATCCGCCTCCCAGCGGGCACGGTCCAGCAAGTGCTGCTGCAGCCAGGGGTGGTCCCACCCGGCGTACTCAGCCAGCTGCCACCCGTTCTTCCGCGACACGGGCCCCAGCAGTCCTCGCACACACGCCCGGGCCCGGCCTCGCAGATCCACCCGCGGGAAGACATCGCCGATGCTCAGGAGTAACTCCTCCAACTTGTCATCCCAGCAAGCGACTTGTGCAATATCTGCTGCCCACGCGTCCATGCCCGACACTTACCCGCAGGCTGCGATCACGGAACTGGGCTAATCCCGTCTGGGGCTGAGCGAATCCCTTGCTGCCGGATACCGAGCCACTGCTCTGGGCGGGGCGCACCTTCTGTGGCTGAGGTCGAACTCGTTGAGCAGTGGTGCTGATGATCCTCAGGCTGCCGGTTAGGGCCTGTTGCGAAAGTGGATCAAGAGGCGGGTCCGGCCTCGGAGGATGTCTGATCTGGCCAGCCTCGTGACAGTGCGAGGCGGCCGGATCGGAGGGCCTCGCGTTGTTCGGCGACCCATTGCGCGATCTGGTCTGCCGAGTGACGGCGGTCTCCGTACTACGAGGCCATTGACAGCCCGGGATGCCCCTGCTCATCTTGGTGCAGTTCAGATCTGTCTCATGAGGTGTCGCTCGGGCTGATGAACGTGTCCTTGGAGCCCTTCAGCCCACTGCTATCTCTCGTCTCCCGCGTTGTCTCACAGGGAGATGAAGATGCTGTTGTTCTCGGTGGACTCGAAGATGGTGATGAACCATCTGGAGAGTCTCGTGCTGTGGGGCGAAGAAGCGGCCGGGTTGCTCCACTGGGGTGGTGGCGTTGTAGTCCAGGTAGACCGGGCCGTCGGCGAAGGCGGGATGCGCGGGGATCACGCGGCGGCCACGCTGTCCACGGGCAGCTCGGCCAGCCGCCACTCCAGCATCCCGTCGGTCAGCCGGAGGGCCTTGCGGCCGTGGGCGTGCAGCAGGCGTACGGCGTCGTAGGCGAGGACGCAGTAGGCCCCGCGGCAGTAGGCGACCACCTCGGCGTCGGTCGGCAACTCCGCGATCCGCTCGGCGAGTTCCTCGACCGGGATGGACAGGGCTCCGGGGATGTGTCCGGCTGCGTACTCCTCGGCCGGGCGGACGTCGAGGACGACGACCTCGCCCGCCTCGGCGCGGGCCAGCAGTTCCTCGCGGTCGACCTCGTCCGCCTCGTCGGTGCCGAGGTAGGCGGTACGGGCGGGTTCGACGCCGGCCTGATGGGTCTGGGCGACCTGGCGCAGCAGGGCGTACAGGGCGGCGACGTCGTCGCCGGCCAGGCGGTAGTGGATGCGTACGCCGTCGCGGCGGGTGGCGACAAGCCCGGCCTGCTTGAGGGTCTGCAGGTGCGCCGAGGCGGTGGTCAGGTTGAGCCCGGCCGCCTTGGCGAGCGCGTCGACGGGGCGCTCGCCCTGGGCCAGCAGATCGAGCAGTTCCAGGCGCTTTCCACTGCTCAGCGCCTTGCCGGTCCGGGCGAAGGCGTCGTACAGCGCGGCTTTGCGCGCGGGGTCTCCCATGGCATCCTCCATCAATCCATGGAATATTGTAGCTAAGGGTGGGTGCTGAAGCGACCGCACCTGCACTGACACCTGGAGGACCTGATGGGTTTCGCCGACGATCACCTGATACCGCTGATCGATGAGGGGCTGGGCAACAGCTCCTACCTCATCAACCTTGGTGACGGCCGCGCCCTGGCGGTGGATGCGAGCCGCGATCTGCGCGCACTCCGTACGGCTGCCGGACGGCGCGGCCTCAGGGTCGCCTTCGCCGCCGACACCCACCTGCACGCCGACTTCCTGTCCGGTGCGGTGCAGCTGGCCGCAGACGACGGCGCGACCGTGCTGGCCTCTGCCGCCGGACACCGAGGCTTCCCCCACACTCCGCTCGCCGACGGCGACGAGACCGACCTCGGCGGCCTCACCCTGCGGGCGCTGGCCACCCCCGGCCACACAGACGAGCACGTGTCCTTCCTGCTCCTGGACGGTACGCGCGAGCTCGGCGTGTTCACCGGCGGTTCCCTCATCGTCGGCTCGGCCGCCCGTACGGACCTGCTCGGCGCCGACCGCGCCGAGGAACTGGCCCGCGCTCAGTACCACTCTCTGCGGCGCTTGGCCGAACTGCCGGACGCCACCGCCGTGTGGCCCACACACGGCGCCGGATCGTTCTGCTCCGCCCCGCCCGGCGCTGAGCGCACCACCACCATCGGCGCACAGAAGCAGGCCAACGCGCTGCTCGCCGCACCGGACGAGGACACCTTCGTACGGCAGCTGCTCGGCAGCCTCGGCTCCTACCCCGCATACTTCGACCGGCTGGGCGAGATCAACCGGCGCGGTCCCGCCGTCCTCGACTCCGCCCCCGCACTTCCCGCACTGGCCATGCACCAGGTCCGCGACCTGCTTGGCTGGGGCGCCCAGATCGTCGACGTACGCCCCGTCGCCGATTTCGCCGCCGGCCACATCCCGGGAGCGATCTCCATCCCGCTGCGCGATCAGTTCGCCACCTGGCTGGGCTGGCTGCTGCCCAACGAGAGCCCGCTCGTCTTCGTCACCGCCCCGGGGCAGGATCTCGCCGAGATCGCCTGGCAGGCCATGAAGATCGGATACGAGCGGCTGGCCGGACACCTTGAGGGTGGCATGGCCGCCTGGACCGCCGACGGCGGGCGACAGGAACGCATCGAGCTCCTCGCCGCCGACCGAATCGCCAAGCGCCCCGTCCTCGACATCCGACAGGCCGCCGAGCACACCGCCGGGCACATTCCCGACGCGGTCCACATCGAACTCGGCGACCTCGCCACGCGCGCCGACGAGACCCCGCAGGGTGCCGTTGTCGCCTGTGGGCACGGCGAGCGCGCCATGACCGCCGCCAGTCTGCTGCAGCGGGCCGGGCACCGCGGTCTCGCCGTTCTCGACGGCGGCCCCGGCGACTGGGCCAAGGCCACCGGCCGCACCCTTGAGGAGGGCGCGTGACCACCGCCCGCACCGCACCCGCTGACAGCGGCATCCGCCTCGGACTGCGCGCCAATCTCGCCCAGTTCGCCCTGCTGGTCGCGGTCAACGCCCTGGTCGGCGGCATGCTCGGCCAGGAGCGCATCGTCCTGCCGCTGCTGGCCGACGATGTCTTCCATCTGTCTGCCTATACCGCGGCACTCACCTACATCGTGGCCTTCGGCGCCACCAAAGCGATCACCAACTTCTTCGCCGGCACCCTCTCCGACCGCTACGGCCGCAAGCCGGTCCTGGTCGCGGGCTGGCTGATCGCCCTTCCCATTCCCGCCATGCTGGCCTGGGGCCCGTCCTGGGGCTGGATCGTCGCCGCCAACGTCCTGCTCGGCGTCAACCAGGGCCTGACCTGGTCCACCACCGTCATCATGAAGATCGACCTGGTCGGCCCGGAACGCCGCGGCCTCGCAATGGGCTTCAACGAGGCCGCCGGCTACCTGGCCGTGGCCGCCACCGCCATGGCCACCGGAGCGATCGCGGAGCACGCCGGGTTGCGGCCCGAGCCGTTCCTCCTCGGTGCCGCCTATACCGCCCTCGCCCTGGGCCTGTCGGTCTTCGCCGTCCGAGAGACCCGCGACCACGCCCGCGCCGAAGCCGCCCGCCACCCCGCGCAGGACGGCGCGGACGCGGACTTGACCACCGGACAGATCGCCTGGCGCACCAGCGTCCACGAGAAGGCGCTGTCGGCCGCGAGCCAGGCCGGGATGGTCAACAACCTCAACGACGCCCTCGCCTGGGGAATCTTCCCCCTCCTGTTCGCCGCCCACGGCCTGTCCATCGCCCAGATCGGCATCCTCGCCGCCCTCTACCCTGCAGTCTGGGGCGCCGGCCAGCTCCTGACCGGCTGGTGGTCCGACCACATCGGCCGCAAGCATCTGATCACCACGGGCATGCTGCTGCAGGCCGCCGCCATCGGCCTCGTCGCCGCCGGCACCACCTTCGGCGTCTGGGCAGCGGCGCAGGTCCTCCTCGGTATCGGCACCGCCCTGGTCTACCCGACCCTGCTCGCCGTCATCGGCGACGTCGCCCACCCCGCCTGGCGCGCCCGCGCGGTCGGCGTCTACCGGCTGTGGCGTGACGGCGGCTTCGCGATCGGAGCCCTGCTGGCCGGAGCCCTCGCCGACGCCTACGGCCTGCGCCCAGCCATCTGGGCCATCGCCGCGCTGACCGCCGCCTCCGGGCTGCTGGTGGCGGTGCGGATGTACGAAACACATACCCGGGCCTGACTCCGTCCAGGGCCCGGCACCCACCCCCGACCGCCATCCCAGGCGGCTTGGGGGCGAGAAACCACCCGGAAGTGAGGTACCCCGAACGGACCGGCGGCGGGACCGAAGGACCCTGGCACCCGGCTCCCGTCCGCGAAGAAGCTGAGAAGAGGGGGGAACGCCCTGGAGGTGAGAACAGTGATGTACTGGAACGGCGGCTGGGCCTGGATGGCCTTCATGCCGTTGCTGTGGATCGCGCTGATCGGCCTGGTGGTGTGGGCGGCGGTCCGCCTCACCCAGCACCCTTCCGGTCACGACGAGGGCCACGACCGCATGCTGCCGCCGCGGGAGAGCCCGGAGGAGATCCTCGACCGCCGCTACGCCTCCGGCGAGATCGACACGGAGACCTACACCGAGGCACGCAAACACCTCGCCGCTCAGCGGCCGAGGCAGCGATGACCGGGCGGCTGCGCGGCCGGAGGCTGCCGATGGCGGTGCTCGTCGCCGCGCTCGCGGCGCTGATCACCTCACTCGTGTGGGTCGCGGGCAGCGACACCTGGCGGTCGGACGGGCGGCCCGGCACCGGGACGATGATGGGCACGGTCTCGGGCACGGGACCGGTGCGCAGCCTGGCGGACGCGGACCGTGCGGCGGGACGCTTCGCCGACCGGTGGAACCTGCGCGTCGGCGAGGTCATGCGGTTCAGCAACGGCTACTACGCCGAACTCCTCGACCCCGCAGGGAACGGTGCCACCGAGGTCCTCATCGACCCGGGCAGCGGCACCGTCCAGCTGGAGTTCGGCCCGGCCATGATGTGGAACACTGCCTACGGGATGATGCCCGCCCGCACCACCTCCGCAAGCGCCGCAACCACCCCGGACCAGGCGGTGCGGATCGCCAACCGGTGGCTGCGGGACAACCGCCCCGGCCTGCACGCGGCCGAGCCGGACCAGTTCCCCGGCTACTACACGCTGCACACGCTGCGCGGGGACGGAATCGTCGGCATGCTCTCGGTCAATGCCACCAGCGGCGACGTCTGGTACCACACCTGGCACGGCCGCTTCCTCCAGATGCAAGAACACCCAGACACCCAGTAGCCCATGCCTCATCCCGGGAGGCCACCGTGAGCCGCAGCGTCCTGCTGATCCTCAACGACCCGCCGTACGGAACCGAACGCTCCTGGAACGGTCTGCGTCTGGCCGGCGCGCTCGCCCGGCGCGAGGACGCCGAGGTACGGGTCTTCCTGCTGGGCGACGCCGTGGGCTGCGCGGTCTCCAACCAGAAGGTGCCCGACGGCTACTACCACTTGGACCGGATGATCGAGTCCGCCGCCCGCCATGGCGCCGAGGTGGGATGCTGCGGCACCTGCCTGGACGCCCGCGGCATCACCGGAGGACCACCTCACCAAGGGCACCCACCGCTCGACCCTGGAGGAACTGACCGACTGGACCCTGTGGGCAGACCAGGTCGTCACCTTCTGACAGGACGCGCCATAGCCAAGACCGAAGCAACGCCGTCGCCCTGGGCGCGGGAACCGGCGGCATCATCGCTGGCCGACGGCTGCGCCAGCTCCTCAACCCGGCTGGCTTCCCGATGCTGATGTCAAGCCGCTTCGGTGACAGGAGGTGTGACTTGGTAGCACCTTCCGTCACGGATGAGAGCCCACAGTACGTTGACGCGACGGCGTGCGAGCGCGATGACGGCCTGCGTGTGTCGCTTGCCTTCCGCCCTCTTGCGGTCGTAGAAGGCTCGGGAGTTGGGGTCTTTCTGGACGCTGATCAGTGCGGATGTGTAGAAGACGCGTTGCAGGCGCCGGTGGTATCGCTGTGGGCGGTGGAGGTTGCCGCTGACCTTGCCGGAGTCTCGTGGTGCCGGGGAGACGCCGGCGAAGGCGGCGAGCCGGTCCGCGGTGGGGAAGGCGTCCAGGTTGCCGCCGACAGCGGCGAGGAACTCGGCGCCGGGAATCGGGCCGATGCCGGGCATGGAGATGATCACGTCGGCCAGTGCGTGCTCGTGAAACCGGCCCTCGATGAGCTTGTCGGTCTCGGTGATCTTCTCGTTGAGGGTCATCACCTCCTCGGCCAGGGTGTGGACCATCTTGGCGATGGCCTTCTCTCCGGCGACTGCGGTGTGCTGGCGTTCGGCGGCCTCGACGGCCGTCGCCGCCAAGGCGTCGGCGCTGCGGACCTTGCGGTTGCGCAGCCACGTCGTCAGCCGCTTGGCTCCGGCGCGGCGGATCGCGGCCGGGGTCTGGTAGCCCGTGAGCAGTCGCAGCGGCCCGGTGTTGCCGAGGTCCAGTGCCCGTTCCAGGGCGGGGAACATGCTGGTCAGCAGGGCTCGGAGCCGGTTGGTGACGCGGGTGCGGTCGGCGACGAGGTCCGCGCGGTGCTCGGTCAGCAGCCGCAGCTCGATGACGGCCTCGTCGTTGAGGCGGACGGGCAGCAGGTCTCGCCGCATGCGGGCCTGGTCGGCGATCACGTGGGCGTCGCGGGCGTCGGTCTTGCCCTGTCCGCGGTAGCTGTCGGTGGCGCGGTTGACCGCGACGCCGGGGATGTAGACGAGTTCCTGGCCGTGGCTGGCCAGAAGGTTGATCAGCAGGCCGGGCTCGCCGCCGGTCATGTCCAGGGCCCAGGTCACCGCCCTGCCCACGGCGAGGTCCAGGACGTCGGCGATCAGCTGGAGCAGCTCCGGCTCATCGCTGGCCACGCGCCGCGAGAGCAGTGTGTTGCCCTCTGCGTCCATGACCAGGGTGTGGTGGTG
>NZ_JBEORW010000098.1:0-10249 GCF_040302565.1 Streptomyces sp. NPDC097981
CAGATCAAGCAGATCGAAGAATTCATGACCTGGTGCAAGGACCGGGACATCAAGGCCGGTCACCTCTACCGCCAGCAGGAATGGCGCTGGTAGTCGACTCGCGTAGTCGCCTCACCACACCCATTCCCCACTACTGAGGTGGACGACCGGACCGGTCGTCCACCTCCCGGGAGGCACTCCCATGGCCGCGACCCGGCTGAAGAAGGAGGAGCTGCACGCCAGCGTCTCTGACCCGGTGCTCGACACCATGAATTTCCTCAATGGGATCACCCACCGCTATCCCGAGGCGGTCTCGTTTGCGCCGGGCCGTCCCTACGACGGATTTTTCGACACCGAGCAGATCTTCTCGCACATTCGCAGATACCTGAGCCACCTCGAGGGGAACGGCGCTTCGGCCGCCGAGATCCGCGACGCGCTCTTCCAGTACGGACCGACCAGCGGCCGGATCCGCGAGCTGATCGCCGACTCGCTGCGCAAGGACGAGAACATCGACGTGGCACCCGAGGCCATCGTGGTCACGGTGGGCTGCCAGGAGGCGATGTTCCTCACCCTGCGTGCGGTCCTCTCGGCGCCCGAGGACGTACTCCTCGTCTCCAGCCCCTGCTACGTCGGCATCACCGGCGCCGCCCGCGTGCTCGGCTTCGAACCGGCTCCCGTCCAGGAACGCCCCGACGGCTTCCACTGCGCCGACCTCGAAACGGTGCTCGCGGCGGAACGTGCACGCGGCCGCCGGCCCCGCGCGTTCTACGTGGTCCCCGACCACGCCAATCCCTCCGGCAACACGATGTCGCTCGACGAGCGCCACGCCCTGGTGGCACTAGCGGCCCGGGAGGACATCCTCATCCTGGAGGACAGCCCCTACCGCCTCGTGAGCCCCGGGCCCCAGGAGCCGACCCTCAAGTCCCTCGACCGGGCGCAGCGGGTCGTCCACCTGGGCTCCTACTCCAAGACTCTCTTCCCAGGCGCCCGGGTCGGGTTCGCCGTCGCCGACCAGCCCGTCGTGGACCAGGAGGGGAACACCGGCCTGCTGGCCGACGAGATCACCAAGATCAAGAGCATGATCACGGTGAACACCTCCCCGCTGGGCCAGGCCGCGGTCGCGGGCATGCTGCTCGCCGCCGACGGGCGGACCTCGGATCTCAACACCGAGACAGCCGCCTACTACGGCAGCGCCATGCGGGCCATCCTCCAGGAGCTGGACTCGGCCTTTGCTGCCTCCGACAGGGAGGACGCCGGCGTGCGCTGGAACGAACCGAGCGGCGGGTTCTTCCTGACCGTCGATGTTCCGTTCCGTGCGGACAACGCCGCGCTGGTGCGTTCGGCGGAGGAGTACGGAGTCATCTGGACGCCCATGTCCTATTTCTATCCCCGAGACGGCGGCGACCACAGTCTCCGCCTGTCCGTCAGCTACCTGAGCAACGAAGAAATCGTCGAAGGAGTCGCCCGGCTCGCGCGCTTCATCCGGGAGGAGTCCCGGCGGGCGCGCTGAGCCGCGCGCCGCACCGCGAGCCGAACCCTCATCCAACCCTCACCCACCGTCCGACGGAAAGCGATCGACGTGTTGGCACCACAGTCCCTTGTCCGCAGCAAGCCTCGTATGTGGGGATGGAAATTCCGATGACCATCAGCCTGACCGCTCCCGGCGTTGACGTCTTCGACATACCGGAGTCCGACCGAAGGAAGACCCTCGGCGCGGCCCGGATCACGAGCGTCGCCACCGCCGTCTCCGAAACCTCCTACAGCCAGCGGGAACTCCTCGACATTTGCGCGATCACGGACCCCAGGGTCCGGTCGGTGTTCCTGAACAGCGCGATCGAGCGCCGTTTCCTCACCCTGCCTCCGCGGGCCGAGGACGGCACCCTCCTCACCGAGGCCCAGGGCGAACTCCTCGCCAAGCACAAGCAGGTCGCCCTCGACATGGGCGTCCGGGCGGTGCGCGCCGCCTTGGAGAACGTCGGCCTCGACATCGAGGACATCGACTACCTGTGCTGCACCACCACCACCGGCTTCCTCACCCCGGGCCTGAGCGCCCACCTCATCCGCGAGATGGGCATCTCGGCGAAGACCAGCCGGGTGGACGTCGTCGGCATGGGCTGCAACGCCGGACTGAACGCGCTGAACGCCACTTCGAGCTGGGCCGTGGCCAACCCCGGCAAGGTCGCCGTCATGCTCTGCGCGGAAGCGTGCTCGGCCGCCTACGTGATCGACGGGAGCATGCGCACCGCTGTCGTGAACAGCCTGTTCGGCGACGGCGCCGCAGCGATCGTACTGATCGCCGACTCCCCCGACACCGCCCACGTCGCGGCCGACATACCGGCCTCGCCCGGCGGACCGCGGATCCTGGGCTTCGCCAGCCACCTGATCACCGACGCCATCGACGCGATGCGCTACGACTGGGACGACGACCAGGGGAAGTTCAGCTTCTACCTGGACCCGCAAGTCCCCTACGTCGTCGGCGCCCACGCGGAACAGGTGGTCGACCGGCTGCTGAACAACGCCGGACTGCGCCGCAGCGACATCAGCCAGTGGCTGGTGCACTCCGGCGGTAAGAAGGTCATCGACGCGGTCCGCGTGAACCTCGGCCTGACCCGGCACGACGTCCGCCACACCACAGGGGTGCTGCGCGACTACGGGAACCTGTCGAGCGGATCGTTTCTGTTCTCCTATGAACGACTGCTTCAGGAAGCGGCCACCAAGGCCGGCGACTACGGCGTCCTGATGACCATGGGCCCTGGGTCGACCATCGAGACAGCGCTGGTGCAATGGTGAGCAACGAGCAGATGAAGGATGTCATGAACTCTCCCCTCGGGATCGAAGCGCAGCTCGCGGCGGAGGGCCTGGTCCTCCAGATCGACGGAAGCAAGCCCCTGTCAGCCGAAGCGGTCGCGGCCGTGACCGCCGTCTGCGATAGAGCCGAGGACCGCGCCGACCAGGCTCCGTTGATCGTCCAGGTCTCCGGCGCCCCGACCGAGCCGTGGACCGAGGAGCTCACGGTGTCGCTGGTCAGCAAGTGGGAACGGGCGCTGCGGCGCCTCGAGCGCCTGCCCCGCCCCACCATCGCGATCGCCGAAGGCGACTGCGGCGGGATCGCGCTGGACGCGCTGCTGGCGACCGACTACCGCATCGCCACCGGCTCGGTACGCCTGACGGTGTCCGTCGACAACGGCGCCACCTGGCCGGGCATGGCGGTGTACCGACTCGCCAACCACGGGGTGTTCGCCGCGGCGATCCGCCGGGCAGTGCTGTTCGGCACCCCCATCGAGGCCGCCGACGCGCTCAGCATGCACCTGGTCGATGAGGTGACCGAAGACGTGGCCGACTCCCTGACGCGGACCGCCGAACGGACGGGCGCCGTCCAGGGCAGCGAACTGGCGATCCGACGTCAGCTGATGCTCGACGCCACCACCACCGGTTTCGAGGAGGCGCTCGGGGTCCACCTGGCGGCCTGCGACCGCACCCTGCGACGGGCCGCCTCCGCGGCAGCGGCATGACGGCCGCGGACACGACGTCCAGGCCGGACGAGGATGTGCGCACCGTGCGCGCGGATCTCGGCCGGGCCCGTACGGCGGTCACCCATGCGGCGAAACGCACCGACGACCTGCTGGAAGCGCTGCCCGCCGCGGAACACCGCTCCCCCGAGCAGCGCGCCACCGCTCTGGCGGCGCTCAACGCCACCCGGGCGCTGCGTTCCGCGTTCATGGACGTGCACACGGATGCCGTCTACGACGAGCTGACGGAGGGCCGCACCCGTAGCCTAAGGGTGGCCGAGCTGGCCCGGGCCGCGGCAGCGGCTTTCCCCGGGCTGGTGCCGACCGACGAGCAGCTCACCGCAGAGCGTGCGCTGCCGCAGGCCCACAAGGAGGGCCGTGAAGTCGACCAGGGCATCTTCTTCCGGCACGTCCTGGGCTCGTCGACGGCGGGCCCGCACCTGCTCGACGCGATGCTGCGCCCGACACCGCGCGCCCTCGCCCTGCTCCCGGAGTTCCGGGAAACGGGCAGGGTCGATCTGGCCTCAGTCAGGCTGGAACGCACCGGCGCCGTGGCCCGGCTGACCCTGTGCCGCGAGGACTCGCTGAACGCGGAGGACAATCAGCAGGTCGACGACATGGAGACCGCCGTCGACCTCGTCCTCCTAGACCCTGCCGTGGAGGTCGGCCTGGTGCGCGGCGGGGAGATGACCCACCCGCGCTACCGGGGCAAGCGTGTCTTCAGTGCCGGCATCAACCTGAAGACGCTGCATGGCGGCGGCATCTCCCTGACTGATTTCCTGCTGCGCCGCGAGCTCGGCTACATCCACAAACTGGTGAGGGGCGTCCTGACGGACGACGACACCACGGCCTGGCGGTCCCGCACCGTGGAGAAGCCGTGGGTCGCTGTGGTGGACACCTTCGCGATCGGCGGCGGCTGCCAGCTGCTGCTCGCCTTCGACCACGTGATCGCGGCCGCAGACGCCTATCTCAGCCTTCCTGCCGCCCAGGAAGGGATCATTCCAGGCGCTTCCAACTACCGGCTGACCCGGTCCGTGGGGCCCCGGGCGTCCCGGCAGATCATCCTGGAGGGCCGGCGGATCTTCGCGAGCGAACCGGACGCCCGGCTGCTCGTCGACGAGGTCCATGACCAGAGCGGTCTGGACGCCGCCGTCGAAAGCGCCGTCGAACGCCTTCAGGGTTCCTCGGTGCTCGCCAACCGGCGGATGCTCAACCTCGCCGAGGAATCGCCCGACGCCTTCCGCGCGTACATGGCCGAGTTCGCGCTCCAGCAGTCAGTGCGCCTCTACAGCCCCGATGTGATCGAGAAGGTCGGCCGCTTCTCCGCGGCGTCGGCCGGCTCCACCGGATCGGGTGACTCGGCCGGCTCGGGCGCGAAGCCTTCCGGCGGGTAGCCCCGGCCGGTCGGCCGACCGCCGCGTTCGACGTCCCCACGCAGTCCCACCGCAGCCCGGCGGCGGGCGGGAGTTCCAGCGAACCCCGCCGTCGGGACCACGATTGAATCATGGAGGTACCGTGCCCAACGTGCGGGTCCGCGTCGGCCAGTTCGCGACGAGGCGCATCTGGAAATCGATCACCTGGCTGGAGCGGCGCATGGCGGCGACGTCGCCCGTCGGCGACAAGCCGTTCTTCCCCGACGACACCTTCCCGTGGGCCAAGGTCCTGGAGGAGAACTGGCGCGACATCCGCCGGGAGCTGGACGAGCTGCTGGTGCACCGGGACGAGCTGCCCAACTTCCAGGACATCTCCCTCGCACAGCGCAGCCTGACCCAGGACGACCAGTGGAAGACGTACTTCTTCGCCGGGTACGGCATCGACTTCGAGACCAATCGCGAGCGCTGCCCGCGCACGATCGAGCTGCTGAAGAACGTCGACGGCCTGTCCACGGCCTTCTTCTCGATCCTCGGCCCGGGCAAGCGGCTGCACGAGCACCGTGGCCCCTACAAGGGCGTACTGCGCTACCACCTGGCGCTGAAGATCCCCGACCCGCAGGACGCCTGCGGCATTCGCGTGGGGGGTGAGACGGCCCACTGGGAGGAGGGCCGGAGCATGGTGTTCGACGACACCTTCCCGCACGAAGCCTGGAACGAGACCGACAAGGACCGGGTGGTCCTGTTCATGGACATCGTCCGCCCGCTGAAGTTCCCGTACGCGATCCTCAACCGGCTGGCGCTCAAGTACATCGCCAGTACGCCGTTCGTCCGGGACGCCAAGGACAAGCACTCCGCCTGGGAGAAGCAGTTCGAGACCATGCGCCAGGACAAGGACCGCGCCGGAGCCAGGTGACACCGGTCCCGGTGTCCGCTGATCCCGGCGTTGGGCACGACCGCCCCGGCTCCCCACGGGGAGCCGGGGCGGTCGCGTATCCAGCGGCTACGGAGCGATCAGTTTCACCGGCATGAGCTCCGGTCCGTTGACGACGATCGAGTCCAGCAGCTTCGGCTGCCCGTCGAGTTCGACACCGATCGAGCGGGACAGCAACTCCCTGTACAGAAGCCTCAGTTCAACCCGCGCCAGCATACTGCCGAGGCAGAAATGCTCGCCGTATCCCAGCGACAGGTGACGGTTCGGCTGGCGGGTGATGTCGAACCGGTCGGGGTCATCGAAGATCGTCTCGTCGCGGTTGGCCGAGGGCAGCCAGAAGGTCACCCGGTCGCCGACCTCCACGCGGCGGCCGTGGATCTCCGCCGGGCGCACCGCGGTGCGCATGATGTGCGTGGCGGTGGAGGTCCAGCGCAGGATCTCCTCGACGGCCGCCGGCAGGAGCGACTGGTCCTCGGAGAGGCGCTGCCACTGCTCGGGGTGCTCCAGGAGGGCGAACATGCCGCCGGCCGCGGCGATCCGTGTGTTCTCGGTGCCCCCGACGAGCAGGTTGTTGCAGTTGAGGATGATGTCCTCGGCGCTCAGCGGCTTCCCGTCCACGCTCGCCGTCGCCAGCACGCTCACCAGGTCGTCGGCCGGATCGTCCGCCTTCTCCTCCTGGAGTTCCTCGAAGTATCCGAGGATGTCGAGGTGGGCGTACCTGCGGGTGGCCGCGTCCCCGGCGCCGAACGCCTGGCTCGTCAGCGTGTAGAGGCGGTCCCAGTCGGACTGCGGAACGCCCATCATCTTGCAGATCACGTACAGGGGCACGCGCGCGGCGATGTCCGCCACAAAATCGCAGCTGCCCCGCTCCAGGGCCTCGTCGATCACGCCGCGCGCGACGTCCTGCATCTCCGCCTCGATGGCGCGCACCGACCGGACCGCGAACCACTTGTCGACCAGTCCGCGGAGCTGCCCGTGCCGGGGCGCGTCGGTGAGGGCCAGCGTGCGACCGCCGCCCGGGTCGGCCCCGTGGTCCGCCGGCCGCAGGAGGATTCCCTGGGCCGAGCTGAAGGTCTCCGAGTCGCGGTACGCCGCGCGGATGTCGTCGTACCTGGTGAGCGCCCAGAATCCCGGCAGATCCGTGGGTGGGTGCCAGTACATGGGTTCGTTGGCGCGGAGCCATCGCCACTGCACGAACGGGTCGCCATCCGAATAGAGCGTGGGATCCACCAGATTGATCTCCGGCGGCTGATCGGCCGTCTCACTGCGCATGCGGATGCCTCACAAGTCTTCTGGATTACAAGAGCAGGAATGCGATAGGTATACGACGCATCAGAGTCGATGGAGGTATGCGGCTTCAAGCCCGTTCGTGCTTCTCAAGGGCGGAGCGGATGGGCATTCCACTAGGAGGGTTTCACGGGGGCACACGCCTTGCCAAGGCGTCAACATCGTGCGATAAGCGCGACGTTGCTACACCGGGCGGGACCCGACGGCCACCCCGGAGCGGGTGTCCAACTGCGGCGACAGCGCAGTTGAACTGTGTGCCCCGCCGTGCCGAGTCTCCCGCTCATGGGGAAGGAGCCGCAGGTCGGAGGCTTCCCGGCGGTCCCTCCGGAACCGGGGCCCGGAGCATTGAGCAACTGCGCCGGCCTGGGTCATAGTGAATCACCACCGCAGCCAACCGATTCGGCCTTATGTCGCCATGTGCGCACCGTCCGAAGGAAATTGCGCTGGTGAGAGCCACTGAAAATGCGTCAATGTCATTGCCCAGAGAGGACAACGTGATGACGAATCCGTTCGACGACCCCGATGCCAACTACCTGGTCCTGGTTAACGATGAGGGTCAGCACTCGCTCTGGCCTGTGTTCGTCGACGTACCGGAAGGCTGGAACAAGGTTTTCGGGGAGGCCGGACGCCAGGAGTGCCTCGATCACATCGAGCAGAACTGGACCGACATGCGCCCCAAGAGCCTGATCGACGCCATGCAGGCCAAGTAGTACCCGTAACACGACTAGTACCGATGGCGCAACCGTTGGTACCTGTAGCGAAGCAGTTAGCGGTAGCACGGCGGACCCGGGATCGGCAGTGGCCGGTCCCGGGTATCCGCTGCGATGAGAACTGCCCTGAGCACGGCGACGATCGCCGCTCGGGAGACATGTGATCTGCCGGCCGTATCGGCCCAGATCGCCCAAGAAGCGTGAACCACCAGGTCACAGCTTTGATCCAGAGAGCTGGGCGGTAATGCGGCATGCCCTGAAGGCGGCGGGCCCTGCTGTTCCAGTCGATGACTCGAACCGATTGGAGTGTGCGGGGATGGCTGCGTCTGAGGGCGAACTCCGGGAACTGATGGCCGGACAGCTCGCGGTCTGGTACGCACAGCAGCTCGCGCCGGACAATCGGGGATTCAGCATCGCCGAATACTTGGAGATCAGGGGCGCGGCCGATCCCGAACTGCTGGTGGAGGCCGCGCGGCGCAGGCTGCGCGAGGCCGAGAGCCTGCGCCTGCGCGTCCGCCTGGTCGACGGAACGCCCTGGCAGTACGTGCACGACGAGCGGGACTACCCCGTCGACGTCGTCGACGTGAGCGCCGACGCCGACCCGCGCACGGCCGCCGAGGACTGGATGCGCGCCGACCTGCGCCGCCCGGTGGACCTCGTGGGCGCCCCGCTGTCCACCAACGCGATCATCAAGCTCGGCGACGATCTCTACTTCTGGTACACCCGCGTCCACCACCTGGTGATGGACGGTCTGGGCGGAATGGTGCTCGCCACCCGCGGCGCCGAGATCTACAACGCGCTCCTGGAAGGCCGCGCCCTTGAGGCCGGCGCCCTGGAGCCGGTGTCCGTACTGCTCGATGCCGACCACGCCTACCGGAACTCCTCCGAGACCGAACAGGACCGCCAGTACTGGAACGCCGTCCTCTCGGACCTGTCGCAGGAGACCCTCACCGGCAACGCCGGCCGTGCCCGCCGGGCCAAGATCGCCCCGACCCGGTACACCGACGGCATCGGCACCCAGGGAGCCGCCGCCCTCAAGACGGCCGCGCGGCGCCTGAAGACCAACATGACCGGGCTGCTGATCACCGCCGCGGCCCTGTACGAACACCGCGTCACCGGCGCGCGGGAGGTCGTGATCGGCGTGCCCGTGCGCGGCCGGGCGGGACACCGGGAAGCCGGAATCCCCGGCATGACCTCCAACATCATCCCGCTCCGCCTGACGATCGACCCGCGGACCACGGTCGCGGACGCCGTCCGCCAGACCTCTCGCGCGGTCCGCGAGGGCCTGCGCCACCAGCGGTACCGCCACGAGGAAATCCTCCGCGACCTGAAGATGGTCGACCGCGTCCTGTGCGGGCTGCACATCAACGTCATGTCGTTCGACTACGACCTCCAGTTCGGCGATGCCCCCGCCACCGCGCGCAACCTCTCCACCGGCCCCGTCGACGGCGTCCGGATCGACGTCTACGACCGGTCCGGCCTGCAGATCAACGTCGATGCGAACCCGGACGTCCACGACCCGGCATCGGTCTCCGATGTACTTCGACGCTTCCTGCACGTGGTGAATTGGCTCGGCACGGCGTCGCCCGAGGAACTCGTAGGCCGGGCCGACCTCCTCGATGAGGCTGAGCGGCATGAGCTGGTGTCGGGGTGGAATGACACGGCGGTTGAGTTGCCGGTGGGGTCGCTGGGTGGGTTGTTCGAGGCTCAGGTGGCGCGGTCTCCGCATGCGGTCGCTGTGGTGTTTGAGGGTGTGGAGGTGTCGTATGCGGAGTTGGATGAGCGTGCGAACCGTCTGGCGCGGGTGCTGATCGGCCGTGGTGTGGGTGCGGAGTCCGTGGTCGGGGTGTGCCTGGAGCGTGGTGTCGACCTGGTTGTGTCTCTCCTGGCGGTGGTGAAGGCGGGTGGCGCGTATGTGCCGGTCGACCCTGATCTGCCGTCGGAGCGTGTGGGGTTCATGCTGGCGGACTCGGGTGCGGCGTGTGTGGTGACCTCGGGTGTGCTGGCGGGTGTGCTGCCTGAGGGCACGGCTGTGGTGGTGCTGGATGACCAGGCGACGGTTGCGGCGCTGGCGGGGGTTTCGGGTGGTGTGTTCTCGGGCGCGGAGCGGGGTGAGGTGCTGCCTGGGCATCCGGCGTATGTGCTGTTCACGTCGGGTTCGACGGGTCGTCCGAAGGGTGTTGTGGTGTCCCATGCGGGCATCGTGAACCGGCTTGGGTGGATGCAGTCCCGGTATGGGCTGGTGTCTGGTGAGCGGGTGTTGCAGAAGACGCCGTTCGGGTTTGACGTGTCGGTGTGGGAGTTCTTCTGGCCGTTGCTGGAGGGTGCGTCGCTGGTCGTGGCGCGTCCTGGTGGTCATCGTGACCCGGGGTATGTGGCTTCGCTGGTGTGTGAGGAGGGTGTGTCGACGGTGCACTTCGTGCCGTCGATGCTGGAGGCGTTCCTGCGGGATCCGGCTGC
>NZ_JBEORW010000099.1:0-10127 GCF_040302565.1 Streptomyces sp. NPDC097981
ACGTCAACAGGGTCAAGCGGATCAAGAGGGACGGGTACGGCCGGGCCGGCTTCGACCTCCTCCGCCGACAGATCCTCCTCGCGGACTGACGGCCGCGACGCTCCGCGATCGGACCACAAGAAGTGGATCAGAACCGCTTACGGAGACCGCCGTCAGAGCATCCTGTTGGGGTTTCCAGGACTGACCCCAGCTGCCTGTTTCAGGTACGGATGATGCCTTTCTGAAGGTCGAGAGCGATTGCTTTTCCGTTATGTCGGTATGGCTGGATGGTGGCGCGCGTGACGGCTTGGGGAAGCAAAGCAATGTTGCGCAGACCAGGAACGGTGGACCATTCGATGGGGCGGGTGGTGAGGGTGGGGCTGAGCCATTGGCTGTTGATGGGGATGGTCGCGTTCATGAGTCGGCGGATGGTGGGCCGGTCTTGGGGGTCGATGTTTTGGGGGAGGGCGGTGCGTGGGGTGTGGTGGGTGGGGTGCAGCCAGTGGCGGCCGTCGGGGGTGGTGTAGGTGGGCAGAATCCGGATGCTGTCGGCTCCGAGGCGGGTGGCGATCGTGTCGGGGGCTTCGTCGGTGTTGGTGAGGGGATGGAGGTCCCGTATCGATGCGGGTGGACCGATCGCGGTGAGGTGGGCGGTGGCTGTCCGCTGGGCGTCCTCGGCGATGCGTGTCATGTCGTCTTCGGCTGCGAACTCGGGGCCGTAGACCTGGTCGATGAGGTGCTGGACGTCCCCGGGGACGGCGATGGTCAGCTCGTCGCGTGAGGTCAGGAGTTCACGAGTGCGGCGCAAGACGGAGGTCGTGTAGACGTTGCCCCAGTGCCGGGGTGGGAGCTGGCCGGTGGGGGTGAGAACGGCCAGGCGGGGGTGTCCTGTGGGAGCCCATGTGGGTCGGTCATTTCGGGGGTGGCGGTGGCAGCGTCCGGCACGTTGCTGGAGGAGGGCCAGTGGCGCGAGATCGCTGATGACGAGGTCGAAATCGACGTCGAGGGACTGCTCGGCGACTTGGGTGCTGACTACTACGAATGGACGGTCGGGACGTTTGCCGTGGGGGCCGGTCCAGCGTTGGAGTCTTCGCGTAATCGCGGTCCGCTGCCGCGCGGGCATGCGGGCGTGGAGGAGCCGTACCAGGGGTGGGCGGGAGCTGGCGGTGTTCCAGGTGGTGGTGAGGAGGTCGTGGGTGGCCTGGGCGTCGGCGACGGTGTTGCAGACGATGAGTGCGCAGCCGCTGTCGGTTTCTTGGAGGGGGGCCAGGAGACGGAGCAGGGCGTGTGCTCTCCCGCCTTCCACCTTGGGATCGTGTGTGTGTTGGCCACGGCGGATGTTGATGGTGAGCCGGTGTGCGCGGTGTGATTCCAGGGAGTCGGATGTGGTGATGGTGCCGCTAGACCCGCTGGTGTACGTCCAGCCGGGGTAGCTGGGTGTGAGAGCGGGTGCGTCGCTGTGGCCGGCGCCGTGGCGGTAGGCGTGGACGAGGGCTGCTGCGCTTTCCCCGGTGAGTGTGGCGGAGAGCAGGATGACGGGTGCTCCCAGGGCGCCCAGCCATTGCAGGAGTCGCAGGGTGAGGGCGTGGCCGTGGGCGTCGTAGGCGTGGACTTCGTCGATGACGATGGTTTTCCCGGACAGGCCCAGCCAGCGCATGGCCATGTATCGGTGTGGGAGAACGCTGAGTACGGCCTGATCCCAGGTTCCGACAGCGATGCCGGCGAGGAGACCGCGGTGACGGCCGCGGAGCCATTCGGCGACGGTGTCTGGGTCGCAGGTGGCCGTGTTCAGGTCGTTGGGTGTGTATGCGGCGTCGAGCCAGGCCATCGAGTGCAGGAGAGTGACGGGTGGTGGGGTGCGGCAGTTCGCTCGGGCGTGAGCGCGGACTCGCGCCCACATTGCGTCGGTGGTGGCCATGGTGGGGAGCAGGAATGCGAGCCCGTTGGTGCCGGCGGCGGGTCCCATGACGCGCTCGGCATAGAGGGCCGCTTCGGTCTTCCCTTCACCGGGGGGCGCGGTGATCAGGAGGAGCCCGGGGCCGCCGCGGGCGAGGGTGGGGAGGTGGGCGGCGAGGCTGTCCTGGACAGGGTGGAGGTGCCTGCCGCGCAAATGAGGGAAAAGGCCTTCGAACGTACGTGTTCGCCGCCACGTGGGCGGGGTGAGCTGCGCTTGGCGCAGTGCTGCTGGCGCGGCTCGGCGTGCGCGGCGAGCGTGTGTCTCCCAGTTGCCGGCGGGGTCTCGGTCCCAGCGGCGCTGGCGTGCTTGGACCCAGTGGATCTGGGACACGAGCCAGTCGGCGAGGACGATCAGGCCGGTGGTGACTGTGGCGGCGGGCCCGTTGGCTGGGCGGGTGGGCAGTGCGGGAGTACCGAAGAGACTGTGAATGAGACGGACCAGGTTTTCACGTTGCTGGTCCCAGTCCTTGTCCCCCAGAGCGGGTACCGCGCCGAGGGGGCAGGTGAGTTCGCTGCCCTGGTGGGAGAGAGCTGGGGCGTAGGTGCCGTGGTGGCCGCTGATCAGCTGGCCGATCTGGTGGGCGGCCGTTCGGGTGGGGCGGCCGTTCAAAGGCATGCCGTGTATGCGGTGGAGTAATTCCGGGAGTGTGAGGTGGGCTGCCCTCTGGTGGCTGGGTGACCTGCTGCCGGTCGGGGCAGGCTCGTAGCCGGGCAGGCCCGTGACCTGGTCCGCTTCAGGGGCGCAGGCTTGGAACCCAGGAGTGATTTTCCCCAGGTCGTGTAGGCCAGCGAGTGTGACGACGAACAGGCGCGCTTCCTGGTCCGTAAGCCCCCAGCCGTCGGATATCACGTGCCGCTGACGCCGGGTGAGGTAGCGATCCCACAGCGCGCCGGCCATGACCGCGGCGTCGATCGCATGACAACCAGCAGGATAGGGATGGGTCAGACCACGGGCCTTGGCCCACAGCCGTGGTTCGAACGGCACCGCCACTCTGGTAACTCCAATGTCTGGGACGGGGTGGTGGCCTCGCGAGCGGGGCGTGGCCACCACAGCAGGAGAAGAGCGGTGATTCAGCTCCGGTACGGGGCGATCGACAGCAGCCCCAGGCCGTATGCCCTCCCCCGGCCGATCCCCGACGTGATCGCCGCCCTCAGCGCAGCCGGGTCCGTGACGCGCGCGACGCCCTCGAAGCGAATGACGGAGTAGCGGACCGGCTTGGCCGCACCGCGCCTTGCGCGGACATCGCTCTGGGGGATGTCCAGGGCGAGCTGGTTTTCCAGGCCGGCTTTCATGGCCTGCCGCTCCCACCACTGGAGCGCTTCCTCACCCCGCAGCGGGATCCGCTTTCCTCGTTGTCCCGGCACCGACTGGCTCATCGACGGATGGGCGTCGATGCGATACCTCACCACCCGCCCCTCCCTGCCCCATTCCAGGAGCGGGCCGAGGTCACGGTAGGCGATGTCCCGGGCGTATCCGGCCGGCAGACCGTTCCGGTTGATGGGCAGCGTCGACTGGATCAGCAGAATGGGTCCGTCCTGCTCCCGTTCGACGCGGAAGAGGGTGTTCGTCGCCGCCCGGGGCTGCGGGCCGAGATTGTCGGGGAACAATGCCTGAACCCGGTTGTGGAGGCTGGTGGCATCGGTGAGGTCCCGATGAACCTCCCGGCTGCGTTCCTCCAGCCGCAGCTGCGCCAGGTGCACGCTCTCGGTCAGTGCTTGCGGCACGATGCTCATGCTGTCACCTCCTGCCTGTATGCGGTGAGTGCGTTGATCCACTGCGTTCCAAGGCCGCTGTCTGGGGCTCCCGGCAGTTCACGCTGCCGCTCCCACATCGGACGGCGGCTGAACGCGCTGCGCGTCCCGCCTGCCGGAATGTCGCGGACCTCCCCATCGGGCAGAGCCCCGGGTTCAGGCGCGGTGTCATAGATGAAGGTCACTGCCTGTCGGGGCCCTCGCCTGGATGTGGCGCGGTGAACCGGAAGCCGGTCCAGGTCGGCGACAGCGTCCACGACCTGGTCGAACAGCAGGATCGGGGTATCCGGCGTGCAGGACCGCCGGCCCAGATAGAGAGAGAACACGGGCCGGCGCAGTGCCTTACCCACCATTTCGGTGACCGCGGCAGGGCCGGTCACGGCAACGGTGAAAGCCGCGTCCGTCAGGTACCAGCGCTGGGTGAGGATGGTTCCCTCACCGGCCTTGCGGAACTTTCCTTCCGCCGTCGGGGGTGTCAGATGGCGGGGGTAACCACCACCGACGGTGTGGAAGTCCATCTCCCGCTGCCCGGGCCGGTCCACCCTGATCGTGTACCGCAGCTCCTCCAAGTCCCGGTTGTCACTGCCGCGCGGCCGGCCCAGCGCGCAAGCGAACAGACCCGCAAGTGCCGACCTCGTGGGCCACCGGTACGTGGTGCGGACCTCGAACTCCGCCTCGCTCCCCCAGGATTGGACCGGCCCCGACAAGTGCAGGAGCAACCCGCTCACACCTGCTCCTTGGCCACGGTGTCGACCATGCGGGAGATCAGCTGCTCCAGACCATCGATCCGCTCCCCCAACGCTTCGAACGTCTCACCGGCCAGCCCACTGTGCGCATGGGTGACCAGACCATCCGTGCCCAGGAAGCGGTGGTGAGCTGCCGCGTGCTCGTCCAGCCGGGCCAGCGATGCAGGCACGTACCCCTTCGTGCTGTCAGGTACCGCGCTTTCGTAAGCGCCGACCAGGCTGACGGGACGGTCCGAGCGCAGCGCGACGTACACCAGATGCGGCACCGTGAACGGCGCCGTCCCCGAAGCCTTCGCCGGCAGCACCGTGGTGACGAACGCCCGCAGGAACTCGGCCGTCACCTGCAGACCCGTCTCCGTATCACCGTCGAGGTTCCCCACGAGCTCGCTCACATTCAGCGAGGCGTACCGGTAGAACGTCGCCGACGTGTACCGGTTGTCACCCATGTGACCGGCGCCGGTCTCCGTACCTTCGTCTTGCAGGATGTCATCGACCGCTGTGAAGTAGTCAAGCTGGGTTGACGCAGCGTGGGTGCTCAACCCATGCGCCATCTGCACCGCCCCGTCGACCGTCGACCCGGCCTCGTTGGCGAGCATCCGCCCGAACGCCGCGACCGACGCATTCCGCGACTGCAGAATCTTCAGCACCTCCGCCTTGGGAAGGATCTTCGCCGCGTACTTCGCCAGCACGCTGCTCTCCCCCAGCACCGGCTCCTCAGCCTCGTCCAAATCCGGATCCGGATCCGGCCCATCGTTGCTGACCCTGCGCGTCGCCTTCTTCGCGGCCTTCTCCGCCTCGGCAGCGGCATCGGAAGCCGCCTGCGTGATCTCAACACGGTGCTGGTCTGCCAGATCAGCCAGCTGATCCAGCGCACTCTCAGGCAGGAACAGCAACGCATTCGTGCCCTGACTGTCGGCAATCCCGAGACCCTTCACCCCCGCAGCCAGGATCAGCATCTGCCCCGCCGTCAGCGCAACCTCCCCATCCCAGCCACGACGCCCGAGCCGCTCCGCAACCGCCCTCGGTACACCCCGCGTGCGCACCGCCCGGATACCAGTCGCGTTCTCCACAGCACGCCGGGTGTGACGCTTCCCGTTCTGCGACGACTGCCGCGCCCGCATCACCCCGCCATACCGCGCGGACTTCGGAGCGCCCTGCCGATCACGGTTCAAATTGGAGTACGGGTAGGACTGGATCAGGTGGACGTCCAGGTACAGGCTGCCGGGCGTGAGCGTCACGACGAAGTCTCCTCATTGGTACGAACGGATGTAGGGGCGGGGGCGTAGAAGGCGCGAGCCCATTCGATACGGACGTCCTCAGCCCACTGGGACCAGCGCGTCAGATCACGCAGCAGCACCGGCCACTGCACCGGGACACGCTGTGAACGCAGCAGGGACACAGCACCCGGCAGATCCCGGTACAGATCCTCAAGATCCAACTGTGCGATCTGCGAGAGAGCACCGGCGGCCGCCTTCTGCCTCGTCGCCCCGATCGACGCCGCCCGGGCATACGACCAGCCCAAATTCTTGCGACGGTCGGCCCGCTTCGGCGCCGGCTGCGGATTCGTACGCTCGGTCCGCGGATTCGGCGCATCATGCACCGCATACAGGCTTGCCACCAGCAAGAAGGGGAACTCCGCTTCCCGGGTTTGCGAGCGGGCAGGAATTCCACCGGCCGGCAGCAGATGCACATACATCTGCCACGGAGACGACAGCCCATCGGCCAACCCCTGCCGCAGGTCAGCACGCCCACCCGGCGTGGCACACGCCATGCGGACCGTCCCCATGAACCGCTCATAGCGGTCCGGCGGGCTCGACATCTGTCCCGGGACAACCACCGTCCCCGGCGAAACTTCAGCGGTCACGACTTCTTCCTTCCTGAACGCGGGTGGGTAAACGACGACCGCGCCCGCGCCACGGGCAGCAATCCCTGAGGCGACGACGCTGCCTCCCGCGTCACCGAATCGAAGATCTCCAAGCCCAGAGTCCGAAAGGCCGGCAACCCAGTACCGTCCTCGCCGATCGCCGACCAGAACATCGAGTCAGCCCGATCCCAGAACTCCGACGTCGCGGCATCCGCCCAGCCACACTCCTTCTCACCGGGAGCCAGCTCTTTCCACGCCCCACGCAGCGCCTTGGCCATGTCGGAGGCCGCCAGCTCGGCCCCCAACCGGCACTGGGCAACCCGCGCAGCCCGCCCGGGGTGCCGTGACGGCAAAAACGGCGCAATGCTCGCCGGAGTCGTCACCCCGAACCACTGCTCATCCCGGTCCTGTTTCTCCTGGTGACAACCCAGCGCGCGCACCCGCACATCAGCCAGCGCGGCAAGCACGTCGGGAGGCAGATCCGCGAACACTGACAGCCAGACCGGCAGCACCTGACCCTTGATGCCCGCCGCGGCCGGATCCCGGGCATGAAGGAACGCATCGAAATCCCGCAGCAACTGCCGCCGCCAGCTCGCCCGCACCGGGCCGCCTTTAGCCCGGTCGATCACAAACGGATCCCGTGCGGCCGGCAGGTCCACGCGGCTGCCCCACGCCACCCAGCAACCGGTCACCTCCGCCCCATCCCCGGACGCAGCGAGCAGCACATGATGGGTGGCACGACCCACGAGCAAAGACACCGGACCCGAGACCGCCGCAGGTACCAGCGGATCCTCCAGCTCACTCCGCTCCCAAGGAGCCAGATCGCTCCCCAATACCTCTCCGCCCAACGGAGGCGGGCACGACAAGACCAGCGACACGAACAGGCTCTCGCCCCGCGGATGGAACGACACAAGCGCCCTCAAAGGCGCAGCTTTCATGTTCTTCGAGTCCACACCAGCGTGATGGCGCTGCGCACCCAGCCCGGAAGGCCCGTACCCGCGCCACGCCAGAAGCCACCCAAGAGCCTCCGCGGCAGGAACGGGATCGTCCTGGGGAGTCCGGTCCAGCCACGGCTGGTTCGCACCCGAGGGCCGGGGCATCACCAGCCGGCCCGGCGGCGCCTGACGCGAACACTCATCTGCCAGCCGCGGATCCTGCATGAACGGCCGCTGGCCATCAAACAGATCGAACCGCTGAAGCCACCGGTCGAAGTACGAATTCACTGCCCCCGGATCAAATCTGCCACCCGCCAAGAGCTCATCGAACCGCTCCTCCCACTCCTCGCGGCCGCCCACGTCCAGCCCGCCGATCCGAACGGCCAGCGCAGTCAGCAGCCTCCGCAGCACCGACTCGACCGCAGGGTTCATCACCTCAAGGTCCGCGATCAGGTGAGCGCCCAGCAGGGCACTGCGTAACCCGACCCAAACCCGGTCTCCAGGCTGAGCACCCGGCAGGACAGACTCCAGCTCCTCAGGCTGGGCGTCCTCACGTAAGAGGACCATCAGACAGGGCCGCTCAACCACATTCCAAGCAGGCACCACCGCACACCCCCACACATGATCACAGGCACACCGACAACCGTGCGGCAGACCCGATCGCCCCATGACCAGCGACGCTAGAAGCCAACAGCAAGGCCGTGCAACCCGAACGGCTCAAGCCAGACGAACTGTCAGAGCCACCCGATAAGGTCCAGTGACCCCACCCATGGCAACTGACTAACCCTCCCAAAAGGGACTAGGGTGAATCAGGTCAAAACGACGGATCTATCCAGCCTCAGATGCCTTGCGCACTCCCGGCGTGTGAAAAGCGAATCACCTTTGGCAGATGCCACCCCCACCAGATCCGCCGCCCAATCACCGGGACCCCGGCACCTCGCTCAGCACCGCTGCTCGCGGAACTCCCTGGTGAAACGACAATGCCTGGCGGCCCACATCGCACCCTGACGCCCCGTCTCTCCTGTTGCCGGACCACTGCCTTGCACCTTTGTCAGTCCCGTTCCACCCGCAACGGAGTACCGTCCTCTACGGCACCTTGAGAACTGAACATGTACTGCCTGGTGCCTGCCGACGCGGGGGTGGACCAGGGTCCGCCGCCGCTCCGATCGGTGGCGCGATCATGATCCCTGCTGGCGCTGGGGCGGTCCGATGTCGATCGAGGAGGAGGGCCTGACGCGCTAGTGTCCCCGCCAACGTGGGGGTGAACCGGCCTGCCCCGCGGCGCAGCACTCGACGGCTACGTGGTCCCCGCCGACGCAAGAGTGAGCTGGCCGACTCCGAAGCAGCGAGGATGTAGCGCTGGTGGTCCCGCCGACGCGGGGATGAGCCGGTGCCGGCGATGCGGTCGGCCTCCGCGGACTTGTGGTCCCCGCCGACGCGGGGGTGGACCGCCAGTACAGCGCTCCCGGCCCCGGCGGTGGCTGTGCTCCCCGCCGACGCGGGGGTGGACCGCGGTTGGTTGTAGACGCAGGTCGCGTGGAAGGGTGCTCCCCGCCGACGCGGGGGTGGACCGCACCCCATCCTCGGCGGCTGGATCTTCGACAAGTGCTCCCCGCCGACGCGGGGGTGGACCGCTGCTGGACCTGGTGATGCGCCGGAGCGTCACGTGCTCCCCGCCGACGCGGGGGTGGACCGAGACCCAAGGACACGGTGTTGAGCTTGATCGGGTGCTCCCCGCCGACGCGGGGGTGGACCGCTCGTGTACGCCAGTTTCAGCGCCAACGCCTTGTGCTCCCCGCCGACGCGGGGGTGGACCGGTGGCCGCCCGGCAGTGCGGCAGCAACAGCGAGTGCTCCCCGCCGACGCGGGGGTGGACCGCTCCACCCGGCCGCTCCTGCGGTGCGGTGCCGGTGTCCCCGCCGACGCGGGGGTGGACCGGTGAGGGCGTCACCGCCGGTGCCGCTGGGCTTGTGCTCCCCGCCGACGCGGGGGTGGACCGGAAACGTGGGTCTGCTTTGACGAGACCCATCTGTGCTCCCCGCCGACGCGGGGGTGAACCGCAGCTCCGCGCCGCCGGGGTCCTGATCCCGGGGTGCTCCCCGCCGACGCGGGGGTGAACCGCCGCCAGGGATATCACGCCCCACGAGCTGACCGTGCTCCCCGCCGACGCGGGGGTGGACCGGCTGAGCAGGAACTGGCCGCGCGTTCAATGGGGTGCTCCCCGCCGACGCGGGGTGGACCGCGCCTGGTGCGTACCCGAACCGGATCCTGTGCTCCCCGCCGACGCGGGGGCGAGCCGAGCGCCATCCGGTCCGTGGACTGGACCCGCCGGTGGTCCCCGCCGACGCGGGGGTGAACCGCGGACGATCCGCCCGCTGTACGGCTGGACTCAGTGCTGCCCGCCGACGCGGGGGTGAACCGCACGACCAGGCCGCGCCGTGCATTTGGCGGCGCGTGCTCCCCGCCAAGCGGGGGCCGCGGTTCAAGGAATCCACCGCTCCCCACCCGCGCGGGGGTGGGCCGGCTTCCTGGCCGTCGTCCAGGTCCCACTGGACGTGGTCCCCGCCGACGCGGGGGTGAGCCGTAACGGACCCACTCACGTGAGTGGGCATGAGGGTGCTTTCCACCGACGCGGGGGTCGACCGCCCAGGCCCGGCGCGTGTTTGATCGTGCCCCAGCACTGCCTGCCGACGCGGGGGTGGACCGGAAGCCACCTCGACCACCGGCATCCAACTGCCGTGCTCCCCGCCGACGCGGGGGTGGACCGAAGGCGACCAAGCTGCACCGGATCGCCGAGGAGGGTGCTGTCACGTTGACCGGTGAGTGAGATGATCTCCGGGTTGGTCGTGGTTGGGAGGGGCCTGTCGTGGCGAGCGTGTCGCCGTCGTACAAGGG
>NZ_JBEORW010000100.1:0-9544 GCF_040302565.1 Streptomyces sp. NPDC097981
CCGGGCGCCACCGGAAGTCCTGAGCGCACACGACGGAGGACCGAACGTGGTACGTGGGCACGGGCGGCGCCGACGCGTTCGTGCGCCGGCCGGCGTCAGTCGCTCTGGCGCTTCGGCGCCGGGCGCCAGACGACCAGGGCGTTGCCCGCCACCGGCGGCTGGTACTTGACCAGATCCCGCCGGTACGAGGCGTGCACCTGGGCCTCGCGCTGCTGGAGCACGGCCGCCGCGCCGTCCACCGCCGCGGAGAGCTCGGCCACGCGCTGCTGGAGCGCCGCGACCTGGTTCTCCAGTTCGATGATCCGCTTGATCCCGGCCAGGTTGATGCCCTCGTCCTGGGACAGCGCCTGCACCGTGCGGAGCAGTTCGATGTCGCGGGCCGAGTAGCGCCGGCCGCGGCCGGCCGTCCGGTCCGGGGAGACCAGGCCGAGCCGGTCGTACTGGCGCAGGGTCTGCGGGTGCAGGCCCGAGAGCTGGGCGGCCACCGAGATCACGTAGACCGGGGTCTCGTCGGTCAGCTCGTACGCCCCGCTACCGAAACGGGGCTGTCGTCGGCGGCCGTCCATGTCATGCTCCCTTCGCGGACTCGAACAGCACGGCGCGCGGGTCCTCCGACTCCGTCGCGTCGCGGTACATCTCCAGCGCCTCACGGGCCTTGTCCGACAGAGAGGCCGGAACAGCGACCTCCACCGTCACCAGCAGGTCCCCGCGGGTGCCGTCCTTGCGGACCGCCCCCTTGCCGCGGGCCCGCATGGTGCGGCCGCTGGGGGTGCCCGGCGGGAGCTTCAGCGTCACCGAGGGGCCGTTCAGGGTCGGGACCTTGATGTCGGCGCCCAGGGCGGCCTCGGCGATCGTCACCGGGACGGTGACGGTCAGGTTGTCGCCCTTGCGGCCGAACACCGGGTGGTCGCCCACGTGGACGACCACGTACAGGTCGCCGGCGGGGCCGCCGCGCTCGCCCGGCGCGCCCTTGCCGCGCAGCCGGATCCGCTGGCCGTCGGAGACGCCCGCCGGGATCCGGACCTGCATGGTGCGCGACGACTTGGCGCGACCGCTGCCCTTGCAGACGTCGCAGGGGGTCTCCGCGATCAGGCCGCGGCCCTTGCAGTCCGCGCAGGGGTCGGTCAGCGAGAAGCCGCCGCCGCTGCCCCGCGAGACCTGGCCGGTGCCGACGCAGGTCGGGCACACGCGCGGCGTGCCGTTCTTGTCGCCGGTGCCCGAACAGGCCTTGCAGGGAGCCTGGGAGGACATCCGCAGCGGGACCGTGGCCCCGTCCACCGCCTCCGTGAACGAGAGGGTGACCTCCGACTCGATGTCCTGGCCGCGGCGCGGCTGGACACGGGTACCGGGGCCCGCGCCGCCGCGGTTGAACAGTCCGCCGAAGACGTCGCCCAGACCGCCGCCGCCGAAACCGCCGCCGGCGCCGCCCGGCTGGGTGCCGCCGAAGAGGTCGCCGAGGTCGAAGTTGAACGAGCCGCCCCCGCCCGGACCGGGGCGGAAGCCCCCGTTGCCGAACAGGGCGCGGGCCTCGTCGTACTCCTTGCGCTTCTTGGCGTCGCCGAGGATGTCGTTCGCCTCGGAGATCTCCTTGAAGCGCTCCTCGGCCGAGGCGTCGCCCTTGTTGGCGTCCGGGTGGAACTCGCGCGCGAGCTTCCGGTACGCCTTCTTGATCTCGGCCTCGGTGGCGTCCTTCGGGACACCGAGGACCTTGTAGTAGTCCTTCTCGACGAAGTCCTTCGTGCTCATCCCCGGTGTCCCTCCTCTCGTACTCCTACGTGCCCGGCCTGACGGACGTCAGCCCTTGTCGGGGGCATCCGCGTCCTTGTCCGAAGGCGTGTCGCCGTCCGCGGACTCGGACTTGGGGGCCGCCCCCGGCTGGGGCTCGGCCACCGCGACCCGCGCGGGGCGGATCGTACGCTCGCCGATCCGGTACCCCGGCTGCAGGATCGCCACGCAGGTCGTCTCGGTGACATCCGGCGCGTACGAGTGCATCAGGGCCTCGTGGATCGTCGGGTCGAAGGGCTCGCCCTCCTTGCCGAACTGCTGCAGCCCCATCTTGGCCGCGGCGGTCTCCAGCGATTCGGCCACCGACTTGAAGCCGCCGACCAGCTCGCCATGGTCCCGCGCCCGGCCGATGTCGTCCAGGGTCGGGAGCAGCTCCGTCAGGAGGGACGCGACCGCGATCTCCTTGACGGCGATCCGGTCCCGCTCCACCCGGCGGCGGTAGTTCTGGTACTCCGCCTGGAGCCGCTGGAGGTCCGCGGTGCGCTCGCCGAGCGCCGTACGGGCCTGGTCCAGCTGCGCCAGCAGAGCCGTCTCCTGAGCGGACGGTGCTCCGGAGTCCCCGGCCGGGGCCGCGGCCTCCTCCTTGGAGGAAGCTGCGGCCTTCGGCTCGGCGGCGTCGTCAGCCGTGGCGCCGGTGGGGACTTCGGGCTTCTCCTCGAAACCCGGGGTCTCCTCCGACATCAGGCAGTGCCGCCCTTCGGCTTCTCGTCGTCGACGATCTCGGCGTCGACGACGTCGTCGTCGGCCTTGGCCTGCTCGGCGCCGGGGGCGCCGGCGGCCGCCTGGCCGGCCTGCGCGTCGGCGTAGATGGCCTGGCCGAGCTTCTGGCTGACCGCGGCGAGCTTCTCGGTCGCGGTGCGGATCTCGGCGGTGTCCTCGCCCTTGAGCTTGTCCTTCAGCTCGGTGACGGCGGCCTCGACCTCGGTCTTGACGTCGGCCGGGACCTTGTCCTCGTTGTCCTTGACGAACTTCTCCGTCTGGTAGACGAGCTGCTCGCCCTGGTTGCGGGACTCGGCCGCCTCCTTGCGGCGGAGGTCCTCGTCCGCGTACTGCTCCGCCTCCTGGCGCATGCGGTCGACCTCGTCCTTGCCGAGCGAAGAGCCGCCGGTGACGGTCATCTTCTGCTCCTTGCCCGTGCCGAGGTCCTTGGCCGTGACGTGCATGATGCCGTTCGCGTCGATGTCGAAGGAGACCTCGATCTGCGGGACGCCACGCGGCGCCGGCGGCAGGCCGGTCAGCTCGAACATGCCGAGCTTCTTGTTGTACGCCGCGATCTCGCGCTCACCCTGGTAGACCTGGATCTGCACGGACGGCTGGTTGTCCTCGGCCGTCGTGAAGATCTCGGACCGCTTGGTCGGGATCGTGGTGTTGCGCTCGATGAGCTTGGTCATGATGCCGCCCTTGGTCTCGATGCCGAGGGACAGCGGGGTCACGTCGAGGAGCAGGACGTCCTTGACCTCACCCTTGAGGACACCGGCCTGGAGGGTGGCGCCGATGGCGACGACCTCGTCCGGGTTGACGCCCTTGTTGGCGTCCTGACCGCCGGTCAGCTCCTTGACGAGCTCGGCGACGGCCGGCATGCGGGTGGAGCCGCCGACCAGGACCACGTGGTCGATCTCGGACAGGTTGATGCCCGCGTCCTTGATGACGTTGTGGAACGGGGTCTTGCAGCGCTCCAGCAGGTCCGCGGTCAGCTGCTGGAACTGGGCGCGCGTGAGCTTCTCGTCCAGGTGCAGCGGGCCCTCGGCGGAAGCCGTGATGTAGGGCAGGTTGATCGTGGTCTCCGTGGAGGAGGACAGCTCGATCTTCGCCTTCTCGGCGGCCTCGCGCAGACGCTGGAGCGCCATCTTGTCCTTGGACAGGTCGACGCCGTGGCCGTTCTGGAACTGCTTCACCAGGTACTCGACGACGCGCTGGTCCCAGTCGTCACCACCGAGGTGGTTGTCACCGTTGGTGGCCTTGACCTCGACGACGCCGTCGCCGATCTCAAGGAGCGACACGTCGAAGGTGCCGCCACCGAGGTCGAAGACGAGAATGGTCTGGTCGTCCTTGTCGAGGCCGTAGGCCAGGGCGGCGGCCGTCGGCTCGTTGACGATGCGCAGGACGTTCAGGCCCGCGATCTCGCCGGCCTCCTTCGTCGCCTGACGCTCCGAGTCGTTGAAGTAGGCCGGGACGGTGATGACCGCGTCCGTGACCTTCTCACCCAGGTAGGCCTCGGCGTCGCGCTTCAGCTTCTGCAGGATGAAGGCGCTCATCTGCTGCGGGTTGAAGTCCTTGCCATCCAGGTTGATCTTCCAGTCAGTGCCCATGTGGCGCTTGACGGAGCGGATGGTCCGGTCCACGTTCGTGACCGCCTGGCGCTTGGCCACCTCGCCGACGAGGACCTCGCCGTTCTTGGCGAAGGCGACGACGGACGGCGTGGTCCTGGCGCCCTCGGCGTTGGTGATGACGGTGGGCTCGCCGCCTTCGAGAACGCTGACGACGGAGTTAGTGGTGCCCAGGTCGATGCCGACCGCACGTGCCATTTTGATTTCCTCCAGCTGACTTGAGTGGAACGGACTCAACCATGCCGCATGGCTGCGCGCGCGTCAACAGAGGTGAGCGTAGGCGACTCAACTTTTATCCCGGACTTACGCTCACGCGCGGTGCCCGGACGGACCCGCGCAGCCCCTGAGCGCGCAAGACCAAGCGCTCCACCTGCGAAAACGTCCCGCCCGTCAGGGCGGGCCGACAGCCCGGAAGCCGCTCCAGGAGCGCTCGAAGCCGACCGGCCGGCAGCCCGCCGACCCCCGCGGCGCGGGGCCGAGCGGGCGATGCTCACCCCCTCCGCTGCGCGGCACCGCGCAAACCGCCGAAGGCGCATGCAGGGTGCCCCCATGCCGCTGCCGCCGCCCACGCTCCCCCCGGTCCGGCGCCTCGCGCGACGGCGATCCGCGCCCCTGCTCCGCCGGCCGGACACGTCCGCGAAGCGGGTGGTCGACCTCCTCGGGGCCACGGCGCTGCTCGGGCTGTTCGCCGTGCCGCTGCTGGTCGTCGCCGCCCTGCTGTACGCGACCCAGGGCGGGCAGGTCTTCGTACGGGCACCGGCCGCAGGACTGGCCGGGCGGCCGTTTCGGACCTGGCGGCTGCGCACGGACGCGACGGGCCGGCTCGGCGCGGCCGTGGAGCGGTGCGCCCTGGACGGGATGCCGCAGCTGCTGAACGTGCTGCGCGGCGAGATGTCGCTGGTCGGGCCGCGTCCGGAGGCGCGTACGGACCGGGCCGACCGGCTCCTCGTACGGCCCGGGATCACCGGCTTGTGGCAGGTCAGTGCGCGGTCCGGGCTCCCCTGGGAGGAGATGGCCCTGCTGGACCGGCACTATGTGGAGAGACACTGGCTGGGGATGGATCTCGCGATCCTGGCCCAAACCCCTGGGGCGGCCCGTCGACACAGGCATGCCTGAGCGACACAGATCACCGCCTGCCCAGCTACATTGCGGCGCCGGGAATGGGTAACCTCAAACCTTGACACAATAAGTTACCGCCCAGTAATCCCCGCCGAGGAGCCCTCCCCATGCAACTCGCCGCGATCATCGTGTCGCTGGTCCTGACCGTGGTCGGTGTCGCGCTGCTCGCCCGAGCCGTGGCGCAGATCTACCGGTTCGTGAAGCTCGGACAGCCCGTACCGGCAGGCAGCCGTACGGACGACCCGAAGGCACGCACGCTCACCCTGGTCCGGGAGTTCCTCGGCCACAGCCGGATGAACCGCTGGGGCATCGTCGGCTTCGCGCACTGGTTCGTCGCGATCGGCTTCCTGACGCTGCCTCCGACGCTGCTGCAGGCGTACGGGCAGCTCTTCCAGGCCGACTGGGTCCTGCCCATCGTCGGCGACTTCCTGCCGTTCGAGCTGTACATCGAGTTCATCGGCGTCATGACGGTCCTCGGCATCGCCGTGCTGATCGCCATCCGCCTGCTGTCGCTGCCCTCGCGGGCCGGCCGCAAGTCGCGCTTCGCCGGCTCGAAGGCCTGGCAGGCGTACTTCGTCGAGTACGTCATCCTCACCATCGGCCTCGCGATCCTCACCCTGCGCGGCCTTGAGGGCGCCATCCACCACGTGGACTCGTACGAGGCCTCGTACTTCGCCTCGTACCCGCTGGTGCTGGCCTTCAAGAACCTCTCGCTCGGCACCCTCCAGAACGCCATCTACTTCACCGCGATGGTCAAGATCGGCGTCTCGCTGATCTGGATGATCGTGGTCTCGCTCAACACCAACATGGGTGTCGCCTGGCACCGCTTCCTCGGCTTCCCGAACATCTGGTTCAAGCGGAACGCGGACGGCGCGACCGCGCTCGGCGCGCTGCAGCCTATGACCAGCGGCGGCAAGGAGATCGACTTCGAGGAGCCGGGCGAGGACGACGTCTTCGGCGTCTCCCAGGTCGAGCAGTTCTCCTGGAAGGGCATCCTCGACTTCTCCACCTGCACCGAGTGCGGCCGCTGCCAGTCGCAGTGCCCCGCCTGGAACACCGGCAAGCCGCTGTCCCCGAAGCTGCTGATCATGTCGCTGCGCGACCACGCGCACGCCAAGGCCCCGTACCTGCTGGCCGGCGGCGGCAAGGACATGGAGGGCAACGAGAAGGCGACTGCGGAGCAGCTCAAGGACGTCCCGGCGGCGGCCCTGGCCGAGGCCGAGCGCCCCCTCATCGGCACCGCCGAGGAGAACGGCGTCATCGACCCGGACGTGCTGTGGTCCTGCACCACCTGCGGCGCGTGCGTGGAGCAGTGCCCGGTCGACATCGAGCACATCGACCACATCGTCGACATGCGCCGCTACCAGGTGATGATCGAGTCCGCGTTCCCGTCCGAGGCGGGCACGATGCTCAAGAACCTGGAGAAGAAGGGCAACCCCTGGGGTCTCGCGAAGAAGCAGCGCGTGGAGTGGACCAAGGAGGTCGACTTCGAGGTCCCGATCGTCGGCAAGGACGCCGAGGACCTGTCGGAGTACGACTACCTGTACTGGGTCGGCTGCGCGGGCGCGCTGGAGGACCGGGCCAAGAAGACCACCAAGGCCTTCGCGGAGCTGCTGAACATCGCGGGCGTCAAGTTCGCGATCATGGGCGGCGACGAGAAGTGCACCGGTGACTCCCCGCGCCGCCTGGGCAACGAGCCGCTGTTCCAGCAGCTCGCCCAGGAGAACGTGGCGATGCTGAACATGGCCTTCGGCGAGGACGACGACGACCCGTCGACGAAGAAGCCGAAGTCGGCGAAGCGGATCGTCTCCACCTGCCCGCACTGCTTCAACACCATCGCGAACGAGTACCCGCAGCTTGGCGGCGAGTACGAGGTCATCCACCACACGCAGCTGCTCCAGCACCTCATCGACGAGGGCCGGCTGCTGCCGGTGACGCCGGTCGACGGGCTCATCACGTACCACGACCCCTGCTACCTGGGCCGCCACAACAAGGTCTACACGCCGCCGCGCGAGATCATGTCGGCCGTGCCGGGCTTGCGCCAGCAGGAGATGCACCGCCACAAGGAACGCGGCTTCTGCTGCGGCGCCGGCGGCGCGCGGATGTGGATGGAAGAGCGGATCGGCAAGCGCATCAACAACGAGCGCGTCGACGAAGCCCTGTCCCTGAACCCGGACATCGTCTCCACCGCCTGCCCGTTCTGCCTCGTCATGCTGACCGACTCGGTCAACGGCAAGAAGAACGACGGCCAGGCCAAGGAGTCCGTCCAGGTCGTCGACGTGGCCCAGCTCCTCCTGGAATCGGTGAAGGCGCCGGGTCCGACGGAGGAGGAACTGGCGGCCGAGCAGGCGGCGGCCGAGGCCGCGGAAGCCGCGGCGAAGGCGGAGGCCGAAGCGGCGGCGAAGGCCAAGGCGGAGGCTGCGGCCAAGGCGAAGGCAGAAGCCGAGGCGGCCGCAAAGGCCAAGACGGAGGCGGAAGCCGCGGCCAAGGCCAAGGCCGAGGCCGACGCGAAGGCCAAGGCAGAAGCCGAGGCGGAGGCAGACGCGAAGGCCGAGGCAGAGGCAGAGGCCGACGCTGAAGCGGCCGCTGAGGCCGATGCTCCGGCCGAGGCCGAGGACGCCGCGGAGACGAAGCCCGAGGCCACGACGGACGCGAAGCCGGAGGCCACGGCCGAGGCCGGAGCCGAGGCGGACGCGAAGGCAGAGGCTGCAGCCGCAACGGAGCCGGAGGCCGAGGCCGCGGAGACGAAGCCGGAGGCGCAGGCCGAGACCGACGCTGAAGCGGCCGCTGAGGCCGAGGCCGAGAAGGCCGCCGACGCGGCGGAGCCGGCCAAGGCCGACGGCGAGGACGCCGAGGCTACGCCGGAAGCGTCGGCCGAGAGCGGCAGCACCAAGTAGTCCGTACCACGCGACACCGGAACGGCCGGTCCCCCGCCAGGGGGACCGGCCGTTCCGGCATTCCGGGGCCCGAAGGCCGGAACCCGGAGCCGGGAGGCCCGGCGCCCCAAAGGCCCGGAGGGCAAGAGGCCGGGCCGGGAGGCCAGAAGGCCGGGGCCGGACCGCAGGAGCCCTGGCCCGGAGACCCGGACGGCAAGAGCCCGGGGCCGGAGGCCCGGGGGCGATCCGCGCCCCATCCGGAGAGGTGGGGACAGCCCCCCGGGGATCCCCTAGGGGATGTCACAGCTCAGCCGCAAAGGGTGCCTTATTCCGGCGGCCCGCCCACCACCGCCCGCGGGACCAGGTACGTTCGATCACGTGGCTGGATTCAGGATCGGACGCGGCAGGGACAACGACCGCGCTCCCCAACAACCCCCGCGGCAGCAGCCGTACGGTCAGCAGCAGCAACCGCCGCAGGCGCCGTACGGCCAGCAGGCCTACCCTCCCCAGCAGCAGTGGCCTCAGCAGCCCGCTGCCGGAGGCCATGGCGAGCCCGAGTACTTCGACCCGTACGGGCAGCAGCAGCCTCCCCAGGCGCAGCAGCCCCCGCATTCGTACGCGAACGACAACCCGGGACACACCCAGGTCTTCGCGTTCGGCGAGGATCCGTACAGCCAGGGCGCGACGTACCACGCGGGCGCCGCGGCGGCCGCGCCGACGGGCCCGCGGCTGCCGTGGAAGGAGCTGCTCCGCGGCATCGTGATGCGCCCCGGGCCGACGTTCCTCCAGATGCGCGACTACGCGGTCTGGGGCCCGGCGCTGATCGTGACGTTCCTGTACGGGCTGCTCGCGGTCTTCGGCTTCGACGACGCCCGCGCGGACGTCATGAAGGCCACCCTCGCCAACGCCGTCCCGATCGTCCTCAGCGCGGGCGTGGCGTTCGTCGTCTGCGGCCTGCTCCTGGGCGGCGTCACGCACACCCTGGCCCGCCAGCTGGGCGGCGACGGCGCGTGGCAGCCGACGGTGGGCCTGTCGATGCTGGTCATGTCCATCACGGACGCACCGCGCCTGCTCTTCGCCGTGTTCCTGGGCGGGGACAACATGTTCGTGCAGGTGCTGGGCTGGGCCACGTGGGTGGCGGCCGGCGCGCTGTTCACCTCGCTCGTCAGCAAGTCGCACGACCTGCCGTGGCAGAAGGCGCTGGGCGCGTCCGCGATCCAGCTGATCGCACTCCTGTCGATCATCAAGCTGGGCACGCTGTAAGCGGCCCGCGCCCGCCCCGGGCAACGGGAAGGGGCCCTGGCCGCGCACGGCGCGGCCGGGGCCCCTTCTCACGTCCAGCGCGGGTCAGACACCCCATGTCGTTCGGTGTCAAGCGGCATGGGGTTAAGCGTGGTGGGACCAGGCGGTCGCTTCGTCGTAGCGGGTGCGGGTTTT
>NZ_JBEORW010000101.1:0-9332 GCF_040302565.1 Streptomyces sp. NPDC097981
CCTCAGAGCTCGAAGGCTCCGGCGTCGAAAGTGCTCACCTACCGGCGGCTACGGAACCGAGCATTCCCCGGTTCCGTAGCTCCCATTAGGCGTCGTCGCGGATCGGCTCCAGGATCGCGACGCACTCCATGTGGTGGGTCATCGCAACCGTATCGAAGAGCGCCTCGGTGGTGACGCGGCCGCGCGGCGCCCACTCCAGGAACTGCCCGTTTTGAGCAGGGGCAAAGGCCAGCGCGATCCGCTCCTCGCGCTCGGGACGTCCACGTCCCGATGTTGCCGGACCGGATCGCCCAGGTCGCCCATCTTGAGCCCGTGCTAGGTCGAGAAGGGCCGGCCCGGCCGCGATCTCACCCGCTTCGGTAGGCCAGTACCCCTTGACAAGGCTGTAGATGAGGTCCTGGTCGTCCCTTCGGTAGAATTCGGCGACATTTGGCCTGGGCCGCGGGGCAGCCGATGCACCCCGCAGTGCCGGGAGCATCGCCACAAGGGCAGACACCCCAGCAGGCACACGACGATCAGCCACGGGCTCATGCTGATGGAGGCGCTGCCGTCCTCGGCACCGCGATCGGCGCGGTGGCGGCCCGGTCCGCCCTGAAGGTTGCCTTCGCCGCTGAATCGATACGGTCGCAGCCGTCGGCGGCTGCGGTCCGATGTCGTCCTGGCGGACGGCCCTCGCGGTCGGCGCCAGCGGCTTCCTCCCTCAAGGACGTCACCTCTGAGTTCCTGCCCACCGCCATTCGCCTGGTCAGTGCCAGTGATGCGTCGCCCCCCATCACCCGTCGCCTGATGGGGCGCTATGCCGGAGACAGCGCCATGGAACCGAGCCCCGAAACCCCCGCCCTCGACCGGGACCCGGCCGTCCTGACCCCGCGCGAGAGTGAGGTGCTGACGCTCATGGGCGGGGGTCTTTCCGATGCCGAGCCGGCGCTGGGCCCGACGCTCAGTGAGGCAACGGTGAAGACCCACGCGGCGCGACCAGGGGTGCCGTGGCCACTTGCAGTGCACAAGTCGAGCACTTCTGCAAGTCCAAACTGCCGTACTCCCAAGGCACTTAGCCGGAACCGGTCGCTACGACATCGCTCAGGACCTCACCGGCGCCCGCAAGGCACCCGCCCCGCCATCGTGTGTTTTGAAGGTCTCGACAGCATCACGGCGAGATATGAACATAAGCGCGAGGTCCTGCCGTACACCATCAGGCTGGTCGACTGGCTGAATACGGACGGTCGCAATCCGCTGGAGATCATTAGCATCAGTGCGTGTCGCGCCATCAGGACCGGTGGGCCGGCGGTGTTTCCAGACAGTGAGGATGTGGCTGAGGTGCGGGCTGACGGTGCAGAGACCCTGTGCCCGGGCCTTCAGCACCTCACGGCCATCTGCAGCCGGCGCACCACCCACCGCGCCCCCGCCCAAGAGGCGAAGGGGGCCGGTCGCTCGACCAGCGGTATTTCCTACACACGGGGTGAATCCAAAGTGCTACTACCTGACTCATATAGGCCCGGCCCTGGTACAGCGGTGTCACGGTCCACCGCACCACCCTTCTCGTCGGCCGCCGCGCCGGCGCCCTACGAGGTGCCCGCCCGCACGATCGTCTCCGTTACGATCGCAACGCTCCTGCCGGGTGAATCTCCCCGCTCGGAAGGGCTGGACCAGGAGCATGTGGCTCGCCTGGCCGAGGTCGACGCCCCCCTCCCCCCGATCCTCGTCCGCCGGTCCGACATGCGCGTCATCGACGGCATGCACCGGCTCATGGCTGCCTTGGTCCGCGGCCAGACCAGCATCGACGTCGAATTCTTCGAAGGAAGCCCCGCAGACTCCTTCCTTCTGGCGGTCCGGGCCAACATCGCCCACGGCCTCCCGCTTTCCCAAGCCGATCGGCGCGCCGCCGCATCCCGGATCATCGCGTCACATCCACACATGTCCGATCGGGCCATCGCCCGGGCCTCGGGCCTGGGAGCCAAAGCCATAGCGACAATCAGGCGCCGTTCAAGTGACGACCTGCCGCAGTTGAGCGTTCGGATCGGACGCGACGGGCGAGCCCGTCCACTGAACAACGTTGATGGCCGATGGCGTGCGGCGGAACTCATGGCCGAGAATCCGCACGCCTCGTTGCGTGAAGTGGCCCGGCTCGCGAAGATATCGCCCGCTACGGTGAGCGATGTACGCAAGCGCATCCAGTCCGGCGAACTGCCGGCAGCCGTACGGCCTCATGCCGACCAAGGCACACCAGAAGTCACACACTCCACCGAGTCACGGGCAGGTGCCGGCGCCGTAGCAGACGCAGCCGTCAGGATGCCCGCGCAGGGCGGCCGCATGCAGCCCAACCGCAGGGCACGGACGCCTGCACCGGATCCCGCTGTGGTGCTCAACAAGCTCTTGCGAGACCCCTCCATGCGCCTCAAGGAGGAAGGACGACACCTCCTGCGAATCCTGCAACAGAACGCATCGGCGGAGTGGTACCAGCTGACCGAAGCGGTACCGCCACACTGCGGGGAGCTGGTGGGGAGCTTGGCGCGCCAATATGCCGCCACCTGGCTGGAGTTCGCGCAGCATCTGGACGAGCGCGATCGAGCCGTCCCTCAGAGAGCGACCTACTGATATGCGCCGGCTCCAACCACCTCCATCCCACCCTCACACGTACCAAACTGCCCACTGGTTCACTGACTATTCCCAGAGATACGCAAAGCCTTGCCCCAGGGGCCGAAGCTAGAGGATAGGTCCTGGCGTACAACGGCGCGTCGGGTGTCCACAGTCCGGATACCCGACGCGCTTCGTCGCGTACCCCTGCTTTCCCGGGCGCACTTGGCCTTCGCGCTGACACACGCAGACCGGTCCGGGACCCGGACAAGGGCCGGACGGGCTGCGATCCGACAGCCGATCCCGCACCGCGCCGCGGATCAGGCGGAAAACGATATGAGGCCGCCCTCGCCCCTCAACGCCCGGTGGTGAGTACCATCCCTTCCACCGGGACGGCACTCACCTGAGGCAGGTATGACAAAGCCGCCCCGGCTCTCAGCGGGAGTCGGGCCGGCTTCCCGCGATCCTGCCCCTACGCTTGTCCGCGCACGGACAGCGGCTCGCGCTCCGGGTCCAGCAGCTGCATCAGGTGACGTGCCGACTCGTCCCAGGACCACGACTCCTGCACCCACCGGCGGCCCGCGGCACCCATCTGCGCCGCCCGTCCCGGGTCGAGCAGCAGCTGGGTCAGCGTGGCGGCGACCACCTTGGAGTCGGTACCGTCCACCACCCGGCCCGTACGCCCGTCGAGCACGGTGTCCGGAGCTCCGCCGGAGTCACCGACGACGACGGCCAGGCCGCTGGCGGCCGCCTCCAGGAAGACGATGCCGAGACCCTCCGCCTCCAGGCCGCCCTTGCGCGTCCGGCAGGGCATCGCAAAGACGTCCGCGGCCGCGTAGAACGCCGGGGTCTCGGTGTGGCGCTTGCCGCCGACGAACCGCACGGCGTCGGCGCCGTGACGCTCGGCGAGCCCCCGCAGGCGTTCCTCGTCAGGGCCCTGGCCCACGACCAGCAGGACGGCGTCGGGCACCTGGCGGCGGATCAGCGGCATGGCCTCGATCAGCCGGTCCTGCCCCTTGCGCGCCACCAGTCGGGCCACACACAGGATGACGCGCTTGCCCTCCAGGCCCAGTTCGGCGCGGAGGGCGGCCCCGGCCACGGCGTCGGGGCGGTACACCTCCGCGTCCACAGCCGGGACGAGCCGGCTCAGCTCGGCGCGCGGTCCGAGGGCGGGTGCGATGCGGGCGCGCGTGTAGTTGCCGAGGTAGGTGACGACGTCCACGCCGTCACCTATCCGGCGCATCATCCGGCGGGCGCCAGGTACCTTCGCCCACCAGATCTCATGCCCGTGCGTGGTTGCCACGATGCGTCGTATGCCGCTGTCGCGTAGGGAGGGCGCCATCAGTGCGAGCGGTGCTGCCGCCCCGAACCAGACCCGGTCGCATCCGTGCGCCCGGGCTATCTCGACGGCCCTCTTCGTGACGCGGGCGGTCGGGAGCAGCATGCGGCTGGTATCCCGTACCACGGGGAACGGAAGGCTGCTGTCGTAGGCGGTGTCGCCCGGCTCGTGGGAAGTGTAGACAACGACATTGTCGTCCGGCACCCGCGTGGCCATGGCATGGACGAAGGTCTCGATTCCCCCTTGGCGAGGCGGGAAGTCGTTGGTGATGACAAGGGTGGAGCCCATGGCAGTGCAGGTTCCTTCAGTTCGAGGTGATCGGACGGACGGTGAAGAGGTAGTTCCGGCAGTCATCCGTCACTTCGGAGACCTGGTCCCAAACACCGCTGCGCCAGCGATGCATGGTGTAGTCGAGAAGGGCCAGGCGGCTGACGAGATCGGCCGACTTTACGTCGTACTTCGCGAGGTGGCGGTCCTCGATCTCCAGCAGCAGGGAGGGCCGGTGGCGCAGCAGGGTGCTTCGGGCGCCTGACAGAACGGCCCCCTCGGCCCCCTCGACATCGGCCTTGATGAAGTCGACGCGGTCCAGCCGCATGTGGTGGCACAGGCCGTCCACCGTCCGCACCGGCGTGGCCACCGGAACGGCTCGGGGGAACTCACGGTTGGGGCCCGGTCCGGAAGCGCCCTCGGTGAGGTAGGCGCGTCCGTGGACGGGGAGCAGGCGCCGCCGCGGCAGGCTCATCGTGCCCTCCTGTGCGCGCTCGCCCAGAGCGGTGCGGTGCACGGTGACGTTGCGGCAGCCGAGTGCTCCGGTCACGGTGCGCAGCCACTTGGCGGGACCGGGGAGCGGCTCGACGCTGTACACGGCACCGGTCGGCCCGACGAGGTCCGACAGGACCCAGGTGTAGAGGCCGTACTCGGCCCCGATGTCGAGGCAGACCGCGCCCGGCGGCACGAAGGGGCGCAGGCCCTCGACTTCGTCCTCGACGAACGGGAAGCGCGACGAGGCCCAGCGCAGCCCACTCGCGACCGCGGACACCCGTATCCCCTGTTGGGGGCGGCCGCCACGGACCGGTCCAGACGGATCCGCCGGAGGAGTTGAGCTGCCGCCCATCGAAGGCCCTTTCATTGTCATATGGTCCGCCTCGTACGACCATCCGCAGCCTCCGCCGTCGTCGGCCGGCTCTGGCGCACCACCCGGCTGCTGCCGCGCAGCCTGGCCTGCTCGTACGTACGGAACGCGGTCCAGCAGACGAGCAGGGCCGTCGCGAACGCAGGCAGCCAGGCCAGCCGCGCGAGAACCCAGCCCGGGTTATCGGGCACCGTGTGCAGTCCGGGCAGGGGGACTCCGGCGAGGAAGCCGATGGCGGTCACTGCCATCATCGATGTTTGGTGCCACAGGAAGATAGTCATCGCGGACAGGTTGACCATGGCCACAGCGGCCCAGGCCCCGGGCCGGGCGAGCATCCTGCGCAGCGGACCGAGCAGCAGGAGGGCCGCACCGCACTGGGCGGCACCGAAGGTGACGGTAGCCAGGTTGGGCGGGTCCAGGTTGGAGACGGCGTGCCCCGGGACACCGACCATGGCGGCGGGATATCCGGCCCACACGACCAGCCCCGCACAGGCGGCAGCGCCACCGAGCAGCAGCATCCATTGCGTCACCCGGCTGCGCACCGCTCCTCGCGCCCAGGCGGCCCCCAGGCAGTAGGGGACGAGCCACCCGGCCAGCACGTTCACCGAGTTGAGCCACTCGGGCCCGTCCAGCCCGAACCGGATCACGTCGACGTGCAGCACGACGGCGAACGGCCACCACGGGTGCAGCCGCGTCGCGAGCGGGGTCAGAGCTGTCAGCACGGCGAAGACCAGCAGGAACCAGAGCGGGGACAGCACCAGCTTGCACAGCGTGTGCAGGGTCCGGTCGTCCACTCCGGCGGTGAGCATCATGACCACGGCGACGGTCCACACCGCCAGCACCACGGCGACGGGCCGGAACAGTCTGGCCAACCGGGTGCCGAGCCATCGCCCGTAGCCGATGCCCTTGGCCCGGGCGGAGGCGTAGCTCCGCGCTCCCACCAGACCGCCGACCAGGAAGAAGACCGCCAAGGTCTGGAACACCCAGGAGAGCGGGGTGAGTTCAGGCATGTAGAGGAGCGGGCTGGCGCTACGCAGGGTGCCGCTGTCGGCGACCAGCGCGGAAACCGTCCAGTGGCCCAGGACCACCCCCAGAATGGCGAAGGCTCGCAGCGCGTCAACGGCGCGGTCCCTGTCCGCCGGCGTGGCGGCGTCGATCCGGCGAACGAGGTCACGCACTGCTTCCTCCCGGGTGCTTGTCGGGTGCGGGCTGGCTCGTGACGATCCGGGCAATGTTCCGCAGGGACGGGGAGCGTGGTTTCAGGTAGTCGCTGTGGCCGCTGTCGCCCGCGTCGAAGATGCGCGCGCCGAACTCCGGGGCGATCGGGTCCGTCCCGAAGCCCACGGCGAGCGGACCCAGTCCGACCTTGTAGTGCGGCACGTTTCGGATCCAGTCGGTGCTGCCGCGCCCGGCCCAGACGACGGCGCCGGTGTGCAGGCCGGCAACATCGTCGAAGCCCGTGCCGGGGCTTCCGTAGAGGACGATGTCGGCGACCTGCGCCCCGGAAGCGGCGCGGGCACAGACGACGCTGCCGTAGGAGTGGCAGACGAGGGTGGTCCGGGCCGCGGGCTTGCTGGCACCGAGGCCCCTGAGGAACGAGGTGAGCCCGGAGGCGGCTTCCTCCGCCCGTCCCGAAGTCACCGAAGCCAGGCTCACCGTGGTGGGGGTCTGGTAGCCGAGCCAGGCGACGACGGCGGTCCGGTCACCCGAGGCGCGCTGCAAGGACGTGCTGCCACTACGCAGACGCCAGTAGTTGTCCACGCTGATCCCGGCGCCCGGGACCATCACCGCGATCCTGTCGGCGGTCGACAGGTCCCCGAAGACCTCGACGACGCGGCCCCCGTCGCGGCCGTCGAAGGTGAGCACCTGGCGCCCGGGGGCGCGGAAGTCGCGCAGAGCCGCGGCCCTCTTGCCGTCACCGTGTGCGGTGGCCGCCCGCTCGGCGGCGCCGATGTCCGCGCGGGTGGCGGCATATCGCTCGGAGAGGGCCTGCGCGCTCGCGACGGGGACGGAGCCAGAGGTGGCCGGAACCGGGGCGGGTACGTCCGCGGGCCGGGCGGCGCCGGACACCGGAGCAGCCACGGACACCATCACCAATGCGATGAGTGCAGCGCGGCGCAGGCGGTTTCCGCTGGGCCAAGAGGCCATGGCAGGTACTTCCTTCCGTGCCCGGACGAATGTCGTACGTTCTCGCCGATGAGGCTATTGATCACACAGTCGAACTGTCATCACGCCAGGGATGTACCTCCTCAGGACTACGGGCCAGAAACCATCCCATGGCCGGAATTCGCCTGCCGTGCAGTCGACTTTTCCGTTCGGTCGCACGGCCCGCTCCGCCCTGCATTTCCGGCCCCTTCTCAATCTGAACGTGTCTGCCGGTGCTTTGACGCACCAATTCGGGCAGGGCTCGGGCCACCGGGAATACGGGTTCATCACTCGGGAGAATGGCGGCGAACAGACGGTGGACGCGAAGCAGGGCCCGTCGGCGCTGACGCCCGACCGGGCCCCGGGCCCTGCTCGTTCTGTGTGTGCCCCGAGTAGGATTCGACCCCACGCTGTCGGGACCACTGCTCAGCCCTGCGGACAGCGCGTCCGCAGGGCTGAGCGGGTCGGCTCCCGGTGAGGGCCGCTAGCTGGCCGCCTGTCGCTGACGGACGGCGCTCCCTCGTCCAGTTCCCGTGCGATCTCCATCAACGTCTCGGCGCGCTGGCGCGCTGGGTCGACGGTCAGGGAGCCGCAGTGCGAGGACACCACGCACTGTTCAACCGGCGGACCTTGCCGTCGAGTCCGACACGGGCGACCGGCTGCCGCCCCGGGCCGGCCATCTGCCGCAGGATGTTTGGCACGGTCCGCGCCCCGAGACTGCGGACCGCGCGATGGCCCGGTCCGAGCTCTGGGGTGGGAGCGGATGATCCGCTCCGCGACCCCGTGCCGGTCACCGTGCAACAGCCGAAGAACGTGCTTCACATTCGACTCGACGGCGCAGGGCGTGTTCCGTCGATCACGCGCATCGTGCGGCGGTTGACGAGAATCGGGGGCAGCGGGACGTCGAGTTCCGCCAGCCTGGCTACGTGACCGACGTCCGTTCCCTGCGACCTGGGGAGTCCCCAGGACGAATCTGCCCGATCGCAACGGTCACAATGCGGAGGGGATTTCCGGGCGCACCGGCGAAGGTGGGACCTGCGACTGCCTCGGTGCCCGCCACATCGGATGGGCGGACGTGGACTTGCTCAATGTGTTTCACACCGTTGAATAGCTGGTACATCAGCTGCTCATGTCTGTCACGGCCCTGGAGCCGGCCGCGGGTAAGGCGTGCGGGCCCCCTCCAGCACCTCGTTCCCGCTCGACCCGGCGCTCGGGCAGCCGTCGGACACGGCTACTCCCCCCATCCATGTCGACCGCGCCTACGCGCGGATGCCGACCGGCCTCTGCGGAATACTGACGTCCCCGTCCACGGTGCGGGCGGTCTCGTTCGCCGTAACGCGTAGCGCAAGCAGTCGCCGAGGCCATCCCCGGCGGTGACTTCGTGGAGATCCCCGGCAGCGGGCACCTCGGGAACCTGGAGCGTCCCGAGGCCGTGAACGCGGCGATACTCGTTCTTCACCGCGCACTGACCGGTCCGGTCAGCCCGGACCAGTCCGCGCCGACTGGTCGGCGCTCGCCGTACGGGCACGACGCCCAGGGCGCCGGCCCGTGAGAGCGGTGACGGGGGACACCAGGACTCACGGGCCGGCTCCGGGCCGAACGCCTACAGATACTGCGCGTCGCGCGGCACCTGGGCGGTGGTCATAACAGCAATCTAGAAGGTGGGACGACGGCGGCACCTCCCTCCACCGATGTATCCGTCCGCGGCCGTCATCCTTGAGATGTACGCCGCCCCGGCGGGCGGGGAGGGGAGGGGTCGGCGTTCCGGCGCCGTTCAAGTGACGCGGAACCTCAGTTGATCGCCAGGTTTCGGCTCCGGCGTGCGGAATTGGCGGCGAAATTCTGGATTCGACCGACGCCTCCCGGCAGTTGAACACTCGTACCGGCTGGGAGGCAACCTCACCTCGTAGCCGAACAGCGCGAAACGGAGCGAAAGACGACTGCTCGACGCATTCACGCCATCCCAAACATTGATCATCCACACGCACTCGAGTCATCCTGTCCCTGGAGAGCGCCCATGCGCGCCCGGGGCGCGTGTTTCGCCTCTCGTTGGATCTCGAAGAGAGGTGGGGAGCAGATGGCTGAGGAGCCGTTGTTTCTGCGTTCGAAGGCCATTGTGGAGCCGTTGGTTGACCGGTTCTT
>NZ_JBEORW010000102.1:0-9288 GCF_040302565.1 Streptomyces sp. NPDC097981
GGTTCTGGCCCGAGGCCGCGCCGGTCGAAGCCGTCGAGGTGACGGGCGAGAGCGTGATCGACGCCCGGTTCTGGGACGCCGTCGAGCGCGAGGACGTCACGGCCCTGGCGGAGGCCCTGGCCTTCGACACCCCCGACGCCGTCCGTTCGCTCGGCACCGTCCTGCCCGGCCTGTCCTCGTGGCGGCGTCAGAGCCGTGAGCAGTCCACCGTCGACGGCTGGCGCTACCGGATCACCTGGAAGCCCCAGGCCGACGCCGCCGCCAAGCCCTGGCTCTCGGGGGTCTGGCTCGTGGTCGTTCCCGAGGCCGGGGCAGGTGACACGGCCGACGCGGTTGCCCGTGCGCTCACCACCTGCGGCGCGGAGGTCCGTACCGTCCCCGTGGCCGCCGACGCCGCCGACCGGGACGCGCTGGCCGGCGCGCTGAAGGCCGCCACGGACGGGGCGCCCGCCCCCGCCGGGGTACTGTCCCTCCTCGCCCTCGGCGGCGACGGTGCCTTCGCCGCCGGGCTCGCGCTGTCCCAGGCCCTCGGCGACGCCGAGGTGGCCGCGCCCCTGTGGTGCGTCACCCGGGGCGCGGTCGTCGCCGGGCGGACCGACCGGATCGCGGACCCGGACCAGGCGCTCGTCTGGGGTCTCGGACGCGTCGCCTCCATGGAGCAGGGCGGCCGCTGGGGCGGCCTGCTCGACTTGCCCGGCACGGACCACACCCCGGACGACCGGACACTCGGACGACTTGTCGGTGTACTGGCCGGCGACGCCGCCGAGGATCAGGTGGCGCTGCGGTCCTCGGGGGTCTTCGTGCGGCGTCTGGTACGGGCCCGGCTGGCCGACACCGCGCCGGTCCGCGAGTGGCGTCCGGCCGGGACGACGCTGGTCACCGGTGGTACGGGCGTCCTCGGTGCGCACGTGGCCCGCTGGCTGGCGGAGAACGGCGCCGAGCACCTGATCCTGACCAGCCGCCGCGGGGCCGACGCGCCCGGCGCGGCGGAGCTCCGTGAGGAACTGACCGCGCTCGGTGCCCAGGTCACCCTCGCCGCCTGCGACGTCAGCGACCGCGAAGCCCTCGCCGCCCTCCTCGCCTCCGTCCCCGCCGACCGCCCGCTCACCTCGGTGATCCACGCCGCGGCGGTCGTCGACGACGCGGTCATCGAGACGCTCACGCCCGAGCAGGTGGCCGCCGTCCTGCGGGTCAAGGTCGACGCGACGCGACACCTGCACGAGCTGACCCGCGACCTCGACCTGTCCGCGTTCGTCCTCTTCTCCTCCTTCGCCGCCACCTTCGGCGCCCCCGGCCAGGGAAACCAGGCACCCGGCAACGCGTTCCTCGACGCCTTCGCCGAGTACCGGCGCGCCGCCGGACTGCCCGCCACCTCCCTCGCCTGGGGCCCCTGGGGCAGCGTGGACGGCGATGACAGCGCGGCGGGCGAGCGGATGCGCCGCCACGGCATCGTCGCGATGGCGCCCGAGCGGACACTGGCATCGCTGCGCCACGCCCTGGACCGCGACGAGACCACGCTGACCCTCGTCGACATGGACTGGAAGCGCTTCACGCTCGCCTTCACCGCCGACCGGCCGCGGCCGCTGCTCCTGGAACTCCCCGAGGCCCGCCGGGTCATCGAGAGCGCCGAGCGGGAGTCCGCCGAGGACCTGGCCGGGGGAGTGCCGCTGGGCACGCGGCTCGCCGGGCTGCCCGACGTCGAGCAGGAGCGCCTGCTGCTCGACCTGGTCCGCACGGCCGTCGCCGCCGTCCTCGGGCACGCCGACCTGACGGCCGTCGAGGCCGGCCGGGCCTTCAAGGAACTCGGCTTCGACTCGCTCACCTCCGTCGAGCTGCGCAACCGCCTCGGTGCGGTGAGCGGGCTGAAGCTGCCCGCCAGCCTGGTCTTCGACCACCCCACCCCCGCAGCCGTCGCCGCTTACCTGCGCGCCGGGATCGTGCCCGACGCGGTGGCGGGAGGAGCCCCGCTGCTGGAGGGGCTCGACAAGCTGGAGGCCGTACTCGAACGCGGCACCGCCGACAACGTCGTACGGGCCCGGGTGACGATGCGGCTGCAGTCGCTGCTGGCGAAGTGGAACGAAAGTGACGACCCGGCCGGGATCCACACCGCCGCCGCGGACGGCGTCGCCACCGGTGCCGGTCCCGACGGCACGGCCGGTGCGCCGACCGCCGCCGTCGACGAGGCCGAGCAGCTCCAGGACGCCAGCGACGAGGAGCTTTTCGCCTTCATCAACAAGGGCCTCGGGCGTTATTGACGGCTTGCCGATTATTGGTGAAGATGGCCAGCCCCCTGATTAATTGACCGGGGTTTGACTGCCCCCTGCACACCCCCTCCACCCAGGGGCGTGTAGGGGGCAGTTAGGGGTTGTAGGGGAGATTGAACCGGAAATAGCCTGCCACCGAGCAGTCGCTTCCCTCGACATGGTGAATCGGCTGCATCTCCGATGACGTTCTCGGCTCTGCACTAAGTTTTCTGATGCCGTCTGCTGCAAATGGGTGGTTGCGTTAAATGGCGAATGAAGAGACGCTGCGGGACTACCTGAAGCTGGCGACAGCGGATCTGCAGCAGACGCGTCAGCGGCTGCGCGAGATCGAGGCCCGGAACCAGGACCCCATCGCAATCGTGGGCATGGGCTGCCGCTATCCCGGAGGGGCGACCTCGCCCGAGGAGCTGTGGCAGCTGGTCGTCGACGGGGTCGACGCCATCACCGGCTTCCCCGTCGAGCGCGGCTGGGACATGGAGACCGTCTACCACCCGGACCCCGACCACCCGGGCACCAGCTACGCCAACCAGGGCGGCTTCGTCCAGGACTTCGCCCAGTTCGACCCGTCGCTCTTCGGGATCTCCCCGCGCGAGGCGCTCGCCATGGACCCGCAGCAGCGGCTCCTGCTGGAAACCTCGTGGGAGGCCTTCGAGCGCGCGGGCATCGACCCGACTTCGATGCGCGGCAAGCAGGTCGGCGTGTTCGTCGGCACCAGCAACCACGACTACCTGACGGCGCTGCTGAGTTCCTCCGAGAACGTCGAGGGCTACCTGGGTACCGGAAACGCGGCGAGCGTCGCCTCGGGCCGGCTCTCGTACACCTTCGGACTCGAAGGTCCGGCCGTCACGGTCGACACCGCCTGCTCGTCCTCGCTCGTCGCCCTGCACCTCGCGGTGCAGGCGCTGCGGGGCGGCGAGTGCTCGCTCGCACTCGCCGGCGGCGCCACCCTGATGTCGGCGCCCGGCACCTTCATCGACTACAGCAAGCAGCGTGGCCTGGCCACCGACGGCCGCTGCAAGGCGTTCTCGCCGGACGCCGACGGCTTCAGCCTCGCCGAAGGCGTCGGCGTCATTCTCGTGGAGCGCCTCTCCGACGCCCGCCGCAAGGGCCACCACGTCCTCGCCGTCATCCGCGGCACGGCGGTGAACCAGGACGGCGCCAGCAACGGCCTGACCGCGCCCAACGGCCCCTCGCAGCAGCGCGTCATCCTCCAGGCGCTGTCCAACGCCCGGCTCACGCCCGCCGACGTGGACGCCGTCGAGGCGCACGGCACCGGAACCGGCCTCGGCGACCCCATCGAGGCGCAGGCCATCATCGCCACCTACGGCCAGGACCGCCCCGAGGGCCGGCCGCTGTGGCTGGGCTCCCTCAAGACCAACATCGGCCACGCGCAGGCCGCCGCCGGCGTCGCCGGAGTCATCAAGAGCGTCATGGCGATGCGCAGCGGCGTACTGCCCCGCACCCTGCACGTGAGCGAGCCGACCCCGCACGTCGACTGGTCGGCGGGCGAGGTGTCGCTGCTCACCGAGGCGCGCCCGTGGCCCCGGCACGGCGGACCGCGCCGGATCGGCGTCTCGTCGTTCGGCATGAGCGGCACCAACGCGCACGTCATCCTGGAGGGCGCCGAAGCCGCCGCCGACGACCAGCCGGCCGACGGCGGCCTCCCCGGCGCCGAGCCCGCCACCCCGGCGGCCGTACTGCCAGTCGTCCTGTCCGGCAAGACCGAGCCCGCGCTGCGGGCGCAGGCGGCCGCACTGCACGCCCACCTCAGCGCCCGGCCCGGCCTCCGCGTCGAGGACGTCGCCTGCGCCCAGGCGCTCACCCGGGCCGCCCTGGACCGCCGCGCGGCGGTCGTCGCCCAAGGCCGTGACGAACTGCTGGCCGGTCTCGCCGCGCTCGCGGAGGGCCGTCAGTCGGCCGACGTGATCGAGGGGACCGCCACCGAGGGCAAGCTGGCGTTCCTGTTCACGGGGCAGGGCAGCCAGAGGCTGGGGATGGGGCGTGAGCTGTACGACGCGTTCCCGGTGTTCGCGGCCGCGCTGGACGCGGTGTGTGAGCGGATGGACCTGGAACTGCCGCTGAAGGAGGTCCTGTTCGGGGCGGACGCGGCTGTTCTGGACCGTACGGAGTACGCGCAGCCGGCGTTGTTCGCGGTCGAGGTGGCGTTGTTCCGGCTCGTGGAGAGCTGGGGTGTGAAGCCGGACTTCCTCTCCGGTCATTCGATCGGTGAGATCGCGGCCGCGCACGTCGCCGGGGTCTTCTCCCTGGAGGACGCGTGTGCTCTGGTGGCGGCGCGTGGCCGGCTGATGCAGGCGCTGCCGACGGGCGGCGTGATGATCGCGGTCCAGGCCTCCGAGGACGAGGTCCTGCCGCTGCTGACCGAGCGGGTCAGCATCGCGGCGGTCAACGGGCCGCAGTCGGTGGTCGTCGCCGGTGACGAGGATGCCGCCACGGCGATCGCCGAGGCGTTCCCGGACCGGAAGCACAAGCGGCTCACTGTGAGCCACGCGTTCCACTCGCCGCACATGGACGGCATGCTGGACGCCTTCCGCCAGGTGGTGGAGGGGCTGACGTTCAACGCGCCCCGCATCCCGGTCGTCTCCAACCTGACCGGCGCCCTCGTCACCGAGGGCGAGATGGGCTCTGCCGACTTCTGGGTGCGCCACGTCCGCGAGGCCGTCCGCTTCCTCGACGGCATCCGCTGGCTGGAGAGCCGCGGCGTCACCGCGTACGTCGAGATCGGCCCCGGCGGCGTGCTGTCCGCCCTCGGCCAGGACTGCCAGACCGCGACCGGCCCGCGCGCCGCCGCCTTCCTGCCCGCGCTGCGCACCGGCCGCCCCGAAGCCCGGTCCCTGACCGCCGCCGTCGCCGGCGCCCACGTGCGGGGGCTCTCCCCGGACTGGGCCACCCGTTTCGCCGGGACCGGCGCGCGCCGCGCCGAACTGCCCACGTACGCATTCCAGCGCGAGCTCTACTGGCCCCGCGACCCCTTCACCGACCTGAGCGAGCCCGCCGACGGCCGCGCACTCGGCCTCACCGACGCCAAGTTCTGGGAGGTCGTCGACAGTGAGGACCTGGCCGCCCTCGCCGACACCCTCGGTGTCGACGGCGACGAGCCGCTGAGCGGCGTGCTGCCCGCGCTCTCCGCGTGGCACCGCCGCCGCCGCGACCGCGACACCGTGGGCGGCTGGCGCTACCGCGTCACCTGGAAGCCGCTCACCGACACGGCGTCCGCCCCCCTGGCCGGGCACTGGCTCCTCGTGGTGCCCGCCGGTCACACCGACACCCCCTGGACCGTCGCCGCCGCCGAGACCCTGACCGCGCGCGGCGTCACCGTCACCAGCCTGACCGTCGACGCGACGGCCGACGACCGGGCCGGCCTCGCCCACCGGTTCGCCGAGGCCGTCGGCGCCGACGCGCCCGCCGGGGTGCTGTCGTTGCTCGCCTTCGACGAGCGCCCGCACCCCGAGGACGCGTCGCTGCCCGCCGGGCTCGCCGCCACCCTCGCCCTCGTCCAGGCACTGGGCGACGCGGACGTGGACGCCCCCCTGTGGGCCGCCACCCGCGGCGCGGTGTCCACGGGCCGTTCCGACCGGCTCACCGGCCTCGCCCAGGCACCGATCTGGGGCCTCGGCCGCACCGCCTCCCTCGAACTGCCCGGCCGCTGGGGCGGCCTCGTCGACCTGCCCGCCACCCCAGACGAGCGCGCCGCGACCCGGCTCGCCGACGTCCTGGGCGGCCTCGGCACCGAGGACCACCTCGCCGTACGCTCCACCGGCGTGTTCGTCCGCCGGCTGACCCGGGCCCCCCGGGAACAGGCCCCCGCCACCGAGTGGTCCACCTCCGGAACCGCCCTCGTCACCGGCGGCACCGGCGCCCTCGGCCGGCACGTGGCCCGCTGGCTCGCCCGCAACGGCGCCGAGCACCTGCTGCTGGTGAGCCGCAGCGGCCCCGAGGCCGACGGCGCGCCGGAACTCGCCGCCGAACTCCGCGCCCTGGGCGTCCAGGTCACCCTCACCGCCTGCGACGTCGCCGACCGCGACGCCGTGACCGAGCTCCTCGCCGCCGTCCCGGCCACGTTCCCGCTGACCACCGTCGTCCACGCCGCCGGCGTCCTCGACGACGGCGTCCTCGACGCGCAGACCCCCGGGCGCCTGGCCGGTGTCCTGCGTCCCAAGGCCCACGCCGCGCAGGTCCTGCACGAGCTGACCCGCGACCTCGACCTCAGCGCGTTCGTCCTGTTCTCCTCCCTCGCCGCCGCCTTCGGCGCCGCCGGACAGGCCAACTACGCCGCCGCGAACGCCTCCCTCGACGCGCTCGCCGAGCAGCGCCGCGCCGACGGCCTGCCTGCCACCGTGATCTCCTGGGGCGCCTGGGCCGAGGCGGGCATGGCTACCGACGACCTCGTCGCCGAGCGCCTGCGCCTCGCCGGCCTCCCCGGCCTTGACCCCGAACTCGCCCTGTCGGCCATGCACATGGCGCTCACCCTCGACGAGACCGCCGCGGTCGTCGCCGACATCAACTGGGAACGCCTGGCACCCGGCCTCACCGCCGTGCGCCCCTGCCCGCTGATCGCCGACCTCCCCGAGGCCGCGTACGCCCTCACCGCCGCCGACGCGCCCGACCAGGGGGCCGAGAGCGCCGACACGTTCGCCCGGCGGCTCGCCCGGGCGGCGGCTGCCGAACGCGACGCGCTCGCCGTGGAGTTCGTCCGTACCCAGGTGGCAGCCGTACTCGGCTACCCGGGCCCCGGATCCGTCGACCCGGCCATCGCCTTCCGCGACCTCGGCTTCGACTCCCTGACCGCGGTGGAGATCCGCAACCTCCTCGCCTCCCGGACCGGGCTGCGCCTGCCCGCGACCCTGATCTTCGACTACCCCAACTCCCTGTCCCTGGCCGCGTTCCTCCAGGGCGAACTCCTCGGCGCACAGCCCGCCGCCGGCCAGGACCCCGCCACGGGTACCGGCGCGGACGCGGGCACCCGCGGTGCCACCGATGACGACCCCATCGCGATCGTCGCCATGAGCTGCCGCTTCCCCGGTGGGATCAGCACCCCCGAAGAGCTGTGGCAGCTGCTCGCGACCGGGCGCGACGCGATCGCCGGATTCCCGACGGACCGCGGCTGGGACCTCGACGGGCTCTACGACCCGGAGTCCGTCACCGAGAACACCACCTACGTCCGCGAGGGCGGCTTCCTCGCCGACGCCACCCGCTTCGACCCCGCGTTCTTCGGGATCTCGCCGCGCGAGGCGCTCGCCATGGACCCGCAGCAGCGGCTCCTGCTGGAAGCCTCCTGGGAGGCGTTCGAGCGGGCCGGCATCGACCCCGCCACCGTGCGGGGCGAGCGGATCGGCGTCTTCACCGGCACCAACGGGCAGGACTACCTCGACGTCATCCTCGCCGCCCCCGACGGCAGCGAGGGATTCCTCGGCACCGGCAACGCGGCGAGCGTCGTCTCCGGCCGCGTCAGCTACGTCCTCGGCCTGGAAGGCCCGGCCGTCACCGTCGACACGGCGTGCTCGTCGTCGCTGGTCGCCCTGCACTGGGCGATCCAGGCCCTGCGCCAGGGCGAATGCACCATGGCGCTCGCGGGCGGCGTGACCGTCATGTCCACGCCCGCCTCCTTCATCGACTTCAGCCGTCAGCGCGGCCTGGCCACCGACGGCCGGATCAAGGCGTTCGCGGCGGCCGCCGACGGCACGGGCTGGGGCGAGGGCCTCGGCATGCTGCTCGTCGAGCGGCTCTCCGACGCCCGGCGCAACGGGCACCCGGTGCTCGCCGTGGTCCGGGGCTCGGCCGTCAACCAGGACGGTGCGAGCAACGGCCTGACCGCCCCCAACGGCCCGTCCCAGCAGCGGGTCATCCGCCAGGCCCTGGCGAGCGCCGGACTCTCGGCCGCCGAGGTCGACGCGGTCGAGGCGCACGGCACGGGCACGCGTCTCGGTGACCCCATCGAGGCGCAGGCGCTGCTCGCCACCTACGGGCAGGACCGCCCGGCCGAACAGCCGCTGCTGCTCGGCTCCGTCAAGTCCAACATCGGACACACGCAGGCCGCCGCCGGCGTCGCCGGTGTGATGAAGATGGTCCTCGCCATGCAGCACGGCGTGCTGCCCCCGACCCTCCACGTGGACGAGCCCACCCCGCACGTCGACTGGACGGCGGGTGACGTCGCCCTGCTGACCGAGGCGACGCGGTGGCCCGAGACCGGGCGCCCCCGCCGTGCGGGCATCTCCTCGTTCGGCATCAGCGGCACCAACGCCCACACGATCATCGAGCAGGCCCCGGAGGCCCCGGAGGTGCCGACCGCCGCGCCGGCGCCTCTTCCGGCCGAGGCCGCCCCGCTGCCCCTGGTCCTCTCCGGCAAGAGCCAGGACGCCCTGCGCGACCAGGCCCGCCGCCTGCACGCCCACGCCGCGCACCACCCCGACCTGCGCCCCGCCGACCTCGGACTCTCCCTGGCCCTCGGCCGGTCCGCGTTCGAGCAGCGCGCCGCCGTGGTGGCCGCGGACCGCACCGCTCTGCTCGCGGGCCTGGAATCGCTGGCCGAGGGGAACCCGGCCCCCGGGCTCGTGACGGGCTCGCCCACCGCAGGCAAGCTCGCGTTCCTGTTCACGGGGCAGGGCAGCCAGCGGCTCGGGATGGGCTGTGAGCTGTACGAGACCCACCCGGTGTTCGCGGACGCCCTGGACGAGGTGTGCGCCCGGGTCGACCTCGAACTCCCGTTGAAGGACGTGCTGTTCGGCTCCGCCGCCGCACTGCTGGACGAGACGCGGTTCACCCAGCCGGCGTTGTTCGCGGTCGAGGTGGCGTTGTTCCGGCTGCTGGAATCGTGGGGTGTGCGCCCGGACTTCCTGTCCGGGCACTCCATCGGCGAGATCGCCGCCGCGCACGTCGCCGGGGTCTTCTCCCTGGACGACGCCTGCGCACTCGTCGCGGCGCGTGGCCGGCTGATGCAGGAACTGCCCGCCGGCGGTGCCATGATCGCCGTCGAGGCGTCGGAGGACGAGGTCCTGCCGCTGCTGAC
>NZ_JBEORW010000103.1:0-9176 GCF_040302565.1 Streptomyces sp. NPDC097981
CGGGTCAGGTCGCGGACCGCGGCCAGGACGTGGGTGGAGTCGGTGCGCTGTGTGGTGCGCTCGCGCACCAGACCGGCCTCCTTCAGGCGGGCCAGCGCGAGGTCGAGGAGGCGGTCGGCGCGGTTGTCCTCGGTGAGACGGTCGCGGAAGTCGGCCAGCACGCTGTGGTGGAACCCGGGGTCGTCCAGCTCCATGGCGTGAAGTCGGTCCGGAGCGCGGTTCCGGCCTTTCGACCGGCCCGTTTCTCCGGACCGCTTCCCGCACCCGCCGTGCGCCTCTCAGCGCAACGGGCGCTCCACAGGTCCCGCTTGTCGATCCATGAGGAATTCACTCATTCCGTGGTCGGCCATGCGGAGGGGATGACTGATCCCCGGTACCGGTAGCGTGTGGTGCCTACCTTCGCCGGGCTGAACAGTTCCCGTTCCTCGCTGGCCGGCCACCAGCCCCCGCCGCAGAATCGCCGGCGGAGGTCCTTCCAGTTCATCCGGGGGTGTTTGCGCCGCAGCCACCAGATGACCCGGCCCCAGACATACGAGGTCAGGTACTGGAAGGTTGCACTGGACACTCCCGGCCGGAAGTAGACGCACCAGCCCCGCAGCATCCGGTTGAGCTGGATGAGCAGGGTGTCGAACGGCAGGTCGGTGCCTGTCTTTCGGCACTGCGTCCTGACCTTGTCCATCACGGCCGCCAGGGCCTTGCGGGACGGGTACGTGTAGACGTAGTGCTTCTCGGTGCCTCGTTTCTGGTGGCGCTGGATGCGCCAGCCGAGGAAGTCGAGGCCCTCGTCGATGTGGGTGATCAGGGTCTTCTCCGGCGACAGGCGCAGGCCCATCGTGGCGAGGACCCCGGCGGCCTCTTCCTTGAGCGCCTCCGCGTGGGCACGGGTGCCCGACACGACCAGGCACCAGTCGTCGGCATATCGGATCAGCCGGTAGTTCGGCAGTCCGCGGCGACGGCGCTTGAGCCGGTCGTTGAAGGTGCTCGCCGGTCCTCCCGGACCCCGGGCGATGTGCTCGTCCAGGACGGAGAGGGCCACGTTGCTGAGCAACGGGGAGAGGATCGACCCTTGCGGGGTTCCGGTGTTGTTCTCCCGAAGGATGTGGTCCTCACCGAGGATCCCGGACTTCAGGAATGCCTTCACCAGGGCCAAGACGCGTCTGTCCCCGACGCGAGCGCGCACCCGGTCCATCAGGGCCGTGTGCGAGATCTCGTCGAAGCAGGCTTTGATGTCGCCCTCCACGATCCACTCGTAGGAGTGGGACGTGAGGTGGCGGACCTCGGCCACCGCGTCATGGGCCCGGTGGTTGGGGCGGAACCCGTAGGAGCACGGGAGGAAATCCGCCTCGAAGATCGGCTCCAACACCAGCTTCAGGGACGCCTGCACCACCCGGTCGGTCACGGTCGCGATCCCCAGACGACGCAACTTGCCGCCCGCCTTGGGGATCATCCGTTCCCGAACCGGGAGCGGGCAGAAACTGCGGCCCTTGATCGAGGTCCGCAGCCCGTCGAGGAAGATCTCGACGCCCCGCACGGTCTCCACGTAGTAGGCGGTCTCGCCGTCCACTCCAGCCGTGCGGGCTCCCTTGTTGCCCCGCACCCGAGCCCACGCGACCAGCAGGAACGCGGGATCGGCAACGAGGTTGAACAGGTCATCGAACCTGCGATGAGAATCCTCGCGGGCCCAACGGTGCAGCTTCGTCTGGATCTCCAGTACCCGCAGCTCCGCCCCGAACAGGGCGCTCTGCAGCTCGTCGGTGTTCACCGGCGACAACCTCCTGGCTTTCCAGTCCTTCCACTGCTGACTTGCTGTCCCCCTTCGCCATGTACGCGCCTTTCGCGCGCTCGGACTACTACGAGGACTCCGCCACGCCCCGGTGCCGTCAGCCGACGACGGACCTGCCCTCCGCCCAACTGGCCGTTGGACGGGAAGGGCGACACCAAGACGCTTCCCACGTTCACCACCACCCGGTTGTCGAGTGAGCCGTCCAGCTGTGCCCCGGCAGCCTCGCCATGCCTACGCCGCAGGCATTCAGCATGGCATCCCCACCGGCGCTATGAATCCGGCTTCGGAGTCACCACCAACTTCGGTGGTGTGCACTGCTTCCCGGCCCAGATCCGCCAGATTGGAGCCGGTTCAAGTGTTACGGGGCTTCGGACGCTGGTTCCTCTCGTACGGCGTCTCGTCTCGCTTGCCGGACCCGCACCGTCTGGCAGTGCCGATGCGTCCCGTCGTTGTCGGGGCTGCTTACCGCCCTCCCGCGCGTCTCCGCGATCAGGCTGCCCCCAGCTTCGCTAGTCTGCTGCGACAGACCAGCGACAAGGGTCTCTCACCCTTGCCCGGAGTAGTGGCGCCTCGTGGCGCACCATGGCGTACTTGAAGTCGATGCGGCAGCGGACCGCCTCGGCGGCCTGCCGGTCCGACAGGCCGAGCACGAACTGCAGCACACAGACGGTGGCCAGCTGGGCGGGCGAGAGGCCCGGTCGACCGTCACGCGGATACCAGTCGGCGAAGTCCTCGTCACGCCACAGCCCGTCCAGGCGGTCTCTCACCCACATCGCCGCCGTACCGCCCGGGTTGCTCGCCCTCGCGATCTGCGCGGTCAGAGGCGGGACTTGCTCACCGAAACGAGGACGGAGCGACAACGGACACCTCGACAACGCGTCGGTGCTGGGAATGCTGGAGGAGCGGGAGGCTGCTGCCCGGGTGCGGGTGGAGGGCCTGCGGGAGGAAGTCGCGCGGCTGGCTGAGGTGCTGGAGGCAGCGGAGATCGAGCTGGACCGACGGGTGATCGCGCGGGAGGAGCTGGTCGAAGCCCTGGCCGTGTCCGCCGCCGAGTCCATGCCCTGACCGGGGCCGGGGGGAGCGGGAGCGGCTGCTCGTTATCGACTATGCCCTCAAACCGCTTGAGACGCTTCTGACGGGATGTTAAGGCCGCAGTCCTCGGACGCCACGGGGGGTGCCGAGGCCGGTGGGGCCGTCGTAGCCGGGGCGGGCGACGCAGAGGTAGGCGGGGGAGCAGCCAGCGAAGGAGTTGTACCCGGCGAGGACGTCGCTGAAGGCTCCGGGGTGGGCGTACGGGTAGGAGTTCGGGCGGTCGGTGGGGCCGGGTGTGCCGGCGATGGCGTACATGCTGGCGATCAGCGGACTTGCCAGGCTGGTTCCGCCGCTCACGCCCCATCCGGACCCGCTGAACGTGTTGTAGATCGCAAAACCGGGGAAGGGGCTGGCAAGGGCGGAGATGTCGACGGTGGTGCGGCGCGGGCAGCCGGGGTCGTGTTGGAAGGCCGGTTTGGGTTCGTAGAGGGAGCAGGCCGAGCCGCTGCCGAGCCACGCGGTTTCGGACCAGCGGTAGCCGTTGTGCGTCGGGATCCGGTGCAGAGTGGTGCCACCGGCCGCTGTGACGTAGCGGGAGGTGGCCGGGTAATTCTGGTCGGGGTAGCCGCTGTCGCCGCTGCCGGCGACGAAGGCGATGCCCGGGGGGAAGTGGGTGTCGAGGGTCGTCTCGGCGGGCTGCTCCGGGGCGGCCCAGCTCATGGAGACGAACTTGGCCCCCTGCGCCACGGCCTGGTCGACCGCCGGTAGCAGGCTGGAGACGAGGAGGTTGTTGTTGGCTTCGACGAGAAGGATCTTGCAGTCGGGGCAGGCGGCGCTCACGGCGTCGAGGTCCAAGGACGTCTCCAGCGCCCAGGTGGGATCGGTGGTGGGGGGTGGTGTGGTGCCGCCGTTCTGGTTGATTTTGCGGAAGCAGCCGTTGGCGGTGGTGCACGGCGGCAGGTGGAAGGTGCGGCGGTAGACCGCCAGGTCGCTTTCGGCGTTGGGGTTGTCGAAGGCGTTGACGATGGCGACGGTGCGTCCGGCGCCGCCGTGGCGGGGCAGGTCGTAGGCGCTTTGGATGTCCTCGGGGTGGTAGCCGGGGATCTGGCTCTCGTCCTTCGCGGTGTGCAGCGGGGGCAGGTCGGTGCGCAGCAGGGCCATGCAGGAGGCCCGGTCGGGTCCCGTTGGAGGAGCGCATACGTGCTTGTATCCCACTTCCCTCCCGTCGCGGTCGCCCGTGGGTCCGGCGGCCTGGGGCTGTCTGCCGTGGTCCTGGGGGCGGGCTTGGGCACCCGCGGGAGCGGCTGCCAGGCTCAGGGCCAGGAGCACTGCTCCCAGCAGCAACCGCACGGTGCGCACTGGCCGCATGACGCTCCTTCATTGCTTTGGGCGCGTGGGTGAATGCGCCCAGGCGTCGGCCCTGGCGCCCGGTTTGGTTTCCTCACGCGGGCGGCCCCGGCCGGTGTGGGCGGCATCAGGCGACATCATCGGCATCGCGGATGGCGGACAGCTGTGTCCGCCACGAGTGGACGCTTCGGATGCAGCAGCGCCCTCACCTTTACGGCCTACTCGCGGTAGCTCATACGGGGTCGACTACTGCGACCCCCGATTCGGGGCGGCGGGCACGGAGGTTTGAGGGGCAGCCAGGTAGCGGCAGTGAACCCATGGATCTCGGGCCCCGGCGGGCCGCTGGTGCGGTGCGGTGTTCTGGCCGGGGCCGCAGACGGGCGTGGGGAGGTTCAGCCGGTGCAGCCGGGGACGGGGTCTGGCCCGGCGCAGTTGTCCGGGTGGTTCTTGCGTACTGTGGAGTGGTCCAGCGTCACCGTGCCGCCGCCGGTGTTGTAGATGCCGCCGCCGCTGCCCGGACCGCCGTTCGCGCTGTTGCGCTCCACCGTGGAGCTCTTCAGCGTTGTCGTCCCGGTGTTGTTGTTGATGCCGCCGCCCCAGATGTCGGCGGTGTTGTTGCGTACTGTGGAGTGGTCCAGAGTCAGCGTGCCGCCGGTGTCGATGCCGCCGCCGATGCCCGAGGCGATGTTGCGCTCCAGTGTGGAGCGGACCAGCGTCACCGTGCCGCCGCCGGTGTTGTGGATGCCGCCGCCGAAATCGGCAGCGTTGCTGCTCACTGTGGAGTCGTACAGCGTCAGCGTGCCGTTGTTCTCAATGCCACCGCCGTCGTTGTCGCCGTCGTTGTCGCGCACCGTGGTGCTCTTCAGCGTCACCGTGCCGCCGGTGTTGTTGTAGATGCCGCCGCCGACGCCGGCGGTGTTGTTGCGCACCGTGGAGTGGTCCAGCGTCACCGTGCCGCCGGTCTCGTTGTAGATACCACCGCCGAAATAGCCGGCGTCGCTGTCGCGTACCGTCGAGTCGGTCAGCGCCACCTCACCGCGGCCGTTGTAGATGCCGCCGCCGACGAAGCCGTTGCCGTTGGTGATGGTCAGCTTGTCCAGCCGCACCTGGACGGCTCCGGTGACCGTCACGGTGGAGTCTGCCTGATTGCCGTCCAAGACTGCGTCTTTCAGTCCGGTCACGGTCAGGTCCTTGCTGATGGTGAAGTTGCCGACGCAGGTTCCCGCCACCCGCAGCGTTGCCCCTGAGGGGGCCGCGTCGATCGCGTCCTGCAGGTTCTGGGTGCGGCATTGCACCACGGTGTCCTGGACGGCCGCGGCCGGGACCGCCCCCACCAGGCAGGCCGCCCCCGCCATCACCGTCACCGTCGCCGCCGGCACCCGCCGACGCCACACCGCCCGGGCCGCTCGCATGCGCATTCCGCTCCTCCGTCTCTGTGGCAGGGCGGGACCGGCGGCCCTGCCCTGCTCTCGCGCCTGGGCGAGGGCGGCATAAGCGCCCACGCGTGGAACAAGGGATGCCCCCGTGCACGGTCGGCGGGGCGGAGCCGCGCTGGAGGCAGCCCGTGCGTCCCCCGAACGGCCGGGGCCGATGACCGGTGTGGTTCACGGGCCTCAGTCGCTGGTACCAAGCCCACCAGACCACGGTAGGCATCCTTCATGCCGGAGAAGAGAGACTCTCGACGTGGCCCAGACTCTCGGGGATGCCGCACTTCGCCCGGCGGGCTGTTTTTACGGGATCGGCCTTCGGAGATGCCGGGTTCCAGGTCTCCGGGAGGAACCCGGGGGTGCCAACCACCGTTCGGCGCGGCCCTGCTTGTCGGAGTCTCCAGAGCGGCGGGCGTGCGCCAGCAGACGGGCGCGCAGCGGTTCGGGCAGGCCGGCAACGTCCCGCTTCTGGCGCGGGCGGGTCTTCCAGCCCACCAGATGCCGCACGGCCCCGGCATCGTGCCGCTCCTCGGCCCGCGGGTCGGCCAGCCCGGCGAGCAGATCGGCGATCGGAACCCTGCCAAGCAGCTCGCCGGGCACGTCCTCGTGGACGGGGTAACCGGAGCAGCGCCCGCTGCCGGAGCCGTACCAGTCGAGCAGGGCCAGCACCCGATCCACCGGGTCGGGGAACGTCAGCTGCAGTCGGTCCGTGAGTTCCGCGAGCAGTTCGGGGGAGGGCCTGCCACCTGTGCGGGAGAGGTCGAGGATCCGGTCGCCGGTCCCCTCCAGTCCGGCGGGCATCGCGGCCAGCCAGTTGCGCTCCTCTTCGGCCCCTTCCTCCGCTCGTAGCCGGTCGGCCTCGAACTGCTGCATGGGGCCGGGCATGCCGTGCCCGTCCAGCCACGCCAGGAGCAGGCGGCCGTCAGCGAGGACGGCGTCGCTCTCCCACTGCCCCCACCTCAGCGTCGCCCCGTGGTGCAGGACGATGACTGCAAGCCGCCCACCGTCCCGGTCGAACACCTCGAAGCGGACGTCCCCGCCGCACATGCAGTGGAACCCGGGCAGCGATTCCACGGCCATGGCCATCCTGATCTGCGCCGACTCCGCCGGATCGGAGAGGTCCACCCGGATCTCTCCGTCCACCCCGAACCCGCTCACCGAGCTCACCTGGACCACGTGCGCCTGCTGCAGCACTCTGTCCAGCGCTGTCGTCCCGTCCATGTACCGACCCCTCCCCGCCTGGGCCGCAGGTGCACAGCCTGCCCGATTCCACCGCAGCCCCGACCGCCTCGCAACCCGGTTCCCCCGCGCCCGCACTTCAGCTCGCACGCCGACAGGCGGATCCCACCGAGGTGAAGGTGAAGCCGTCCGTGAACAGGGTGCCGCCGTCACGGAAGGCGAGGAATTGTCAAATCCTGTGGATTGGCCGGGATCATTTGCGGCTGGTTGCATGGGCTGCTTACCGAAGTATCTGAAAATGGCTGGCTGGCTACCGGCTGGTTTGGTGAGGATGAGCGGATGATCGCCTCTTCGCCCCAAGGGCCTGTCGAGCCTCCACGTATCGTCACCAAGCTCGCGGCGGGGCAGCCGGTGCGGGCAGTATGGAAGAACGAGCTCGGCGGGTTGACGTTCCAAGTCGGCTCGGGTGATACGCGGCAGTTTGTGAAGTGGACGCCGGTCGGCAGCGGTATCGATCTTGCGGCTGAGGTGGCGCGTCTGCAGTGGGCGGCGAGGTTCACGGTGGTGCCGCGGGTACTCGGCGAGGGCGCTGACGAAGCGGGGTCCTGGATCATCACCCATGGCCTGCCCGGACGTACGGCGGTGGACGAGCGTTGGAAGCGCGATCCCGGCACCGCGGTGCGCGCGGTCGGCTCCGGGCTGCGGGCGCTCCATGACGCGCTGCCCGTCGCGGACTGCCCGTTCGACTGGTCGGCCAAGAAGCGCCTGGAGAGTGCGCGGTCACGAGGGGCGGCGGGCATGACCGGTCCGGCGGACTTGCCTGAGGACCTTCAGCACTTCGGCACTGTCGAGCGCGCGCTCGGCATGCTCGCTGATATTCCGCCCGTCGACCGGCTCGTCGTCTGCCATGGCGACGCCTGCGCTCCCAACACGCTGGTCGGTGACGACGGCATGTGGACCGGACATGTCGACCTCGGCACGCTCGGTGTCGCCGACCGCTGGGCTGACCTCGCTGTCGCCACATGGAGCACGCAGTGGAACTACGGCCCGGGATGGGAAGAGCCACTACTCGAAGCCTACGGAGTCGAGCCGGACCTGGAACGGATCATGTACTACCGGCTGCTATGGGAACTGTCGGACTGAGCACGCATTGGGCGGTCGCGTGGTTCACAGCGCGTCACTCAGCTTGGGCTGGGACGCCGGGCCACGGGATCGAACCCCGCTTGGGCCAGCCGCTTTCCAGGCCTGCCGCCACCGCTGGACCGACCGGACGCTGACCCGTAACTCCTTCGCGATGTCCGTACTGCCCCGCCCGGCGGCGAACATCACCGCTGCCTCCATCCGGATCCGCTCGCGAAAGGCTTGCCTCTCAGCGGTCAGACCCCCACCCTGCGGATACCTCATACACCTGGCATACCGCGACGATCACCGATCGTCAGCCCCTACGACAACCCACCTTCACTGTCAGTAATCCCGTTGGCGTCGCTGCCGACTTTGCTGCCGCAGGTATGGGACGCGGCTGCGGGGGGTGGCAGGGGCCCGGGCGTCCGGACGGATGACCGAGCTGAGAGTGGCCTTCGGTTTGGGCTCGGTGCGTCAGCCGCCAGTTGGCCGCCGCGTTGCGGACGGCCGCTTTCGGTGTCCGCTGCCAGGGGCTGGCCGCCGCTGGGGTAGCCGTTGTGTGCGGCCCACACCCGTGCCCAGCGGCCAGGGTGGGATCCCCCTGGCCATGGCTGAGGGCCTGGTAGATGGCGGTGTCCCGGGCCTTCGATGCCGGCGGCGAGCGTGTCCCTGAATTCAGGGACAGCGGTCTTCCTCCACCACCAGGTTGTCGGGCCAGAGGCCGTGCTCGATGAAGTGCTCCACGGCCTGGCAGGCGACGGGGAAGGGGACAGTTTCCCTGTCGGAGTACGTGTCGATCTGCCCGTTGGACAGCAGATATCCGCCAGAATTGCCCTCGCCGCGCGGATCGACCAGGTGCTCCCCGGGATCGTCTGCGCCGTCCATCAGAGCAACCATCGCGCGCTCACCGTTGGTTACCACAGACAGGAGGCGGCCCTGGCCATCCTCGAACCATGTCTCCTGGCTCGCCCAGTCCAGCCTGTGTACGAGCAACGAACGGGCTTCCGCACCCGAGTAGCCGTCAGAGGCGTAGCCCCGCAGACGCCAGCGGTGGGATATGGCCATTGGATTCTCCGATCTGGGGTCCCCGGCGTATATTCGAAGACAGGCTGATTGTCCCACCCGAAGCCTGACCGACCCGCTGGCCGACTGCGGGAACTCCTAAGGTTCCCCCGCTGTGTGGGGGTGGCTGACTAGTGCTGTGACCGCATAGGTTCGCCGGGTTGGTGGTCGTGGCGGTTGGATGTGCGGTGACGTTCATTTCGACCGCTGGAGGCGCGGTGGCT
>NZ_JBEORW010000104.1:0-8940 GCF_040302565.1 Streptomyces sp. NPDC097981
CGGTGAGATAGGGCACATTCCACCCGCCGAATACGAAGCCAACCACTACCTGAGCACCACGAAACCCCAGGTCACAACCAACATCTGAGATCTCTACCGAACCCGGAACGGTTCAGTCGGCCAAGCGTCGCTGGTAGTTGCCGTGGACGCGACGGGACGCCGCCCCGCATCCGGGGCAGACCGCTTCCGCAGCCACGGCTCTCGCCACGAAAGTGACCGTGCCGTCACCGACCATCACCTGATCCACCGCGACCGCCGCCAGATGAGAGAAAGCCGCCCAGAGAACGCTGCAGTCACACGAACCACCATCCTGCCAGGGCCTTGTGACGCGCTGTCATCGCCCCACAAGAAGTGGATCAGAACCTGTAGTGCTCCCCGGAGGCGGCCAGTGTTCTGCCCCGCTGGCTTCCTCATGCTGTTGTCAAGCGGCCTTCGTGACCGGTGGTGTCACTTCGTAGCACCGTCGGTCGCGGATCAGGGCCCAGATGACGTTGACGCGTCGGCGGGCGAGGGCGAGTACGGCCTGGACGTGTTTCTTGCCCTCGGCGCGTTTGCGGTCGTAGAACTTCCGTGAGTTCGGGTCGTAGCGGACGCTGACGAGTGCGGAGGTGTAGGAGACCCGCTGGAGTCTTCGGTGGTAGCTGATCGGCCGGTGGTGGTTGCCGCTGACCTTGCCCGAGTCACGCGGTGCGGGGGCGACGCCGGCGAAGGCCGCCAGTGCGTCCGGGGAGTTGAACTCGTTCAGGTCGCCGCCGACGGCAGCGAGGAACTCGGCGCCGAGGGTCGCACCGATGCCGGGGACGCTCAGAAGGATGTCGGCAAGTTCGTGCTCGCGAAACCGGCCCTCGATGAGCTTGTCCGCCTCGGAGATCTGCTCATTGAGGTCATCACCTTCTCGGCCAGGGTGCGGACCAGCTGGGCGATGGTCTTCTCCCCGGGGACGGCGGTGTGCTGCCGCTCGGCGGCCTCGACCGCGGATTCCGCCAAGGCTCTGGCGCTGCGGACCTTGCGGTTGGCCAGCCACTTCGTCAGCCGGGGGATCCCGGCGCGGCGGATCGAGGCCGGGGTCTGGTAGCCGTCAGCAGTCTAAAGCGGGCCGGTGTTGGTCACCTCCAGGGCTCGTTCCAGAGCCGGGAACATCGACAGCAGGGTGCCGCGCAGGCGGTTGACCACGCGAGTACGGTCCTCGACCAGGTCGGCCCTGCGGCCGGTCAGCAGCTTCAGCTCGATGGCCGCCTCGTCGCCGGGGCGGATGGGCCGCAGCTCCCGGCGCATCCTGGCCTGGTCGGCGATCACGTAGGCGTCGCGGGCGTCGGTCTTGCCCTCGCCGCGGTAGCCGTCGGATGCCCGGTGACGAGCCGGCCGGGCATGTAGAGGACCTCCTGGCCGTGGCCCACGAGCAGGGCCAGCAGCAGCGCGGGCTCCCCGCCGGTCATGTCGATGGCCCAGGTGACGTCACGGCCATCGGCCAGGTCCAGCACGTCACCGATCAGCTTCAGCAGTTCGGGCTCGTCGTTGGCGACCCGCCGCGACAGCAGCGTCTTGCCCCCGCCATCCATCGCGAGGCCGTGATGGTGCCCCTTGCCGCTGTCGATCCCCGCCCATATCCGGCTCATCGTGCTCCTGACGCGCGTGTTCGGACTCTTCGTGCCACGGACGACCTCGCTGGGATTGCTCTACTCAGCGACTTGTTCGCACTTCCTGATCGACGGCCGAGTCGTCGTGGTGTGCCGGGCGGCGAAGCCAGCAGAGCCATGAAACGGCAGCGGCCTGATAGCCACACCCAGCACCCCTGGGCGGCCCAACCCTACGAATGGCTCGATCAACCCGAGCAAGAAGGTAGAGCGGCCTGAAGTGGTACGACATGGCGGTCCAGCAGCAGATGCTCGCCGAAGACCCCGACCTGATCCTCGCCGCGCTCACCACCCGCCCGCCAAGCCCGGCGCAACTCGACGGCGCGGCCCAGCTCTTCGGGTCCCCCGAATGGACCGGAGCGCATGGCAAGCAGCTGCCCGAACCGCTGAGGTCGATGCTGATCGGGCACATCCAGGCCGACGGCACCGACCCCATGAGGTTCCGGATGTGCCACGGCCACTACGACGCCGAGCCATCTGCCTGACGGGCCGATCCCGTCTGCCGGCAGGGGCTCCACCGACTCCCTCATCGGCATCGCCCCCGTGTCGTGCTGCCGGTAGACGTCAAACCCCGCTCTGCCGAAGTGGCGTCGGCCGGCATCTCACGCCTCGTCGTCGGGGAGGAAATCGTCCGCACTCCGTACGAGGTGGTCTCCCCCCTGCGCGTTGTCGGTGCCGTGGCGCGGGTGGTGCCGGCGAGGGCCTGGCTACCCGGCACGGTCAAGAAATCAGGTGACCCGGAAGTTGTCCAGGAGGGCCAGCATGGCCGTGGCCCGCATCACGCGCAGCGGCCACGACCGCGGTCCACGGCTGCCGTAGTCGCCCATGCGTCGGTCTCGGCCGGCGGGGTGAGCGGCCCCGCCCGCTTCCTGGTCCCGGCCTCGTGTGTCCGGCCCCGGTGACCGCCCTGTCGACGGCCCGTGGCCCGGTAGCCGGGCGCCGTCGAGGCCGCAATCGAGGATTCGAGGACAGCCCCATTTGTCTACAGCGCTGTAGTCGATATAGTCGGTCAGCGTTGTGCACCCTCTGTATCACATGCACCACGGGGAAGGGGATTCAGGCCTGACCCGGTCCGGCCGGCCCTTGGCCAGCGTCGCATCAAACCAACTTCAGGGACGGACCAATTGAGCACCATCGGCATCGGCCAGGCGGCGATCCTCGGCGTCGTCGAAGGGGTCACCGAATTCCTGCCGGTCTCCTCCACCGGCCATCTGAAGATCACTGAGGGGCTGATGGGCATTCCCGTGGACGACAAGGCGGTTGTGGCCTTCACCGCCGTCATCCAGGTCGGAGCCATCGCCGCGGTCCTCGTCTACTTCTTCAAGGACATCGTGCGCATCGTGACCGCGTGGGGACGCGGCCTGGCCAACCGCGAGGAGCGCTACCACCACGACTACAAGTTCGCCTGGTGGGTCATCTACGCCACCGTCCCGATCGTGGTCGTCGGCCTTGCCGCCAAGCCGCTCATCGAGGGACCGCTGGCCTCGTTGTGGGTCGTGGCCGGCTCCCTGATCGTCGGCAGCGGCCTCATGTGGGCAGCCGACCAGATGAGCCGCCACAAGCGCGGCGAGGACGACACCGGCCTCAAGGACGCGATGCTGGTCGGCTGCTCACAGATCCTCGCCCTGCTCTTCCCCGGCTTCTCCCGCTCCGGCGCGACCATGTCGACGGGCCTCATCCTGGACCTCGAACGGGTTGCCGCCACCCGCCTCTCCTTCTTCCTCGGCATCCCCGCCCTCACCGGCGCGGGCCTGTACGAGCTCAAGGACGCCGTCGGCGCCGGGGTCGACACCCTCCCCCTGGTCGTCGGCACCGCGGTGTCCTTCGCCGTCGCCTACGCCTCGATCGCCTGGCTCCTCAAGTTCGTCGCCAAGCATTCCTTCAACGCCTTCGTCATCTATCGAGTCGCCGTCGGAATCCTGCTCTTCGGCCTGCTCGGCACCGGCCTCCTCGCCGCCTGACGCAGCGCACGCGCCGGCTGGGGGGCGCCCGCAAACCTTCCGCCGGAAGGAGCGGGCGGCCGGACGCGTGCCCGCCCGCAGCTCCCGCCGGGACCGGGCCGGGCACGGCTCCGACGCCGGATCCGCGGCTCAGCCCGCAAAGTGGTCAGCCTGCGCCTGCCGGGCCAGGGCATGGAAGAGCGCCGGGCTGGGCAGTTCGCTCGCCCGGGTGTGAAGGGACTCCTTCCCCGCGGTGTCCTGGACCGCGAGCCTCGATCCCGGCGATTCCACGAAGGCGTCCAGTTCGCCCCAGCCGACGCTCCGGCCGCCGCGGTGGATCCCGGCGGCGTCGAGGGAGAGCGGACCGAAGGCGAGGGTGTGCCCGGAGCGCAGCTGCGCCAGGGCTCCGGGCAGCAGCTCGGCGGTGACCCGCTCGGCCGCCACTGCCATGAGGTCGCCGCCGGCTTCGAGCCCGCTCAGCATCACCTCGAAGTCGCTGTTCGAGGCGCGCCGGAAGACGGCCTTCGTCCCAGGGGAACGAGTCGGCTCCGGCCCGTCCGCGGTGAGCTTTGTCGGCGGGTCGTACGCGCGGACCCGGTACTCCGTGACCTCGCTCCAGAGCATGTGGCGCTGCCTGCCGCCGGCGCGGCCGAGGAGGACGCTCTCGTACAACTCGACCTCGTCGTAGGGCTCCTGGTCGATGACCCGCAGGCTGTGGCGCCGGATCCACTCGAAGGCCGCACCGCCGAGGACCACCGGCAGGAGCGCGAGCGGCAGCGGCTTGCCCGCGAGGAGCATGCCCGCGGTGACCGCTGCGAAGCCGGCCGTCACCGCACCCACCGTGATGTTGAGGGACTTCCGCCGCCGGGCCGTGGACGGTCCGCCCTGCCGTCCCGGCGGGAAGACGCTCTCGCACTGTCCCAGCTCCTCAGGTACTGCATGAGTGACCATCATGTCCCATCGCCATCACGTCAGTTGACGGTCGGTCGGCCTCGGCGACCGGCATACCGGCCATTGCCGGGGCATTCGCGTGCGGAACGTGGCCGGTCGGCGACAATCCGTACGGAATGGCCGCTTCACACACGAGAGGTGCGACGAGCGTGTGCCGGGGCGGGTACCGGGCTGCTGACACCATGGCCCTGTGACTCTCATATCCGGAACCCGTGAACCTGCCGCCGCCCACCCGGTTCGGACCCGTCTGGCAGCAGCGGGCGCGGCGGCGGTCACCGTCGGACTGGGGCTCGGGCTCAGGGCCTCGGCAACCGGAAGCGTGGCCAAGTACGGCGGTGACACCCTGTACACCGTCCTGGTGCTCACCCTGATCGTGGTGGCAGCGCCACGGGTCACGCCCCTGAGGGCCGCCGGAAGTGCGCTGGCCGTCAGTTGCCTGGTGGAGTTCTTGCAGTTGACCTCGGTGCCCGCCGAGCTGTCCCGGCACAGCACCGTCGCCCGCCTCGTGCTCGGTTCGACTTTCAACCTGCCCGACCTCTTCTGGTACGCGGTCGGCGCAGCAGCCGGGTGGCTCGTCCACACCGCGGTGGCGACCCGCAGGCCCAGGTGACGAGTGCACTGAGGGCGGAGGTCGCCGCGAGGGTGGCCACCATGACCATGCCCACGCCGAGCGAGAAAAGACCGCTGGCGTCATCCGACCAGTCGTAACAGGCGGCGGCCGTCAGACCGACCGTGCTGCCGTGGACGGCGCTCGCGGCGTGGCCCCGGAAGGCCGTCTCGTTCGTGCCGTGGCGGCGGCCGGAGATCATCCGTTTCTTCGCCGCGGCCGTGTCGGGGGCGCGGTCGGCCCGGGCTGCGGCGGTACCGTACTCGGCGGACTCATCGTAGGCCGCCGCGATGACACGAGCCTTCGTTGCGCTCGCATCACGCGCCATGACCCGGGTCGGCAGGCAACCGTCCGGATACCGACGAGACGACCGGCGTGCGTACACCGCACGGACAACGAGTTGGCCACGTCCCTGCGTCATAAAGGAGAACACCATGGAACTGCGCGCACTCGGCACCCAGGGTCTGCAGGTCGGCGCCGAAGGCCTCGGCTGCATGGGCATGAGCGCCTTCTACGGCGCAACCGACGAGACCGAATCGCTCGCCACCATCGACCGGGCCCTGGAGCTGGGCGTCACCCTGCTCGACACCGCCGAGAGCTACGGCCCCTTCATCAACGAGCAGCTGCTCGGCAAGGCTCTCGGGGGCCGCCGCGACCGGGTGGTCATCGCGACCAAGACCGGCATTGAGATCGACGACGACGGAACCCTCCGGGGTCACAACGGCCGCCGCGAGTACATCCACCGCGCCGCCGACCGCTCGCTGCGCCACCTGGGCACCGACCACATCGACCTGTACTACCTGCACCGCGTCGACCCGAACGTGCCGATCGAGGAGAGCATTGGCGCCATGGCGGAGCTGGTCACCGCGGGCAAGGTCCGCTACCTCGGCATCAGCGAGGCCGCCGCGGCCACCATCCGGCGCGCACACGCCGTCCACCCCCTGACCGCCGTGCAGACCGAATACTCGCTCTTCGAGCGGGGCCTGGAGGACAACGGCGTCCAGGCCGCCCTCGACGAACTCGGCATCGGCCTGGTCGCCTACTCCCCGCTGGGCCGCGGGTTCCTGTCCGGGGCCATCACCAGCCCCGACGACTTCGCCGAGGACGACTTCCGCCGGACAGACCCCCGCTTCCAGGGTGAGAACTTCTCCCGCAACCTCGCCGTCGTCGATGCCGTCCGGCGCCTTGCGGAGGCCAAGGCGGTCACCCCGTCCCAGCTGGCCCTCGCGTGGGTGCTGCGCCGGGGCGCGGTGCCGATCCCGGGCACGAAGCGGCGCAGCTATCTGGAGGAGAACGTCGCCGCCACCGGTGTGACGATCACCGACGAGGACATCGCCTCGATCGAGGCCGTGGCCCCCCGCGGTGTCGCCTCCGGCGACCGCTACGCCCCGGAGTACATGCTCAATCTGAACGGCTGACGCGACCGCCCTGCGCTGCCGGTCCGGCGTTGCCCGCTGCCCGACGGCAGTACGCCGCGCGGTCCGGCCCGTCGCAGGGCGTGGCTCCCGGCGCGGCTGCCTCTTCTTGGCTCAGCGGCCACACGGGCAACCGCTGCCACCATCTCGTGGTCTTCAGACGCAGGCCGGACCGTGACGGTGCACAGCCGCTTGGTGGCCCGGGTGAGGGCGACGTACAGGTCGCGCTCGCCCTCGGTCGGCGACGGGGGATCCGGGCTCCTGTGACTGCGGGAGGTCGCGAACGCGATCTTCTACCAGAACCGGACGGGCTGTCAGTGGCGTTACCTCCCGCACGACCTGCCCGAGTGGTCGGCGGTGTTCTACTACTTCACGCTGTGGCGGCAGGACGGCCTTGACCGGCGAATACAGGAACTGCTGCGCTGCCAGGTGCGGGAGAGAGCCAAGCGATGAGAGGACCCGTCCCTCGTGGTCATCGACACCCAGTCCGTCCGCGCGGCGGCGGGTGTCCCCAGGACCACGACGGGGCTGGACGCGAACAGGAAGACGCCGGGCCGCAAGCGCGGGCTTGTCGTCGACGTCCTGGGCCTGATCATCGGGGTCGTCGTGCTCGCCGCCTCCGCCCACGACAACGCCGCCGGCACCGCCCTGCTGACCCAGGCCGCCGAGCGGTGCGGCAACCGCCTGGAGAAAGCCCTGGTGGACCAGGGGTTCAAGGAAATGACCGTCATCCACGGCGCCCTGCTCGGCATCACCGTCGAGACCGTGCACCGCAACCCCGCCGACAAGGCCAAAGGGTTCGTCCCGCAGCCGAAGCGGTGGGTGGTCGAGCAGGTCAACGGCACCCTGATGCTCCACCGCCGCCTGGTCCGCGAGTACGACCACCGGCCCGACAACTCCGGCTCCCGCGTCTACTGGGCGGCCACCGCGAACATGACCCGCCGCCTCACCACGCCGTCCCCGGCCTGGTGCGACGAGTTCGTGGCGGCCGCATGAACAACGGCCTCACCGAACTCCTCACCAGCCTGCAGGCCGAGCACGACCGGGCCGCAGCCAGGGCCGCCAACGTGCGGCGGCAGATCGAGCACCTCACCACCGCGCTGGACGAGGCCGAGGCCCGGCTGGCCGAACTGTCCACCGCCAAAAAGGTCTTCGAGGAATTCACGCCGGACGGCGCCCCACCATCGCGGCCTTCCTGCGCACCCGGGTCTACCGGCCCGGCAGCCTCGTCTGGCTGGAGGGCTACCAGGCCCTCATCCGGTGGCGGGCCGAGAACGGCATCACCGGCCTGCACGCCGTCCCCTACGACACCGAGACCCAGGTCGGCGTCACCAAGGCCTTCCCGCCCGGGCGGTGGGTCCACCAGCCGCGCAAAGCCCTGCGGGCCGAAGAGCTCGAAGAACGGCGCAAGAACCTGCTGGACGCGCCAGAGGCCGGGATGGTCTGGGAGCCCGGCGAGGAGGCGTGGGAGGCCGAACTCGCCGCGCTCCGGTCCTACCGGCGAGCCACCGGGCACCTCGCACCCCGGCAGGACGCAGTGTGGGGCGAGGACGACGAGATGATGCCCATCCGGACAGCACATGGCCAACCTCCGGCGCAAGGGCGCCAAGAACGGTCACGGTCTCCCGCAGGGGGTGGGAGGTGGCCAAAGCCCGGATGGCCACACGATGCCAGAGGCCGCATCGCACAGTCGGTGGCGCAGGCATGTTCAGGCCATGGCGGATCCATAGCGGCGCCGCCCGGCACTGTCGGGGCAAGGGCTGCACCGGGCATCCCATCTCCACTCCTCCGCGTCGGAGGGCAGTCGGGTCCACGCGCTACGCAGCCCGGCAGTTCCCCGGCAAGGAGCTCCGCCCCGTACGGGTGCAGGCGGGCCGAAACGAAAGGACAGATGGATGATCAGGAAGTTGACACTGGCAGGCGCTTTTCTGGGGATGTTCCTGGTGTCGCTGGCCGGAACCGCGACGGCGAGCCCCTCGCGGCCGGGGGACCCCGTCTTCGCCACGCCGCGCCCGGACGGGGTGGTCGGATCCACTCTGGCGGCCGGCCTGCCCTGCGGCTGGGGCGATCAGTGCAACGAAACCGACCCGGGCGATTGCTCCTGGGAGGTCAAGGAGACGGACGACCGGGTGAGTGATCCCGGCTGTGCGACCCTGGAGCTCCGTTCCGCCCGTAAGAACGGCGCCTGGTACGCGTGGCCCCGTCTGGGGGTCGCCAGTGGCTGCGGCTACTACCAGGGCTGGGTGGACCGCTCGTTCGACAATGGCCAGCACTGGGAGCGGTTCGGCTTCTTCGAGAAGCGTGCCGTGCGACGACAGGTCGAACTCGGCAAACAGGGCCAGTCCCTCGGCGAGCGGGCGCTGGAGTGCGATGAAGGCCTCGTACCGCATCAT
>NZ_JBEORW010000105.1:0-8927 GCF_040302565.1 Streptomyces sp. NPDC097981
CCGTCGTACGTCAGGCTGGCCGGGAGTCACGGGTGCCGAGGCAGGAACATCATCGTGGCGCGCTCTCCCTCCTCAGCATGACTCCTTCAGCCGCGACTGCAACCGGAACTCGCGCGGCACGACACCCGTCAGGACGGCACCCTTCCACGGGTGGTTGCCCGGCGGTGAGTGGCGCGGATCAGTACGGTGACCAGAGCCGCCAGGTCGAGTGCGCCGTCCGGGTCGTCCGCGTAGCGGGTGGTCTGCAGCGGCCCCACTTCGTCCAGGCGTACTCCTTCCGCTTCCAGGACGTGGGCGAGGACCAGCAGGGCCAGGCGGGCGTTGCCGTCCGGGTAGGAGTGGAAGAAGGCGATGTCGAGATGAGCCCTGGCCGCACGGGCGTGCAGGGGGACCGACGGGTCGGCGTTCTGGTGCAGGCAGGCGGCGAAATCCTGCCAGGTGTGGGGCGTGAGCCCGTATCGTTCCCGGCCATCCTTGGCGAAGGCGTCGCTCTGGCGCAGATGCACCTCGTTCCCCCCGAGGACCAGCTTCTGCCAGCCGGCGAGAAGGGCCGGGGTGAGCGACTCTCCTCGTGAGGCGGCAGTGCGGGACAGGGTCATCGCGGCGAGCAGCCGACCGGCGTGTCAATGCTCCCGCAGAATTGAGCACGCTTCGCTCCCGCAGAATTGACCCTCTGGGGTTGGTTCAGTCGCGGTGTGTGCGGTTCTCCTTGGCGAGGAGTTCGCGTCGTTGGCGGGTGCGGTAGGAGTCGCCGGTGAGGGTGAGGACCTCGGCGTGGTGGACGAGGCGGTCGATCATGGCGGCTGCAACGACGTCGTCGGAGAAGGTATCTCCCCAGCGTCCGAAGGGCAGGTTCGAGGTCACCATGACCGAGCCCTGTTCGTAGCGGGACGCGATCAGCTGGAAGAACAGGTTCGCGGCGTCCTGGTCGAAGGGGATGTAGCCGACTTCATCAATAATGATCAGTCGGTAGCGGCGGATCTTCTTCAGCTCGGCCTCAAGGCGGCCGGCCTGGTGGGCCGTGGCGAGGCGGGTGATCCAGTTGCTCGCTGTGTCGAACAGGACGGAGTGCCCGGCGTGGGCCGCCTTGACCCCGAGGCCGATGGCGAGGTGTGTCTTGCCGATCCCGGGCGTTATCGAGGGTTTGGTTCGAGATTCGGCATATTGCCGCTGGGTGGGACCTTCATGAGATCGATGTGACGTGGCTGCGTTGTCAGTGCAGCCTCGTATGTTGGCCCGATGAGTCAGAAGGTGGTCGATGAGCGGGCCGTCGAAGCGGCGGTGAACGACGCTGAACAGGCGATAGCCGAGTTCGACGGGGCCTGCCGGTGGCTGACTGCTGCCCGGCGGGGACCGATGGAGCCTCTTGGAGCCGAGGTCTGGGTGTTCGACAAGGATCTTGCCCGGGTGGTGTTGGTGAAGCACCGCTGGCGGGGTTGGGTTCCTCCGGGCGGGAGGGTCGAGGCCGGGGAGACACCGCGCGAGGGCGCCATCCGGGAGCTTTTCGAGGAGACGGGCCTTCGGGTGGAACCGCTGCCTGAGCCGGCAGCGGTTGCGGTTCGCTCCTATCACCCGGACTTGCCGGTCACGCTCGGGCTGTCGTATGCCGCCGTCGTTGATGCAGCGGCCTCGTTTGTTCCGGAGGCCGGGCAGCCGGTGGCTTGGAAGAGGTTGGACGAGGGATGGGAGAGCTGTTTTCCCGATGATCTATCCCGGATCCGTCAGCATGCCACGTGGTTGGCTGATCGGGTGGGCCGTCACTGAGGGGCTGCTGCGGTTCCTCCGCGACGGGCGAGTTCGCGGCGGAGGTCGAGATTCTCGCCGTGGGCTTGTTCGAGCGCGTCTCGCAGAGCCTGTACTTCTTCGCGGTGCAGCTTCTTCAAGCGGGTGATCTGACTGGTCAGCGCGAGGGCGAGGGTGCTCTGCCCGTCGGCTGGAGGGGTCGGTGCGGGAACCGGTTGGGCTTGGGCCCGTAGCCGTTCGATGCGTCCCCGCAGGTCGGGGTGGTTATAGAGGAACGCATGGGAGACGGCGGCCTCGCGCTGGACGGCCTGGAAGGTGATCGGCTCACCGCGTTTGACCAGCGTGCGGATCGCCTTCTCGGCGGCCTCCTTCTTGGCCTGGGACTTCGCCTTCGCGGCGGTGGCGAGTGTCTGGGTGCGCTTGGCGCGAGCGTCGTCGGTCATGGCCGGGTCCTTCGGTGACGGTCGAGGTCGAGGGTGAGCGGGACGGGGCCGGTGGGGGCGGCGCCGCAGCCGGCGCCCTGGACGGCTCGGTCGGGGGTGGATTGGAGGGTGTCCAGCAGCTTCATGAGGGCCGCGTGCTCGGCCCGCCGTTGCAGCAGCCAGACGTTGTCCTCGGGCATCGGACGTCCGTGCCGTTCCTGGAATGCGGTGGTGCTGCGGTTGATCAGGGCCTCCGTCTCGGTCAACTGCCGTTCCAGCGCGTTCTGGTGGGAGGCGTCGGTGACGAAGACCGAGCAGGTCAGGCAGGCATTTCCTTTGTCGCAGGTCTGCAGCGGCGGCAGCATGCACCAGCCGTGGGGCAGGAAGCGGTCGGCGCGGTTGAACAGGTGGAGGCTGTCGTGGTCGTCGCGGGAGAAGGCGACGCGGCTGCCGTCGGCCCGGAGCTTGGCGGTGGCCAGGAATGCCTGCTCGGCGTGTTCCTGGCGGGCGGCGACGTAGTGCATCGACATCGTCGGGGTGGCGTGTCCGGCATAGCGCATCAACACGTGCACCGGCAGGCCGAGTTCGGCGAGACGGGTCAGCTTGGTGTGTCGGAAACGGTGGGTGTGGCTCAGGCCGATGGGCTTGCCCTTGCCGTCGGTGATCTTCACGATTTTGCTGAACTCGCGGAGCATCCAGTTGTAGCTGCCGGACGGGTAGGGCTTATCGCCCTGACGGTTCCCGGTCCGCTGAAGGAACAGACGCCGCGGGGTGATGTCGGGGAAGTGCTCGCGGACCCAGACCCGTTGCTCTTCGACGACCGCGACGACTTCCTGGTCGACGAGGATGGTGTCCGGCGCGATATCGATCTTGCTCTGGGCATAGTGGAAGCGGGCGATCTCCTCGCCCTCGGCGGCATCGGCCGCCCGGTCGGGGCCGGTGAGAGGCAGTCGAAGCGGCAGGTGCGGACCTCGCTGGAGCGTCGCCCGGTGAGGATCTGCAACAGGATCATGCGCATGGCCTGCGGGTCGTCGAAGCCTCGAGCGGTGACCTCCTGCCCGTCGCCGCGGGTGAACGTCAGCCGTTCGTCGCGGCCGAGCCCGAGCAGGGGCAGGGCCGCGGGGATCTGGGCGAGGGCGTGGTCGTCGACGTAGTGCTCGTCGTTGAGTTCTCGCTGGTGCGGGATCCGCGAGACCTGGCGGAACCAGCCGGCCGCGTGGGCGTCGGTGACCCGGGACCACGGGTAGGGGCCGAGGATCTGGCGGGCCTCGGCGGGGTTGGCCGCGACGAACGCGAAGAGCTCCGCGACAGCCCGCAGGTCGTCGTTGATCATCCGGGGATGAACGGGACGGTTCGCGAATCGCTGTTCGGATCGGCGAAGGAGCCGGTTGGCGGGGTCGGCGTCCCAGCGGCGGAAGGCGGCAGCGAGCTCGACCGCGTGGGCAGGATCGCCCAGGACATCGAGCGGGTCGGTGAAGGTCTCCAGCCACCGGCCGAACCGGGTGAAGCACCGCATGCGCTCCTGGCTCACCGTGGACCAGCGCAGGACGCCGGCCTCGAGCTGAGTGCCGAGATACCACTTGACCGCCTCCCGCAGCCATCGGTGGCTGATCGTCGAGGGGGAACAGCCGTAGTGGGCCTGCGGTTCGTGCTCCGCGAGCGGGATCCGGGGATCGCAACGGGGGTGCCATTCGTCCAGCTGCCACCAGGCTCCGTCCGTGCAGCGGGCCATTAGGGCCAGGCGGGAGAACCGGAAGATCACTCGAAGTCGGGCGATGCTGCCGTGAGGCGGGAGCCGGCCCCAGCGGGTGGCATAGAACCACCGCTGCAAAGCCAGGGCTGCCTCGGCGTCCATCGCCCGGATCGAGGCTGGGAAGGGATGCTTCTCCCGAATCGCCCGACGCAGAATGTTCGCGAGCTGATTGGTGCCCAGCACCGCGGAGCGGGTTCCGTCCAAGGCCTGCCAGTGCGCCATCCAGGCCAGTTCGGCAGGCATCGGATCGGGCAGTCCGCGCAGGTCGATCCGGCGGTCGCCGTTCTCGGTGATCCTCTTCCAGTCCTCGATGCCGTCGCCGATCACCGGCCCCTTCCAGGGGGCAGGGAGCTCGGACCACAGCCGCCAGATCGGGTCCTCGGCGGAGAGAGCGTGGAGATGGCGCGGTTCACCGGGCATCGCTCACCTGCCAGGCGGAGGCGTACGACTTCCAGTTCGCCGCGGCCCGCAGGGCCTCGTCTTCCCGCACCCAGCCATAGAGGTCGAGGGTGGTCTGGACGTGCGCATGCCCGAGCCGGCGGGAGACCACCCACTCCGGCGTCCCGGCCAGCAACAACGCGGTCGCGTGAGTATGCCGGAACCAGTGCGGGGTCCAGGACGCGGGGCCGATTCCCTTCTTGCGCAGGGCGGCGGTCTTGTCCCGCACCGTCCCCTCCTTCAGCGCGGCCAGCAGCGGCGGCCGGTCCAGATTCACCAGCAGCGGCGAGTCCGAGCTGATTTCCAGCCCGGTGCCTGCGGCACGGACTGCGAGATGGACGAGGTAGTCGGCAAACAACCGTTCCAGGTCGGCGCCGACATAGACGCGCCGAGGGCGCATCATCTTCACCCTTGCGCCGTTCGCGTTGTCCTCGCGCGGGACGACCTCGACATACGGAGTACTGCCGCGGCCCATGACGAAGTCCCCGATCCGCAGGCCGAGCACCTCACCGAGGCGCATGCCGGTCTCCGCGAGCAACGCGAACAGCAGGCGGTCCCGCAGATTTCCCGCCCACTCGCCGCCGGCCTCCGGCCTCGCGCAGCCGTCCAGGACCGCCTGGATCTCGGACGGCAACAGGAGCGGTGGCCGCCCGCGATGGCGATGACGACGCACCCTCACCAGCGACGACGGCCCAGGTGTGGAACGGGCATCCAGGTGCGCGAGCAGACCGCGGGCCGGAGCCCGGCGAGGCGCCCCGCGCATCAGCCGGCCCGCGACCGGCACGGAAAAGACTGCCTCCTGCCAGCGATAGAAGGAGATCAGCGCGGCCAGCCGGGCCTCCAGCGTCTCCGGCGCCGGGGCGTCCTTCGGGACGACCAGGGCATGTTCGACCGTGCGGCCGTTGCGCAGCCAGGACAAGAACCGCGCCACCGCCGGGACCCCGACATCGGCCCAGGCCGCGGTCTCCTCGCGCTGTTCGAGGAAGGTCCACCACTGGGCCAGCGAGGTCGCATAGCCCCGGACGGTGTTCGGCGACCACAACAGCCGGTGGGCCTCCAGCCACTCCTCCACCGGAGCGACCGTCCGGTACTTCTCGTCGACCACGGTCCACGTCCGCCGTCCGCCCGAGGGCAGGACCGCCAAGCTGAGTGCCACTGATGCCGTTCCGTCTCGTTGAAGAACTCCCGTTGATAGCAGTGCATCAACGACACAGAACGCTCACGGTGACGCTCGTCGCAGACAGAGAATCGAGGAGCTCACGCCCCGCTGATAACGGGTGGCCCCAGCAGGACCACGTTCTCGGCCTTGGAGACGAACGTCCCGGTGGCCAGGTGCGCGAGGACGTCGCGGCGCATCGAGGGCAGGTGGTCGAGGTTGAAGTCCTCGAGGGTCTTGACCTGCGGGAAGTGGGCGGTGCGGATCCGCATCACGGTGCCCTTGGACTCGCGGTCGGCGACCTGCCGCTGCAGCAGGGCGGCCAGGTATTCCTCGTGGGACCAGTTCTCATCGCGGGCCTGGGCGGCCAGGTCCTCCCAGCAGGCCCCGATCGTCGGGGTCTTCAGGACCCGGGTCAGGTAGGCGATCATGGACGGCAGGCCGTCCTTCGGCATCGTGGTGGCCATGGTCATATGTCACTTCGCTTCTGTTGACGGCTGGTCGAAATCGACGCCGAAGAGGGCGTCGTAGTCCGGCAGGGGCCGCAGGGCGACGATGTGCCCGTCAGTGTGCTGCCGTGTTGCTGCCTGGCGCCGGTGGCGGTCCTCGGCCAGGGCCTGGCGCATCCGCTTGACCGTGGCGGCATGGGCGGGATCGGTGACCACGGCCTGCTTGGCCCAGGACCGTTCGTGGCGGGCGACGACCTGGCCGTCGCAGAACACCACGACGTCCTCAAAGGACGCGGTGACGTCGACGAACCGGCGGGGCGGGGCAGACGGTTGGGCGGTCGGTCAGGCGGTCTTGGTGAACGTGTGGAGATGTTCGCGGAGGAAGGTGTGCAGTGTCCTGGCGGGGCGGCCGAGGATGGTCTCGATGGTGTCGTTGGGAGATTCCGGGCGGGCGATGGCCAGTTGCTGGATCTCTACCACGTGGCTGGCGAGCCAGGGCGGCATATGTGCGGTGGACAGGAGGTGGCTGTGGAACTCGCTCGGTGGCAGGTCGATGTAGCGAACGGGGCGGCAGGTCAACTCGCCGAGTAGACGGGCGAGCTCGGGTTGGCTGAAGGGCCGCGGGCCGGTCAGGGTGTAGGTGGCGCCGGCAAGGCTGGGGCGCAGGAGGGTCTCGGCGGCGACGTCGGCGATGTCTCGGACGTCGATGTAGTTACAGGGTGCCTCGCGCATGGCCCCGATGAGTACGCCCTCGGCGATCGCTGGGGCGTTCAGGAGCAGCTTTTGCATGAATGCGTAGGGCCGGAGCAGCGTAGCCGTCATTTCGGTTGTCGCGAGGTGTTCCTCGACCTGCCAGTGGCTGCGCGAGATGGCCACCGGTGAGGCGGGCTCGGCTGCTGGGGCGGAGAGTTTGACCACGTGCCGTACCCCGCAGTGGGATGCGGCGTCTATCACGTTGGTCTCCAGCTCGGCTTGACGCGGGCTGTTGGCCATGGCGAGGAACAGTTGCGTGGATCCCTCGAACGCGTCGCGGAGCGTCTGAGGGTCTGCGGCGTCCGCACCGACGATCTCGACTGGCGTGTTTGTGCCGATGGCGGCGCGCAGATTGTCGGGCGTACGGCTGACGGCGCGGCAGGGGACTTCGAGTTCGATGAGCCGCCGGAGCAGGGCGCTGCCGGTGGCGCCGGTGGCGCCGATGATGGTGATCACAGTGTGCCTTTCGTGGGTGAGGGGTCTGGAGAATCGGGTGGGAAGGGCTGGGTCAGGCCTGTTGCCGGGATGTCGTGCCGTGCCACCGCCAGGTGACGATGGCGGCGGCCAGGCTGGCCGACAGCGGCAGGTCGATCCGCAGCCGCTCCAGCCATCCGGCATCGGGCACCGGTGTGTGCGACGGCAGCCAGTCGGATCCGAACCATCCGGCCAGGCCGGCGATTCCGGCCGCTGTAATGGCAAGTCCGAGGGTGAGTACCGGTCGCGGCGCCGAGGCTGTCCAGCGTCGGGGGCGGCCACGGCGGTGCAGCCATGCGCCGACGATGCAGGCCACCAAGGCCGATGTGGCCCCGATGGAAGTGAAGGCAGCCCTGGTCAGTTCGGGCTGGCCGCTGAGGAATCCGCCGAGCCCGGCGGTGAGCGCGGGGGCCAGGTAGGCGGTCGCGACTTCCTTCCACAGGGTGAACGGACGCGTGGCGAAACCGCGCTGGGCGGTTCTGGGAGGGCGACTCATGTGACTCCTCGAAAATAATTAGCTGGCTAACTAGTTGATTAGGTAGCTAACTACTTGGGTGTGGGAAAGGGTGCCGCGCGGTCGAGACAGCCGCCCACGCGCGGAAGTGATGCCGCAGCTATTCGGCAGTCAATGCGCCGATCCGCTGAGTGATCCGCTCCAGGAGGTCGAGGAACAGCCCGCGTTCGCCGGCAGCCAGTCCACCGACCAGCGCCTCAAGCCGTGCGAAGTGGTCCGCGGCCATATCGCGCAACCGCTGGCTGCCGCGCGCTGTGAGTACGACTACTGCGCCCCGCCCGTCCTCCGTTGAGGCGCGGCGAGCCACCAGACCCTCTCGCTCCAGGCCAACGACCAGGCCGGTCACTGTGGCGCGCGAGACGCCAAGACTCTTTGCGAGCTGCGACGGCGACTTCTCCCCGTCACTGTCCTCGAGATCCACCAGGAGGCGGTAGCGCCCGGTCGACAGCCCGGAACGCGCAAAGTGCACTTCGGACGCCCGGTCCAGGCGCGCCCCGGCAGCCATCAGGCGCACCGCGACAAGCACCGCCTGCGGGTCGGCCTCAAGCCCGTACCGCGCGATCTGCTTCCGCGCCTGTTCGAGCGTGGGTGCAGCACGGTTCGCATCCTCGTCACTCATGAGAAGTAATATGGCGGCTAACTATCTGCCAGTCAAGTCGCCGAGAGCCTCGCAGCCGCAGACTCCGGACGGCTCCGCCCCCGACTACAGCCCGCCGCGCCCGGGGGCCTCACCGCAGACCTGGTCATCGGTGCCCTGAACGAGCGCGACATGCCCGGTCGTCTGCGGTCCCCGGCCGACATTTGCGCGCGGCTGTCTTTCGGCACCCGTATCCGAGGCAGGGCGCCAGACACCGGGCGCCAGACACCGCGCCGCCTCCTCCTCCTCAGCCGGATCGCGTCCAGCAGGGCGGTCCATAAGGTGCGGCCGGTCTCCAGGGCGGCGACGATTGAGTAAGGCCAGCCAGGCACCATCTGGTGCTTGCCCAGGCCACGGCCGAAGGTGTGGCAGAAGGAGCGGTCCGAGCAGGTGTCGGCATCCGGCCGAAGCCACGGGGAGACGTCCACGGCCAGCACCAGGCGGCCATCGCTCGCCCGGGGCAGCGGCACGCCCGCCAGTGCACGACGGAGCACTAGCCTCCCTGTTTCGCTTCGAGTGGCTGAGCTGGTGTGCAGTGGTGGTTCGGTTGCTTCTCGTCGGCGGGCATGGCCGAGGCCCGACGCGCGG
>NZ_JBEORW010000106.1:0-8805 GCF_040302565.1 Streptomyces sp. NPDC097981
CGCCCCCGCCGCCCCCGACCTCCTCCCCCCCGTGCGCCCCCGCCACCCCCGCGCCCTGGACCTCGCCCTGCGCCGCCCCGCGGCGGGGTCCGGTGACGGGCCCGTCACCGGACCCGGCGGCGGCGTGGCGGGACGGCTGCTCGCGGCGGCGGCGCTGGCTTTCCCCCAGGCCGCCGACCGGCTGGTACCCGAGATCCGCCGCCTGCTGGCGGCCGGCGCCACCGGCAACGAGGCCATCGCCCTGGTCGGCGCCCTCGCGGAGTTCGGCACCACCGCCCGCCAGGCCCGGCCGGAGCTGGTCGACTGCCTGCGCACCCGCCGCGCGGCCATCGTCGCCGCCCGCCGGCTGGGTGCGGACGGCGTCGCGACGCGGGAGGTCACCGACGTGCTGCACGAAGCCACCGGCTCCTCCGACCCCTCACTGCGTGGCGCTGCGGCCGCGGCCCACTGCCGGCTGACCGGGGACCCCGGGCCCGCTCTGCGTACCTTCGAGGACCTGCTCTCCGGTAGGGGCCAGACCTCGTGGTACCTGAGCTCTCTGGAGCCGATGGGCGGCGCCGCCGCTCCCCTGCTGCCGCTCGTCGAGCGGCACCTCGGGGCCGGGGACGCGTGGACCCGGCTGGCGGCGGCCGAAGCCCTGCACCGGATCACCGGCTCCGCGGACCGCAGCGTCCCCGTCCTCGCGGAGCTGGTCGGCCCCACGCCGGTGGGCCTGCGCGCCCTCAAGGCGCTCGCCACCGTCGGCCGGGCCCCGGAAGAGATCCGCCCCGCCCTCCGCATCTTCGCCTTCTCCCCGCGCCGCCTGCTCAGCGACGCGCCGCATGCCGGCAACGGCCACCCGGACACCGAACTGCGAGCGTGGGCACGGCGGTTGCTCGAAGCCGTCCGGCCTCAGGAGTCGGCATGACTTTCTCCCCCTGTCGAACACACGGCCCCGGGAGGTGGCGTCACGGGCGGACGAGGGTGCAACCGGAGGACGCACGTGATCGACACGAGTGACACCGGCGCTTTCCTCGGCCTGGACGCCGGCGGGCACCGGCTTCCTTACCGAGCGGCTTGCCCAGTCCCCGTTTACGAACGCATCACCGGGGAGGAGCGGGACCGCGATACTCGCTGCTCCTGCGAATCCTGCTCGAACACCGAGGGCTGGGCTGATTCCTCCGCGTCCGTGAAGCGTCGTTGCCGAAACGTGTGCGTGGTGGTCGTTTCGGTGACCAGGCCGTACGAAGCCAGGCATGCGGCGATGGGCTCGTACGAGGTGGTGCGCAGCACGAAGGCCGCGACCCACACCGGGTCCTGGGCGCAGGACAGGATGGGCTGGAAGGTACGGGGAGACAGAAAGGTGGCCCCTCCGGTGATCGTGATCAGACAGGCGTCCTGCGCGGCGCGGAGCAGGGACTGGTATTCCAGTGGGCCCAATGCCCGGAAATAGGCCCGCGGATCCGGCTGATCGTAGATGAAGTCGAACGCCGTCATACCCTCCGGGACGAGGATCTCTGACTCCTGCGAGCCGCCGGCGGCGACCTTCCCGTGCGCCCTCTTCCGCATACCGCTCATGTCGGCTCTCCTCACACAGCTCGGGTCCGCTATCCCGAGAACGGACAGCAGATGTACACCACTTCGGGAGGCCCCACTGTCTGGCCCTGTTCGATTGCGCAGCAGCCGTCGCGCTTCAACCCACGGACGTCGCGCCGGCCATTGCGGCCTTCAAGCCATCGAAACACGGTCTGGCGGGAGCCAGGTGGGATCCTGCATGTATGAACCATCTCGGCGACGCGCATCTGCGCACCTGGACACTGCGATTCATGGCCCTCCTCGCAGCCGACACCCAGGATCGCGTCGGCCTCTCGGGTCGACACTCACCCGGCGCTCGGAGAAGCAGCAGCACCCGTCGGTGTCGTTCGCGTGCGTTCAATGTGGTCTGCCCAGCCGTGGAGCGAGCAGGAAACTTGGTAACCATTCGGGCCGTACGGGATGCTGACAGAATGATTGAGCGAGATGCCGCGGTTCAGGTCGTTGAGGAAGAACTGGAACGCGAGTACCAGCGGGAGCTGTCGGTTGGGAATTACCCGTGGCGCATGGCTGTATCTCATGTGGAGCAGCACGAGCTGGTATGGATCGTTTCCTGGACATCTGAGGAGTATCTGCGCACCCGGAATCCAGACTTCATGCCGGCCGGGAATGGGCCCTACCTTGTAGACCGCGTCGATGGAAGCCTGCACCAAATCGGTGTCGCCTCCGCAGAAACCGGTATGTGGGAGGCGGACTACCGAGCCCGTATTCGAAGGCATGTCACGCGGACCGCAGTGGACGATCTGCACGACGAGGTCCGGGCGGCGGCAGACACTCGCGGGACGGTGCACGCCATGCTCACCCTGCGTCAAAGAGTGCCGGTGCTCTCCCACGCCCAGATCATCGAGTACGTGACCGCCTTGCTACGCGGCCGCGCTCCGGCGCACCTTGTAGAGGTCGCCTCCGGAGAGCTGATGCCGAGCACCGACCCGGTTGTGTCCGTAGTGACCATCCGCAGAGCCGCATCTTGATCCGGTTGACATGGCCTTCGACAGAGCCTGAGCTCCAGGGCAGGGTGAAGCCTGCGATGACAGCATCGCGGTTCGGAGGTCGTCCTGGCGGCCGGTGAGGATACTCGCGAAGGACCACCGAGCGCGAGGGTGCCCACTCTCAGTTTGTGACGACCGGGATAGACACCCTCGCAACTGCACCGTACGTGCGGGTCAACGCCGTTTGAAGGCCTCGCCGCATCTGGCCCCGTGACGGCCGCGGGTGGGCCTGGCGCCCAAGCTCAGCGATCGGCGAGCGCGCGGAGGCGGCGCTCGCAACGGCCCTGGCCGAGCGCCCGCCGAGCACCGCCGGCCTCCCGATGTCCGCGGCGCTCCTCGCGGGCGCCATCGCCGGGACGTACCGGGCGGCGCTGCGCGAGATCCGACAGGGCGTCATGTCGGGCGAACCGCCGGCACGCGTACGCGATGCGGTCGCCCCGGCGGCGCACAGCAAGAAGGCTCCGGCCTCCCTGAGGAGGTCGGAGCCAGTCGAGCGCTGGGCAGGCCTTGCACCTGCATCCCCCCACAGGAAGTGGGGTGCCTTTCCTTGGACCACCAACGCCAGTCCCACCGCCATTCACCGTGGCCGCGAGCTCAAGATCAAGCATACGGCATGCGGCCGACCGAGCCGACCACCCGAGGACCCGCCTCCCTCACAGCAGCTTCTGGAACCAAGCCACGTCCCAGAACCGCCCGAATTTCCGCCCGACTTGCTCGTAGACGCCTACCGGCCGGAATCCGAAGCGTTCGTGGAGCCGCTGTGACGCCACGTTGGGCACGGCGATTCCGGCGAGCGCCACGTGCACGTCCTCCTGCTCCAGCACCTCGAAGAGCGCGGTGTACAGCAGGCTGCCGACACCACGCCCGATGTGCTCCGGTGCCACGTAGACGCTGGTTTCCACGGAAGTGGCGTACGCCGGCTTCGGTCGGAAGGCGCTGCTGGTCGCGTAGCCGAGGAGCTTTCCGCCCTCCTCGGCCACGAGAAGGCGGTACGGGCCGGAGTCGGGGTGGGACAACAGCCACGGCCGACGCTGGTCCACGGTGAACGGCTCGGTGTCGAAGGTGATCGGCGTCTCAATGACGTAGTGGTTGTAGATCCGGGTCAGCTCTTCGAGGTCGGCATCGGCACCGGGCCGTATCCGCGCGCCCGAGTCCGTCTTGTTTCCGTTCGCCTTCGTACCCATCCGTCCGACGGTACGGGGCGTGCATTACGGCGTTGTTTCGCTCGATCGAGCCGTCCGTGGCGGCTGCACCCGGCGAACCTGTTCGTGGCCTCGATGACGTGGCCTGTTCCAGGCGGGCCTTCGTCGCCGAGGCCGGCTCTGTTCACGATGCCGGCAGCAGTTGTTCACTGGCTTGAGCGGTGTGCGCGGTCGGCTGCGATCCCTGTGCGCCCCTTCCGCCTCGCGCGGCGGGGTGCCCTTGGGGGTAGGAGGCCTACTTGGATTCGACTCGTCCTACCGGGTCGGGGCCGGTGGTCAGTGCCTCGCACGCGGTCTGCCAGGCGGGGGCGCCAGGGTGAAGCTGGGTGTGGAGGTAGGCCGCGGTGAGCCGGGCGAGGGCGGCGACTCGCTGTGGGTTCTCGTCCGTGGTCTCGGCGGCGTCGTATCCGGCGATGCCGCCGAGACCGTGTTCCGCGTCGAACAGGGTGAGCAGGGTCTTGGGGCCGGGGGCGAGGGCGTAGGGGTCGGCGTGCCAGTCCGGCCCCATGTCCGTGAAGTGCCGGGAGTCGTCCTTGTCGCCGGCGACGACCAGGGCGGGTGCGGTCATGGTGGAGAAGTCGATGGCCCCGATGATCGGCCACTGCTCGGCCATGGGCCCGTTGAGGACTTCGCCGCCCCTGCCGGGCGCGGCGAGCAGTACGCCCGCCTTGATCCGGGGCTCGACGAGGTGCACCACGCTCCCGGTGTCGGGGTCGTTGAGCCCGGCGCCCAGCAGGAGGGCGGCGGTGAAACCGCCGAGCGAGTGTCCGGCGACGGCGACCTTGGTGGGGTCGATGCGTCCCGCGAGCTGCGGCACGGTGCGCTCGAGTACGTCGAGCCGGTCGAGGATGTGGGTCATGTCCTCGGCGCGGGAGCGCCAGAAGTCGGGTGCGCCGGGTGCGTCGGCGACCAGGTGGCTCAGTGTCCGGGAGGTGAGGTGGGTGGGCTGGACGACGGTGAATCCGTGGGCGGCCCAGAAGTCGGCGAGCGGCGCGTAGCCGTTGAGGGAGGAGAGGTTGTTCGAGGGGCCGTGGCCGTGGGAGAGGAGGATGACGGGGAGGCCGGTTCCGGCCGCGGGTGCGGAGACGCGCACGTGGAGGTCCACGGGTCGTCCGGGCACGGAGAGGACTACGGGGCTGAAGGACAGGACCGGGACGGGCGTGCCCAAGACGTCGGCGCTGATGACGGAGGATGTGCTCACGATGTGGGTTCCTTTCGGTGGCACCTGCCGTCCGCCGGTCTCCTGCGACCGGCGACGGACAAGGCGGTCAGGAGCGTCCCGTTTCGGTTAAACTGAAACGGAGCGCCGCTCCATTTAGTATCCGGAGCGATGCTCCGTTTTGTCAATCGGCATGGAAGGACTACGTGATGGCCAGCGAGAGCCCCGCCGGGGAGTCGCCGTCCCGAGGCAAGCGGGCCGACGCCCAGCGCAACCGGCAGACGGTGCTCGCTGCCGCCGCCGAGGTGTTCGTCACCTCGGGTGTCGATGCGCCGATCCGCCAGATCGCGGCCCAGGCGGGTGTCGGGATGGCCACGATCTACCGCCACTTCCCGACCCGCGCAGATCTCGTCACCGCTGTCTACCGCCACCAGATCGAGGCATGCGCCGAAGCCGGCCCGAACCTGCTGGCCGGTGCCGACTCCCCGTTCGACGCACTGCGTCAGTGGATCGACCTGTTCGTCGACTTCCTGGTCACCAAGCACGGACTCGCCGACGCCCTGCAATCCGACAACGACCGCTTCGCCGCGTTGCACGCCTACTTCCTGGACCGCCTGCTGCCCGTCTGCGCCCAACTGCTCGACGCTGCGGCCCTGGCCGGCGACATCAGACCCGGAACGCAGCCGTACGAACTGATGCGCGGCATCGGCAACCTCTGCATCGGCCGCGACAACGACCCCCGCTACGACCCCCGACGCCTGATCGCCCTCCTCCTCCAAGGACTCCAGCGACCCCACGCATCCTGACGCCGACGAGCGACATCACGGCCTGGCCCTCTTCGCGGCCTCCCGCGCTGCCCGCAGTGTGACGCGGGCGTTGCGGTGGTGCGGTTGCCCGCCCGCAGTGCACGAAGAATTTATTGAACGCGTTCAGCCAAGCTGGCAGAATGGATACACGCCGCCGCCGGGCGAACGCGTTCGTTTTGCCGTGCCACGAGGGGGGTTGGCCGTGTATCAGAAGCGGTCGTACGGCAGGATGCTGCTGGTTTCGGCGCTGGTGGGTTGCCTGGAGGTGGCGCTCGCCGTCGTGGTGGTCCTCCTGTACGTCCGGACGCAGCCGCCGCCGGACGTACAGGAGGACCACGCCACCCTGGTGGCGGGTTTGCTCTCGTTCAGCGTGATCGTCGCCGTGATCGCGTTTCTGCTGTCCGGGGTCTTCGTGTTGCCGGCGGTGGCACTGGCCGATCTGCTCGGCCGCCGGATCGGCGGCCGCGAGGCGTGGTGGTGGGTGCCACTGACGGTGGCGGCCCTGGTGGCACCGCCGATCGTGGCCTTCGCGGAGTACAACCGCGTGGAGGCGCGGTCCATGCTCGTCTTCTGGGCGGAGGCCACGGCCGCGCTCTCGGTGGGCGGCCTGGTTGCCCGGCCCCGGCACCCGGGACTGGTCCGACAAGTGGCCCTGTGGGGCACGGCGGTGGTGGCGGGAACGGGCCTCTTCGGCGCACTCGGACTCACTGCCGGCCTGCTGCCCGCGTACGAGCCACCGGCGATCGGTCCGGCGACCATGGTCGGCAGCTGGGTCGATCACACGAGCGGAACGTTGGTCTTCACCTCGGACGGCCGGGTCACGGCCTCCGGCGTCGGCGAGCACGACCCCGACGAACCGTCGGGCGGCCCGTCGCGGCGGTGCTCGGGCTCCGGCACCTGGTCGTACGAGCCCGGGCGGGACGTCTGGACCCAGGAAGTCCGCATCCGCGTCCCGGGGTGTTCATGGCCGGCGTGGAGCGTGGGCGGCACCGACCGGAAGCCCCGGATCTACCAGCACGTCGGTCACCCGGACTCCGGGGAGCTGTACCAGCTGCGGAAGGCCACCAACGGCTCCTGACGCCGGGAACGCCAGTTCAGCCTCACCGAGGTGAGGCCCGCCATCGCGTGATGCCGTTGACCGCCACCAGCGGCGCCCGGATCGACGATTCGCCCGGACCGTCACCCCTTCGGTCGACGCGGGGAGACGCGCCGGGCGCCACACACCGGAGGCCACCCACGAAGTCCGGGGCCTACGATCGATCGCTGGGGGTGGTACGAGATGTGGCCATGGCGCAGGCGAAGGAACCGGGCGACTGCCGAGACGAAGCCCGACACGGTGCGGGCACGGCTGCAGGCGCCGGAGCCGGAGCCGGAGCCGGCAACGGACCCCTGGCAGGACTGGCTGAGCCGTTCGCCCGAGGCGCTCACGGTCCGGCAGTGGTGGGCGGACGTGGTCGAGCAGACCGCGCAGCTCGGCGAGGACGGGTACTGCGAGCGGCTGGGTGAGCTGCTTTCCCGGCTGTCGCCCCGCGACTTCGCGGCGCTGGGTCTCGGCTGCACCCGCCGGATCGACCGCGCCTGCCGGGAGCCGCAGACCTGCTCACAGGACACCGTCCCGCCGCCCGCGGGCGAGCGGCCGGCTCCGCGCCACGGCCCGGTGGCCGGTGCCTGCAGCGGCTTCTGGGACTGCTACACCCGGTACGAGGTACGGGCCGCTTTCACCGCCGACGACCGCCACCGGGCGGTGACCGTCCAGGGCAGGTGGTCCCGGGTGATGCTGTGGGTAGACGGGATCAGGGTGGAGGCGCCGAGCTTCCTCGACGACACCGGCTACTGGGTCAACGACCGCTTCTACGTCACGGAGATGGCCGCCCCGGACGACCATCCCCTCCAGGGGCACGTCGGCATGGGGGCGATCGCGGTCCTCTCGCTGGTGATCCACGACGTCGCCACCGCCACCACCCACATCGTGGACCCCGAACCGCACGAGAACTGGTCCTGCCCGGTCGCGGTGCTCCGCGACGGAGAGTGGCGCCTCTACCCGACCCTTGAGGCCCGCGACACCGACCGCCCCGACCGCACCCTCACCCTCCCGTAGCCCCGCTGGAGGGGCGTGTCGTTCATCCGGTGCAAGCCCGTGTCGTTCACAGGGAGATGGCGCGGCGTGCGTTTAGGGCTTGCCTCCATGCCGGATGCAGGATCGGGGAACCGCCGTCCAGCCCCCGCCCGCGGCCGCTACTCGGCTCGGCTGCGCCCGGTCGATGCCGAGTTGGAGATTCACGAGGCGCTGGGGTCATACGACTTCCCCGGGGGCGACGCCGGCGTCATGCGCGGCTCCGCCGACGGTGCCCTGAAGGGCAACGCCCAGTGGGGGAAGTCCGTGCACGCACTGTCCGAAACCATGGAGTCTCCGCGTTCTGCCAAACCCAGAGCCGGCATCGCGCACACCCGGTTCGAGGCCGGGGCGTACTTCCCGTCCTCGGACGAAGGCGGCCGGGAGGTCACGCTGGGCCACACCTCCCGCCGATGTCTCCTCGTGCCAGACACGGACCGCTCCCGCGTCCTGCCCGACGGCCCTCTTGTCCGGACGCTGGAACGCCAGCCCCCAGCGTTTGAGGTACTTGCCCACCCCGGGTTCGGTGGAGCGGACCCGGAACAGCCTGAAGATCAGCTCGTCTGTCAGCCCCGTGTCTACAGCCTTGACCGCCACCTTGAACAGGGCCGCAACCTCTGCCCGGTCCCGCCCCTCCACCAGCGCGGACACCGCCAGCAACCGCACAGCCTCCTGCGTGTCCGGCGACCAGGTCCGCGCACCCCCCACCAGATCACTCACACACCGTCAACGAGCATGAACCAAAGCGTTTCGGATCAACAGGAGACGTAAAGACGCCGGTTCCTCGCGTACTCCTCTTCGTCCCGCTCGCGAAACTGGTGCCGTTCGGTGTTCTGGCCGCGATTTCGTGAAACCGCAGGTCAACGCTCGGCTAAGGGTTGTCCCGTAACTGCTGGTCACGGGTGAGATGATCTTGGTGTGGCTAGTGTGATTACGGCGTCTGAGCCGTCCTGGATAGCCCCGT
>NZ_JBEORW010000107.1:0-8789 GCF_040302565.1 Streptomyces sp. NPDC097981
GAACGGGGCTATCCAGGACGGCTCAGACGCCGTAATCACACTAGCCACACCAAGATCATCTCACCCGTGACCAGCAGTTACGGGACAACCCTTAGTGTTCAGCAGGGTCGTCGGTCGATTTGAGGCGATGCCTGGTTGTTCCTGGTGGCCTCGGTGATCAGGTCGGCCAGCGGGTGATTCTGCGGGGTCTTGTCCATCCAGCCCTGCAGGAAGGGGAATGACGTACTCACGTGAAGTCCTTGAGGGTTGGCCGGGCGGGGAATGCGGTCACGCCCGCAGCACGGTCAGCGTACGCGCGGTGGGGAACGGCTCCACGGGGGTTCTGTGAGCTCCCGCCAGAGCCCTTCCGTCCGCGGGACGACGGCCGGTTTCACCGTCATGCGCAGTTGCCTGAGGCGCCTGGTCGGTATTGGGTTGGAGTTCGACCGGCCGCGCACGGCAGAGTGGCGTCATGACTGAGCTGTGGGCACACACCCTGACCTGGGCGGAAGTGGATCCGCTGCGGCATCCGTTCGAGCTGGACGAGGATGCGGCGAAGACGTTGACTGCTCTTGTCGTGCCCCTGCTGCCCAACCCCGAAGCTGCTGACGAGCACCGTCGACGCTCGCTGGACCCTGTCACCGAGTTCCTGGTGGACCGGTACGGCCGGTGGGCCTGCGGGTGGAATTGGTCAATGGGTGAGGGTGACATCGACGGTGGGATCGTCGGCGTGTGGTGCTGCACTTCGCATTCCGTGACGACGGCGGAAGCGACCGCCCCGCTGGTCGTCGCGGCGATGCGTGAATGGCGTGACTGGTTGGAGGATCTGGCGGAGCGCTTTGCGGCCCTCGCGCCGCCGTCGCACTCAGCGGGGTCCGTGGTGGATCCCTGGCATTGGGAACGGGCGTGCACGCGGTTGGTCACCGTGGTGGCCGACCGGACTCAGGCCGAGAGCGGCTGGTACGGGCACTGCATGCAGGTCCTCGAATGGTTCCTCGCCTACAACGGCATCGACGAGGAGCGCGCCCGGGAGATAGTCGAGAGCGCGGTCGGCGGCCGGTTCGGCAGTTGGATCGTGCCGGACGCCACGGTGGTCGAGGCGGTGAGTTCCCGCTTCGCCCGGACCGTGGGCGGGCACCGATGACCTCCGGGCCCGGCCACCAGAGGGATGCTCTCGCCGACTGGCTGCGCATCCGTACAGGGATCGCCTGGCCGCACTGGAGCGGCGAGCGCCCCATCTCAGGAGCATCAGCTCGTGACGGCTTCCGGGACTTCTTCACGGCAACGCGCGGCGGCCGCGACCCCCAGGGAACCGCGCAAGTCCTGACCGCTCTCGACCTGGCCCTCGCAGACGCGGAGCAGGGCAGGCCGCTGACCTTCTCCCGTATGGCGAACTGGCAGCGGACCGTGCTGCGCCGCGACTCTGTCGGCTTCCGTACCGTGCCGGCCTTCGCAAAGGGCGGACGGGAGCGCTACGGCCTCACGCCGGACACACGTGAGCAGTTCGAGGGCTGTCTGTCCGAGAGCGTTCAGCCGAATCTGCCCCTCCCCTCACGCGCCGCCCCGAACCTACCTCGACGTCCTCTTCTTTCATCCGTTCGAGGACGGCAACGCCCGCGCGGCCATGCTGGCGATGGCCTTCGTCCTGGCCCGCGAAGGTGTCCCGCTCGACCAGGTGCACCCGCTACAGAACACCCGCTGGGCTGACGACGTAGAGGGCGCGGCCGATCTTGCGGTGCTGCTCGGCATTCTGATCTCCGCGGCGGAGCGCCGCCTGTCCAGCGGGAGGCAGTCATGACCGAGCGCGACGTGATACTCAACGAGCTCGCCCAAGGTCTGCGCCCGATGTCACAGGGCACCGAATGGTTCGACGGGCTGGGTCCGGAGGAGCAGTCAGAGACGTTGTTGTTTCTGCGCCATCACTGGGTCCAGGCGCGTGCCGTGACCGAAGACGGCCCAGAGAGCATCCGCCGTGCCGGACTGCGCTCGACGCATACACCTGCGGTGCTCATCACACGTGGTCGGATCGACCTTCACCTCGGGAAGATCGCCGGGCTCGCGCCTCTCGACGAACGCCGCAATGCGTTCCGGCTGCTGATCGCGGTACTCGCGATCGCCGACGGACGGCGCCGTGATCGCTTCTGTTCTGGCGGGTGCGGGCACTGGTGGCACAGGCTGTCCGCCGCTGGCTGATCGCATTGGTCGTACCACGTCAACGACGCTCATTCTGGGAAGCAACGACTTGTTTCTCGGCAAGCTCTTACGAAGCGATCTTGGTTCGCTCATCCCAATGAATGGCCGTGTCGTCGCGGGGCACTGGGCGGCCAATCAGCCAAAGCCACACCTACGGCATGAGGGCGTAGCCACACCCAGGCCCCCGGGTTTCCCGATCGTACGAAGGACCGGAATCAACCCGCCAACAAGGCAAGGAGCACTATGGATGGCGGATGAGCACTGGATCTGTCGGGCTGTGCATTGAAGTTGGCCGGTAGGGAGCCGCCGCCCCCAGTGCACGGGGGGCGAGTCGTGCTTCGTGAGGGCTTGTGGTTGCCGCTGCGGCAGCTTCTACGGTCGTGACCAGGGCCGGAGAGACCGGCCCGGTGAGGTGATCGTGAGGGGTGAGGGTGATGGACTGGCCGATCGCGGAGGTGGCCCGGATGTCGGGCGTGACCGCCCGGACCCTAAGGCACTACGACGAGATCGGCCTGCTGCCGCCCGCCAGGACCGGGGCCAATGGCCACCGCTACTACGGCGAGCGTCAGCTGCTGCTCCTGCAGCAGATCCTAGTCCTGCGTGCCCTGGACCTGGGGCTGGAGGACATCGGCCGGATCCTGGCCGAGCAGGTCGACGAGGTGGAAGCCCTGCGCGGTCACCACCGGCGCCTCCTCGCCGAACGGGACCGGCTCGAGGCCCTGGCCGCCACCGTCTCCCGCACGATCGCCGAACTGGAGCAGTCCAGGAAGGACGGCACCTCCATGACCATCAACCGCCCCGAAAACCTCTTCGACGGCGTCCAGCCCGACCAGTACCAGGACAGCCTGCGCGACTTCCCCGAGCACGCCGAACAGGTCGCCCACCGCGTCGCCGCCATGAGCCCGCAGGACGTCGAGGCCGGACAGCGCGAGCGCACCGCACAGATGATCCGCCTGGCCGAACTCATGACCACGGGCCACCCGGCCGACGCTGAACCGGTGCAGACCGAGATCGACGCCCAGTACCAGGCCCTGGCGGCCCTGCGCCCGGCCACGGCTGAGGAGTACCTGGAGATCGGTCGGTCCTGCGTCGACAACCCCGCGTGGCACGCCGCCTACGAGGCGATCGCACCTGGCCTGGCGGCGTTCCAGCGCGACGCCATCGAGGCCTACGTCACCGACCGCCTCGCCTGAACGGTGAGCGGGGCCGCCCTGGCACGCGGGGGCGGCCCCGAACGGCACCGAGTTGAGCATCGAAGTTGTCCATCGCCGCCAGATGCGGCACTCAGTCACAGGTGGCGCCGTAACGGTTCGTTACATCACCATCCGCCCGTGCACGACTACCAGGAGTTCTCGGTTTCCTCCAGCCACGTGCATCCGCTGAGCCAACAGAAGTTGGTCGTCCTGCCGGACTGTTTCCCCCGCACCGGCACGCCGGGTCCACGCCTTGGTGGCCGACAGCCGGTCAGCAGGTCGAGTTGGTCTGCTTGCCGACCACCTCCGTAGGCGCCTGAGCTCAGAGCGTATTTCTACTCCAGCAGCTTTTTCCTGGTGCAGTAACTTGCCAACGCCCGCTGGGAATGCCCAGCTGCCGCAGAACAGGACAACCGGAGGATCATCCATGCCCCGAGAGGCGCCGTACCTCGCAGTGGCCGACGTGCTGCGCGCACGGATTCTCGCGGGAGAGTGGGAGATCGGGGAGCGCCTGCCGTCCCGGGCACGGCTCGCTGTGGAGTACGGGGTCGGACGCAACGTCGTGCAGAGGGCCATGGACCGTTTGATCACCGAGGGTCTCCTCGAAGGCCGCGCCGGCTCGGGCACCTACGTCCGCATGCCTCGAGAGCGCCTGCGGCTGGTCCGCTCGCGGCACCGCGAACGCCGGGAGGGTTCTCTTTCCTGGCAGGACAGGAGGGAGCAGGGCAGGGCCGACGCCTGGGATTCACACAGTCAGGTGCGCGTCGCCGCCCCCGAGCCAATCGCCGAGCGGCTCGCCATCAGCCCCGGGGACCTCTGCGTCTACACGCATTACGAGTTCCTCGCCGACGGGCAACCCGTCCAGCTTTCCGAATCCTGGGAACCGATAGCTATCACGGATGGAACGCCGATTGTGCTGCCCGAGATGGGTCCCCTGGCGGGAAAGGGGGTGGCCGAGCGCATGCGTTCCATTGGCGTGGTCATCTCGACTGTGGTCGAGGTACCGCGCCCAGCCCGTGCCACCCAGGTCCAGGCGAACCTCCTGGGGATCAGCATGGGGGACCTCGTGCTTCAGATCGAGCGGACCATCTTCGACACGGACGGACGTCCGGTGGAAACGGCCGACATGGTCATTCCGGACGTGCGCCGGGAAGTGGTCTACGAATTCGGAGTCGATCGTCCGTAGTCATTGAAGCCATTAGAGAGACATCGCAAATTCGACAGTTGGGTATTCCATGGCAAAATCCTCCCGGCTCGGTCTCTTGCGTAATCGGGACTTCGGACGATTGTTTGCTGCCACTGCGCTCGGTCAGTTGGGTGACCGCATCATCTTTCTGGCCTTGCCTCTGGTTGCCATCGCGGCATTGCATGCCGACGAGTTCCAGGTGGGCTTACTGACCGCGATGACTTCGGCAGGATCGCTCCTGGTCGGTTTGCCGGCAGGCGCGTGGGTGGACCGGATGCGAAAGCGAGCGGTGATGATCAGCACTGATCTCGCTCGCGCGCTGCTCCTCTTGACGGTTCCGGTGGCCTGGTGGGCGGGCCTTCTCACCATCTGGTGGCTCTATGCAGTCGCCATGGTTCATGGAGTGTTGACTGTCTTCTTCGATGTTGCATACGTCAGCTATCTCCCGCACTTGGTGGGACGCAGCAATCTCGTGGAAGGAAACTCAAAACTGTCGGCCATACGCTCGGTGACCAGTATCAGCGGGCCGGCGGTGGCAGGGCCGCTGGTCGGTCTGGTTGGAGCTCCTGCAACGCTTTTGGCGAGTTCGGCCGGGATGGCTATGTCGGGACTGCTCGCGATCACCATCCGCAAACACGAAAAGAAGCCTGAGTCGAGTGATCACCCTAAATTGGCTCGAGAGATCAAGGAGGGGCTGAAGTTCGTCATCAAGTACCCTGCCCTCCGTGCAATCATGCTGGGGGATGCGATATTCAACCTCTTCCTGGTCATGTACCAGACCATGTTGCTGGTATTTTTGGAGCGGGAGATAGGTCTCCAGTCGTTTGGTATCGGCCTCATTTTGTCGGGAATGGGTTGTGGTGCCTTGCTGGGCGCACTGTTGGCAACCAGAGTCTCCAAGCGGGTCGGGCAAGGGCCGGTCATCTGGCTCGCGTCGCTGGTTACCTGTCCGTTGACCGTGCTCATGCCGTTGGCGCGAACGGGTTGGAGCGTGTATGCGGCTGCGATCGGACTCGCGGCTCTGTCGCTGGGTGGAGTCGTCCGCGTGGTGACTCAGTCAAGCTTCCAACAGGCCCTTACGCCGGATCGGCTTCTGGGTCGGATGAGCGCAACATCTCGATTTGTTTCCTGGGGTGGCATTCCTCTCGGTGGACTTTTGGGTGGAGCCTCGGGCTCTGTGTTCGGAGCGGCAGGCACTTTGTGGATTGGTGCAGCCGGTATGACACTGAGTGCCATTCCCAACTTCCTGTCACCGCTTCGAACAATGCGCACGTTGCCCACGGAGAAGGCCCCCGAGTTCGCGCGTTGAGGCGTCGCAGGTGGCTGACAAGCAAGCACGTACGTATGACCTGTAGGGCTCTGGCCGATGCGGTCGTCTCAATCGGCAAGCACGTCGGTGGCTCGGTTCATCGTGGCCCGGTTGACCTCGGCCTCGCGGCAGAGGTTGTTCTTGGTGAGCTTGTGAGGTTCCCCCGAGATGCGGGGAAAGGTGACAGAGGGTCAGATGGGTCTCATGAGAGGAGCCCAGACGATGCCTGCACCGAGGAAATACCCGCTGGAGTTGCGTGAGCGTGCGGTCCGGATGTACCGGACTGCCGAGCCGAAGCCCGTGATCCGCCGCATGGCCGAGGAGCTCGGCGTGCACCACGAGGCCCTGCGCAACTGGATCCGTCAGGCCGAGGCCGATGCCGGTGAACGCGACGACATGCTCACCACCGCCGAGCGGGAGGAGCTTGCCGCTCTGCGGAAGGAGAATGCCCAGCTCAAGCGGGCGAACGAGGTCCTTCGGACAGCCTCGGCTTTTTTCGCGGCCCAGCTCGACCCGACCCGGCCCAGGTGACCGCGCTCCTCGACGAGCACCCGCACCTGGGGGTCGAGCCCGTACTCCGGGAACTTTCCATCCCCTCCTCCACCTACTACCGCTGGCGCCAGGCCGAGACCGAGCCGTGCGAACGGAGCCGCCGGGACGCCGAGCTGACCAGCAGGATCCGCCAGGTCCACGACGAGTCCGGCGGGATCTACGGCTCAATGCCGGGAAGCGTAGCTTGATCATCTCGTGGGTTCGGGCCCTGAACACAGCGAGCTCCTGTAGAACGAGCGATCTACCACGATCGGTTTGTTCAGAACAGGAGCATCGTTGTCCTGGCAGTCTGGCATAGAGGGACCGGCGCGCGCGACGGGGCAGTTGGGGGTGTTGCGCCAGGTTGTGACACGGCGGATGGTCGCCGATGCGCTGGCGGCTGCCGGCCGCGGTGATCGGCGTAGTGACGGGAAGCTCTCTGCGTTGACGTGCGTGTTCTTCGTGTTCGCGTTGACGCTGTTCCCGAGAGACGGCTACCGGTCGGTGCTGTCGAAGCTGGCCGGCGGGACCGTGCGCCTGGCCGCTCGTGGCCAGCAGGTCTCCTCCTCGGCGCTGAGGCAGCGCCGCCTCACTCTGGGCCCGGAGCCGTTCCGGTTGCTGTTCGAACGGATCGCCGGGCCCGTCGGCACGGCCACGATGCCGGGGGTGTTCTGGCGGGGACTTCGGCTGGCTTCGGTGGACGGTACGTATCTCGAGGTCGCCGACACCGCAGTGAATGCGGTGTTCGGCCGGACCCGTAATCAGCGGCGTGTCGCAGCGTTCCCCCAGGTCCACCTGGTCGCATTGATCGAGTGCGGGACCCGGGCACTGCTCGGGGCTGCATTCGACGTCCGCCGGGTGGGCGAACAGGACCTGACACGGCGCTTGCTGGACCGCATGCGCCCGGGGATGCTGGTGCTGGCCGACCGGGGGTTCCCGGGCTGGCTGCTGTGGGTCGACGCCGCGGCCTGCGGGACGCATCTGCTCTGGCGGATCTCGGCGGCCGTGCTGCTGGTGCCCGATGAGATCCTGCCCGACGGCTCCTGGCTCGCGACCCGTCACGCACACAAGAACATCTGGAAAGCCCTGGCGGGCAGGCCCCGCTCGGTGCGGGTCCGTGTGATCGAGATGGCGGTCGTCATCGAGGCCGCCGACGGCTCGCGTCGTCGTGAGCCCTACCGGCTCATCACCACCTTGCTGGACCATGTGGCCTACCCGGCCGACGAGCTCGCCGCCCTGTATCCCCAACGGTGGGAATCTGAGCTCCAATTCCGGGACTTGAAGATCACCCAGCGCGGGCCACGCGCCGTCCTACGATCGAAGACACCGGCGCTGGTCAACCAGGAGATCTGGGCGTACCTCGTCACCCACCAGGCGATCCGCCGCACCATAACGACCACCGCTGCCGACCACGGCCTCGATGCCGACCGGCTCTCCTTCACCATCGCCCTGACCGTCGCCAGAGACACCCTGATCCGCACCACAGCCCGCATCACTACCCACCTCGAAGAGATGACCGCCACGCTGATGGCGAACCTGCACCCGGCTGAAAGGCGCCTGCGTGTCTGCCCCCGGGCAGTGAAGCGGCCCAACGCCATCTACCCATCGAAACCCGTCGGGCCAGACAGCCACAGCAGGAGAATCGTGGAGTACGGGATCGAAATCATCCCAGGCCAACCCACCGCGACCGCCACCCCACACCCGACCGAACCCACGACATGATCAAGCTACGCTTCCCGGCATTGATCTACGGCTCCCCCCGCGTGCACGCCGTCCTCAAACGTGAGGGCGTCCACGTCGGCCGCAAGCGCGTCGAACGGCTCATGCGCCAGGCCGGCCTCGCCGGAATCAGCCCCGCCGGGGCAAGAGCTTCACCCAGCGTGACCCGAACGCGGATCTGGCCCCTGACCTGGTCCAACGCGACTTCACCGCAGACCGGCCGAACCGGCTGTGGGTCACCGACCTGACCATGATCGCGACCGAGAAGGGTCCACTGTGGCTCTCCGCCATCCGCGACGCATTCTCCCGCCGGGTAGTGGCCTGGGAAACCTCCGCCCGCGCCGACGCCGATCTGGTCCTGACCACGCTGGAATACGCCCTGGCCAGCCGCGAAGTCGCGCCCGGTGAGCTCATTCATCATGCGGACCACGGCTGTCAATACACATCCGTGAAGCTCACAACACGCCTGGTCAGGGCCGGGATCCAGGCGTCCATGGGCTCGGTCGGCGACTCGTTCGACTGTCAGTCTTTTCGCACCGGATCCCGCAAGGATCGGGTAGTCCCGGCCGAGGCGGTCTGACTCTTGCTTACGACTGACCCCGTGGGTGTCCTGGCGTTGATCTGTCGACCGCCCGGCCGGGCACGCAGCAAGCGCTGCCGCCGGACGGACGTGACCTGA
>NZ_JBEORW010000108.1:0-8668 GCF_040302565.1 Streptomyces sp. NPDC097981
CCGACGCGTCGAAGCTGAACGAGGCGAACTGCAGCACCCCGACACCCGGCCCGACCTCCATCAGCGGACCGAACACCGACACCAGGTTCACCAGCGAACCGTGGGTGACGGCCACGCCCTTGGGCACGCCGGTCGACCCGGAGGTGTAGATCACGTAGGCCAGATCGGCGAGCGCGATGTCCACCTTCGGCGCGGTGCCGGGCAGTTCGGACAGCTCCGCACCGGTGCTCGCTTCGTCGAGCCAGACCGCCGGGCACGTCGTGGGCAGGTCCCGCGCCGTGTCATGGCGGCCGACCACCACCCGGGCCCCGCTGTCCGTGAGCATGAACGCGAGGCGCTCCGCCGGGTACTCCGGGTCGAGCGGCACATAGGCGCCACCGGCCTTCCACACCGCAAGGATCGCGACGACCATGTCCACGCCGCGCGGCAGGCACAGGCCCACCACCGACTCGGGACCCACGCCCCGGCCGACGAGGTGGTGCGCCAGCCGGTTGGCCCGCGCGTCCAGCTCCCCGTACGACACCTCGGTGCCTTCGAACACCACGGCCGTGCCCTCGGGGTTCCGTGCCGCGTGGCCGTGGAACAGCTCCGGCAGCGATACCGGTGCCACGTCCGCCGCGGTGTCGTTCCACTCGGTGAGCACCTGGTGGCGCTCGTCCTCGCCGAGGATCCCGACGCCGCTCAGCCGCGTCCGCGGGTTGGCGGTCAGCGCGTCCAGGACGCGGATCCAGCGTTCCACGAGCCGTTCGCCGGATTCCCGGTCGAACAGGTCCGCGGCCACGGTCAGCAGACCGCTCAGCCCGGCCGGCGCGCCCGCGGCGTCGAAGCCCTCGGCCACGCTGACGTCCAGGTCGAACTTGGCCACCGCGGTGCCCGTGGGCACCGCCTCGGCGTGCACGCCGGGCAGGTCCAGGACCGCCTCGGCGTTGTTCTGCAGGGTGAGCATCACCTGGAACAGCGGGTGACGGGCCAGGGAGCGCGTCGGGGCGAGTTCCTCGACCAGCCGCTCGAACGGCACGTCCTGGTGCGCGAAGCCCGACAGACCGGCCTCCCGCACCCGCTTCAGCAGCTGCCGGAACGTCGGGTCCCCGGACAGGTCCGCGCGGAGCACCAAGGTGTTGACGAAGAACCCGACCAGATCGTCGAGGGCCTCGTCCGTACGCCCGGCGTTCGCCAGACCCATGGGGATGTCCGTGCCGCCGCCGAGCCTCGACAGCAGGACCGCCATGGCGGCCTGCAGCACCATGAACACCGTCACGCCCTCGGCGCGCGCCACCTCCACCAGTCGCGCGTGCACCTCCGCCGGAATCTCCACCGGCAGTTGGTGGCCGCGGTTGCCGGCCACCGCGGGTCGCGGACGGTCGAAGGGCAGTGCCAGTTCCTCGGGCCCGCCCGCCAGCGCCTCGCGCCAGTAGGCGACCTGACGGGACATCACACTGTCCGGGTCGCTCTCGTCGCCGAGCAGCGTGCGCTGCCACAGCGCGTAGTCGGCGTACTGGACCGGCAGCGGCTCCCACCGCGGGGCACGGCCGTCGGTACGGGCCGCGTAGGCCACCGACACGTCGTGGGCCAGCGGACCCATCGACCAGCCGTCACCCGCGATGTGGTGCACCACCAGGACCAGCAGGTGCTCGTCCGCTCCGACCGGGAACAGCCATGCCCTGATGGGCACTTCGGACGACAGGTCGAAGGCGTACCCGGCGGCCTGTGCCACCGCGCCGTCCGGGTCCGCCGGGTCGGCATCACCGGTCAGCAGCTCCCAGTCCAGTTCCTCAATGCCGAGGATGTGCTGGTGGGGCTCGCCGTCGGCCACCGCGAACACGGTGCGCAGCACCTCGTGGCGGCCGATCACGTCCCGCAGCGCCGCGTTCAGCGCGGCGACGTCCACCCGGCCCGTCAGCCGCAGGGCCACCGGGATGTTGTAGGTGGGGCTCGGGCCGTCCAGCTGGCCGAGGAACCACAGGCGGCGCTGCGCGAACGACAGCGGCACCCGCTCGGGACGCTGCTGGGCGGTCACGGCGGCCCGGGCTGTGCCCTCTCCGGCCAGCCGGGCAGCCAGCCCGGCCACGGTGGGCGCGTCGAAGAGTTCCCGGATCTCCAGGTCGACCCCGAGCACCGAGCGCACCTTGCTCGCCAGTCGTACCGCGAGCAGCGAGTGGCCGCCGAGGGCGAAGAAGTCGTCGTCGACGCCGACGCTCTCCAGGCCGAGTACCTGGGCGAAGACACCGCACAGGATCTCCTGGCGCAGGTCGCCCGGGGTACGGCCGGAGGCCGTTTCCCCGGCCGCGAACTCCGGCGCGGGCAGGGCCTTGCGGTCCAGCTTCTTGTTCACCGTCAGCGGGATCTCGTCCAGGACGACGACCGCCGAGGGAACCATGTACTCGGGCAGATGCTCGGCCGCCAGCGCGCTGACCTCGGCGGGCATCCGGGCCGGCGCGGCGCCGTCGGCGAGGACGACGTAGGCGACCAGCCGGGTCTCCCCGGGGGTGTCCTCGCGGGCGATGACCGCGACCTGGGCCACCGAGGGGTGCGTGGCCACAACGTTCTCGATCTCGCCCGGCTCGATGCGGAAGCCGCGGATCTTGACCTGGTCGTCGGAGCGCCCGGCGAAGACCAGCTCGCCTTCGGGGGTCCAGCGGGCCCGGTCACCGGTCCGGTACAGGCGGGCACCGGCGGGACCGAACGGGTTGGCCACGAAGCGCTCTGCGGTCAGCGCGGACCGTCCGAGGTAGCCCCGCGCCAGGCCGGCGCCGGAGACGTACATCTCGCCGTTCACGCCCACCGGGGCCGGTGCCAGGCGCTCGTCCAGCACGTACACCTGAGTGTTGACCACGGGCGAGCCGATGGCCACTTCGGGAGCCTGCGGGTCGCAGCGCCACAGGGTGGCGTCGACCGTGGTCTCCGTCGGGCCGTAGGAGTTGAACATCGCGCGGCCCCGCGCCCAGCGCGCCATCACCTCGGGCTGGCACGCCTCGCCGGCCACGACCAGCACGGTGTCCGTACTGATCGACGTCTCCTCCAGGGTGGCCAGGACGGCGGGCGGGAGCGTCACGTGCGTCACCCGCTCGGCGGTGAGGAACGCGGGCAGCGCGTTCCCCAGCCGGCGCTCGGGCGGGATCACCACCAGGGTGGCCCCGGACAGCAGTGCCATGAGCCATTCCCAGCCGAAGGTGTCGAAGCTCGCCGAGGCGAACTGCCCCACCCGGTGACCCGTCCCGACGCCCAGGTAGCGGATGTGGCCCGCCACCAGGCTCGACACGCCCGCGTGGGAGACCAGTACGCCCTTCGGACGGCCGGTGGATCCCGAGGTGTAGATCACGTACGCGGGGTGGGTCACCGACAGCGCGGCCCGCCGTTCCGCGTCGTCCACCTCACCGGACGGCAGCGCGCCCAAGGCCTCGGCCACCTCGGCCGAGTCGAGCACCACCACGGTGGGGGCGGCCGACGGCGGCAGCGTGGCGGCGATGGCCCGGGTACTGAGGACCACCACCGGAGACGCGTCGTCACACATGTACGCGATGCGGTCGGCCGGGTATTCCGGGTCGATCGGCATGTAGGTGCCACCGGCCTTGAGGACACCGAGCAGCGAGACCATCAGCTCGCTGCCGCGCGCCAGGGCCACGGCGACCACGGTCTCCGGGCCGACGCCGAGGCCGGTCAGGTATCGCGCCAGGCGGTTGGCCCGGGCGTCCAGCTCAGCGTACGTCAGCTCCTCGCCGCCGGCGACGACGGCGACCGCGTCGGGCGTACGGGAGACGTGCGCCGCGAACAGCTCGGGCACGGTGCCGAACGGAACCTCGGCCGCCGTGTCGTTCCAGGCCTCCAGCACCTGGTGGCGTTCGCCCTCGTCGAGCACGTCCAGCCCGCCGACCCGGGTCTGCGGGTCGGCGACCAGCTGACCCACCACCCGGGCCAGGCGTGCGGCCAGCCGGGCCGCGGTACCCGCGTCAAACAGGTCCGCCGCCGCGGTCACCGTGCCGCGCACACCGGCCGGGGCGCCGTCGGCGTCGAACACCTCGCCCACTATCACGTCGAGGTCGAACTTCGCCACCGACGTACCCGCCGGAAGCATCTCGACATCGAGTCCGGGCAGGTCGAGGACGGCTCCGGCCGCGTTCTGGAGGGTGAGCATCACCTGGAAGAGCGCGTGGCGCGCCATGGAACGGCTCGGCGACAGTTCCTCGACGAGCCGCTCGAACGGCACGTCCTGGTGCGCGAACGCCGACAGGCTGGTCTCCCGCACCCGGGACAGTACCTCGCGGAACGTCGGGTCGCCCGACAGGTCCGTCCGGATCACCAGGGTGTTGATGAAGAAACCGACCAGGTCGTCGAGCGCCTCGTCCGTGCGCCCGGCGATCGGCGATCCGATGGGTACGTCGGTGCCCGCGCCCATCCGGGACAGCAGCGCCGCCAGCGCGGCCTGCAGCACCATGAACACCGTCACGCCCTCGGCCCGGGCCACCTCCACGAGGCGCGCGTGCACCTCGGCCGGGATCTCCACGGGGACGCGGTGACCGCGGTGGCTCGCCACCGCGGGCCGCGCGTGGTCGGCGGGCAGGTCCAGCTCCTCGGGCGCGCCCTCCAGGGCGTCGCGCCAGTAGGCCACCTGCTGGGCGATCACGCTGTCCGGGTCCTGCTCGTTGCCGACCAGCTCGCGCTGCCACAGCGCGTAGTCCGCGTACTGCACCGGCAGCGGCTCCCACGTGGGGGCCAGGCCCTCGCAGCGGGCGGCGAACGCGGTGGAGATGTCGCGGGCCAGCGGCGCCATCGACCAGGCGTCACCGGCGATGTGATGGACCGTCACCATGAGCACGTGCTGGTCGGGGCCGGTGGCGAACAGCCACGCGCGCACCGGAGCCTCGTGCGAGAGGTCGAATCCGTATGCGGCGGCCTCGGTGATCGCGTCGGTCAGGTCGGCCGGGGCCACCTCGGTCACCGACAGGTCCCAGCCGAGGTCGTCGAGTTCCGCGACGTGCTGGTACGGCTCGCCGTCGGCGACGGGGAAGACCGTCCGCAGCACCTCGTGGCGGCCGATGACGTCCCGCAGCGCCGCGTCCAGCGCGGCGACGTCCACCCGGCCCGTCAGCCGCAGGGCGACCGGGTCGTTGTAGGTGGCGCTCGGGCCTTCGAGCTGCCCGATGAACCACAGGCGGCGCTGCGCGAACGACAGCGGCACCCGCTCGGGACGCTCGCCCGCCGTCAGCGCCACCCGCGCCCGGTCGGCGCCGTCGAGACGCGCCGCCAGCCGCGCCACCGTCGGCGCCTCGAACAGCGCGCGCAGCGGTATTTCGACACCCAGCACCGCGCGCACCCGGCTGATCAGCCGCGTCGCCAGCAGCGAGTGACCGCCCAGCGCGAAGAAGTCGTCCTCCACACCGACCCGGTCCACACCGAGCACCTGCGCGAACACCCCGCACAGGATCTCCTCCTGGAGCGTGGCCGGGCCCCGCCCGGCGCCCGTCGCGGCCGTGTAGTCGGGTGCGGGCAGCGCCTTGCGGTCGAGCTTGCCGTTCGGCGTCAGCGGCAGCGCGTCCAGCACCACCACCGCGGACGGAACCATGTACGCGGGAAGGGACTCGGCCGCGACCTCCCGTACGGCGCCGCCGAGGACAGCCGCGTCGGTGTCCGGGCCGGCCGGGACCACGTAGGCGACCAGCCGCTTGTCACCCGGGACGTCCTCGCGCACCACGACCGCGACCCGGCCGACCGGGGCGTGCGAGGCGACGACCGCCTCGATCTCCCCCAGCTCGATGCGGAAACCGCGCACCTTCACCTGGTCGTCGGCGCGGCCCACGAACTCCAGCGTGCCGTCGACCGACCAGCGCACCGTGTCTCCGGTGCGGTACATCCGCTCGCCCGGCCCGCCGAACGGGCACGCCACGAAGCGTTCCGCCGACAGCCCCGGACGGCCCAGGTAGCCGCGGGCCAGGCCCGCACCCGCGATGTACAGGTCGCCCGCCACCCCGGCGGGCGCCGGAGCGAGGGTGGTGTCGAGCACGTACACCTGTGTGTTCGCGATCGGGGCACCGATCGAGGACACCCCGCCGGAGACCGTCGCCACCTCGGTGGCCGTCGACCAGATGGTCGTTTCGGTCGGGCCGTACAGGTTCGTCACCGATGCCGTCCTGGCCCGCAGGGTGCGGGCCAGCTCGGCCGGCAGCGCCTCGCCGCCGACCAGGGCGCGGACCCCGGCCAGGACGTCCCCGGCCGCGCGGGTGTCCTCCCCGGTCTCCTCCGCAGGCTCGGACACCAGGGCGTGCCACAGGCTCGGCGTGGCCTGGAGCGTCGTCGCGCCCGAGGCCCGGATCAGCGCGCGCAGCGCTTGCGGATCCCGTACGACGTCCGGGGTGGCCAGTACGACGCGCGCGCCGGCCAGCAGCGGAAGGTAGAGCTCCAGTCCCGCGATGTCGAAGCCGATCGTGGTCACGGCCAGCAGCCGGTCGTCTGCGTCCAGGGCGAAGCGCTGCTGCATGGAGGCCAGGAAGTTCACCAGCGACCGGTGCTCCACCACCACGCCCTTGGGGCGTCCGGTGGATCCCGAGGTGTAGATCACGTACGCCGGGTTCGCCGGGGCCGGCGAGCCCACGAGCTCGTCCGCCGTCAGCGGCCGGTCGTCCAGGCCCGCCGACTCGGCGATCACCGCGTCGTCGTCCAGGGCGATCGCGGGAACACCCCCGATCCCCTCGAATCCCGCCAGCCGCTCGATCAGATCCGCGCCGGTCAGGACGCACCGCACGCCCGCGTCGGCGAGGGTGAAGGCGATGCGCTCGGCCGGGTACTCGGGGTCGATCGGCAGGTACGCGGCGCCGGACTTCAGCACGCCCAGCAGCGCCACCACCAGGTCGATGCCGCGTTCCATGCAGACCGCGACCACGGACTCCGCACCGACGCCCCGGCCCGCCAGGAGCCGCGCCAGGCGGTTCGCCCGAGCGTCCAGCTCCGCGTACGTCACCTCGGTGCCCTCGCACACCACGGCGATGGCGTGCGGGGTGCGCGCGGCCTGCGCCGCGAGCAGTTCGGGCAGCGGTGCCCCCGGCACGTCCAGCTCGGTCTCGTTCCAGCGCGTGAGCATCCGCTGCCGGTCGGCCTCGTCGAGGACGCCGACCGTGTTCAGCGCCGGGTCCGCGCCGCCGTCCAGGGCCGCCTCCAGCGCGGCCACCAGGCCGTCGGTGGCGGTACGGACCATCGTCGCGACCGAGGCAGGGTTCACCGGCGCCACCGCGTCCACGACCAGCATCAGACCCTCGCCGTCGTCGTCGACCGCGACGGCGAGCGGGTAGTTGGTGCGCTCGCGGTTGAAGACCAGGCGCGCTCCCCCCATCCCGGAGGCGGGTCCCTCGCCCCCGTCGTCGCCAGGGTTGTGGCGGTAGTTGAGCATCGAGGCGAAGAGCGGGGTGTCTCCCTGTACGCCGCTGACCTGCTGGGCCACCGCGAGGGGTGCGTGCTCGTGTTCCAGCAGCGCCGCGAGCTGACCACGCATCGCGGTGACCGCCGCCAGCGCACCCGTCGAGTCGAGCCGGGCCCGTACCGGAAGCATGTTCATGAACGGGCCGGCCACCCGGTCGGATCCGGCGCCCGCGTTCATCCTGCCGAAGAGGACGGTGCCGAAGACCACGTCGTCACGGCCGCTGACCGCGGACAGCACCCGCGCCCACGCCACGTGCATCACCGTCGCCGCACTGGCACCCAGGCGACGGGCGACCGCGCGGACCCGTCCGGACAGCTCCGACGGGAACTCCAGCCGCGCCTCGACGGAGTCCATGCCGTCACCGCGCACGTCCACGAGTCCGAACGGCGCCGTCGGCTCGTCGACGTCGCCCAGCAGCTCCGCGAAGAACCGCTCGTGCACCCCGCTGTCCAGCCCGGCACGGGCCTGTACGACGAAGTTCCGGAACGGCAACGGCTCGGGCAGCTCCGCACCCCGGCCGTCCAGGACCGCCGCGACCTCGCCGAGCATGACCTCCAGCGCGGTGTGGTCCTGCACCATGTGGTGCACGCGCACCAGCAGCAGCCAGCGGCCGTCGGCGACCTCCGCCGCGTGCAGCCCGATCAGGGGTGCCCGGCCGAGGTCCATGGACAGGCCGACACCGGTCAGCAGCTCCTGCACCGGATCCGCGGCCCGCTCGTCCAGCGCCACCTCGGCCACGGACAGCGTCGCCCGGCGCCACACGACCTGCACGGGCTCGCGCAGCCTTCCCTCCCACACGATGGAGGTACGGAGGATGTCGTGCCTGTTCACGACCTGCTGGAGCGCGTCGGTGAAGGCGTCCAGGCGGTCGCGGGAGTCGAACTCCATGACCGTCGGGGTGACGTAGGTGTCCTCGCCGCCGTCGGCGAGGAGGTGGTGGAAGAGCAGACCCTCCTGGAGCGGGGCCAGCGGGTAGATGTCCGCCACGTTCGCGGCGCCGCCGTCGACGGTCGCGACGATCCGCTCCACCTCGGCGGCGGTCAGGTCCACCAGCGGCAGCATCTCCGGCGTGATGGTCGTGGTGCCCTCGGGGATCGCGTTCGCCGCGACCACGATGTGGTCCGCACCCGCTTCCACCGCCAGCCGCGCCACGGTCGGCGTCTGCAACAGCGCCCGCACCGAGACCGACACGCCGTGGCCGCGCAGGATCTCGACCAGGCGGATCGCCAGCAGCGAGTGACCACCGAGTGCGAAGAAGTC
>NZ_JBEORW010000109.1:0-8183 GCF_040302565.1 Streptomyces sp. NPDC097981
CCACCTCAGCCGCGTCCGCCTCCGGCGCCTCCTCCACGATCACATGCGCATTCGTCCCACTGAACCCGAACGACGACACACCCGCACGACGCGGGTGCGTCGTCTCGGGCCACGCCGTCTGCGCCGTGAGCAGCACGACCGTGCCGGACTCCCAGTCCACGTGGGGCGACGGCTCGTCGATGTGGAGGCTCTGCGGGAGCACCCCGTGCCGCATCGCCAGCACCATCTTGATGACGCCCGCGACGCCGGCGGCGGCCTGGGTGTGGCCGATGTTGGACTTCACCGACCCCAGCAGCAGCGGCTGGTCGGCAGGGCGGTCCTGTCCGTACGTGGCGAGCAGCGCCTGGGCCTCGATGGGGTCGCCCAGCGAGGTGCCCGTGCCGTGCGCCTCGACGACGTCCACCTGGTCGGCGGACAGACGGGCGTTGGCCAGCGCCTGGCGGATGACGCGCTGCTGGGAGGGCCCGTTCGGGGCCGTCAGACCGTTGCTCGCACCGTCTTGGTTGATCGCGGAACCCCGGACCACGGCCAGGACCGGACGGCCGTTCTTGCGCGCGTCGGAGAGCCGCTCCAAGAGCAGGACGCCCACGCCCTCCGCCGGGCCGAAGCCGTCGGCCCCCGCCGCGAACGCCTTGCAGCGGCCGTCCGTGGAAAGTCCGCGCTGCTTGCTGAACTCCACGAAGAGGCCGGGGGTGGACATCACGTGTACGCCACCGGCGACGGCCAGCGAGCACTCGCCGGCCCGCAGCGCCTGTACCGCGAGGTGGAGGGCCACCAGCGATGCCGAGCAGGCGGTGTCGACGGTGACGGCGGGGCCTTCGAGGCCGAAGGTGTAGGAGAGGCGGCCGGACAGCACGCTCGAGGCGTTGCCGGTGCCGAGGTGGCCCGCGTAGTCCTCGGCCGCCTCCAGGAGCGGGGTGAGGTAGTCCGAGCCGTTCATGCCGACGAACACGCCGCACTGGCTGCCGCGCAGCAGGTTCGGGTCGACGCCGGCCCGCTCGAAGGCCTCCCAGGAGGTCTCCAGGAGCAGGCGCTGCTGCGGGTCCATCGCCATGGCCTCGCGCGGGGAGATCCCGAAGAAGTGGGCGTCGAACGCGGACGCGCCGCTGAGGAAGCCGCCCTCGCGGGTGGTCGAGGTGCCTTGGCCGTCGGGGTCGTCGGAGAAGAGGTGGTCCAGGTCCCAGCCTCGGTCCGCGGGGAATTCGGTGAGGGCGTCGCCGCCGGCGGCGAGCAGGTCCCACAGTTCTTCCGGGGAGCTCACTCCGCCGGGGAAACGGCAACTCATCGCCGTGATGGCGATGGGCTCGTGGGCCTGGCTCTCGATGTCCCGAAGACGTCCGTACGCCTCATCGAGATCCGTCGTGACCTTCTTGAGGTATTCGCGGAGCTTTGCTTCGTTCGCCACTGGCGCTTCACCTATTCGCGTGATCGAGACCGTGGAGGACTCAAGAGAATTCAGGGGAGTTCAGGGGAGTCAGGGGAACCCGAGGATATTTGAGGAAATTCGGGAAGCCGGTGGCCGTACCGCCGGAACAGGGGTTCCGGCGGTACGGCCTGGGGGCGGCTGGGGTTCAGCCCTGGCCGAACTTCTTGTCGATGAGGGCGAACAGTTCGTCGTCGCTCGCGTCCTCGATCTCGTCGGCCACGCTGTCGCCCTCCGTCTGACGGGCGTCGTTCCACTGCGCGAGCAGGGTCTGCAGGCGCACCGCGACACGGGCGTGGGCCGCGTCGTCGCCGGCCGCGGCGGACAGTTCCGTCGCGTCCAGCGAGGCGAAGGTGCTCTCCAGGCGGTCGAGTTCCTCCAGCACGGAGAGCTTGCGCCCGCCCGTACCCTCCGGGGCGACCTCGCTCAGCAGGTGCCGGGCGAGAGCGGCCGGATTCGGGTAGTCGTAGACGAGCGTGGCCGGGAGCCGGAGCCCGGCGGCCGCGCCGAGCCGGTTGCGCAGCTCGACCGCGGTCAGCGAGTCGAAGCCCAGCTCCTTGAACGCCTGCTCCTCGCCGACGTGTTCGGCCGACTTGTACCCGAGGACGGCGGCGACCTGGCCGCGCACCAGGGTCAGTACGGTCCGCTCCCGCTCGGCGGCCGACAGTTCGGCCAGCCTCTGCGCCAGCGTCCGCCCGCCCGTCCCGGTCGCCGCGTCCGCGACCTCGGCGCGGTGCATGCCGGGGGCCGTCACCGCCGCCGTCCTCCGGCGGAGCGGAGTCCGGACCAGACCGCGGAACATCGGCAGGATGCCGCCGTCCGCGGCCCGGGCCCGCAGGGTGGGGAGGTCGATCCCGACGGGCAGCAGGACCGGCTCGTCGTCCGCGGCGAGGGCCAGGTCGAAGAGCGCCAGGCCCTCCCGCGCCGACAGCGGCGCGACACCGCCGCGCGCGGCGCGGGCCCGCTCCGCCTCGGTGAGGCGGCCGGCCATCCCGCGCTCCTCAGCCCACATGCCCCACACCAGGGAAAGCGCGGTGAGCCCGCGGGCCCGCCGGTGCCGGGCGAGGGAGTCGAGGAAGACGTTCGCCGCCGCGTAGTTGGCCTGACCCGCGCCACCGAGGGTTCCGGCGGCGGCGGAGAACAGGACGAACGCCGACAGGTCGAGGTGACGCGTCAACTCGTGCAGGTGGAGCGCCCCTTCGACCTTGGGCCGCAGGACCCGGTCCACGCGCTCGGGCGTGAGCAGGTCCACGACGCCGTCGTCGAGGACGGCCGCGGTGTGCACGACCGCCGTCAGCGGACGCTCCGCGGGGACGGAGGCCAGCAGCGCGGCCACCGCGTCGCGGTCGGCGACGTCACACGCCACCCAACTGACCTGAGCCCCCAACGCGCCCAACTCGGCGGTGAGTTCTGCGGCGGTGTCGGTGTCCGCGCCCCTGCGGCCGGTGAGCAGCAGGTGCCGTACCCCGTGCTCTGCGACCAGGTGGCGGGCGAGGAGACCGGCGAGTCCGCCACCCGCCCCGGTGATCAGGACGGTGCCGCTCGTGTCGATCCGGCTCCGCGTGCCGTCGTCGGGCGCCGTCGGTGCGCCGACCCGGGCCAGACGCGGCGCGTACAGCGCCCCGCCACGTACCGCCAGCTCGGGTTCCTCCGAGGCGAGGGCGCCCGCGAGGGCCCGGCCGGAGGCGTCCGTGTCATCGAGGTCGACGAGGACGAACCGGCCGGGGTGCTCGGTCTGCGCGGCCCGCAGCAGGCCCCACACCGGGGCGTGGGCGAGGTCGCCGGTCTCGGTGTCCGTATGGGCGGCCACGGCTCCGCGGGTGACGACGGCCAGGCGTGCGCCGGCGAAGCGACCGTTGTCCAGCCAGCCCTGCACGGTCGAGAGCGCCCGGTGCGCCGCGTCGCGTACCTCCTGCGCGAGGAGGGCGTCGACCTGGTCCGCCGTCGTGGCGGTGGCCGCCGTGAACGGCACGACCACGGCGGCGGGCATCGGCTGCCGGCCGTCGGTGACGGCCTCGTCCAGTGCGGCGAGGTCCGCGTAAGTGGTGACGGGGACGCCCGCACCGCCGAGGGCGACGCCGAGCGGCGACCGGCCGTCGGCGGCGTCGCCGACGACCACGAGCGCCGAGGCGGCCGGGCGGGCCGGGAGCGCCGTACGGACCCAGTCGAGCCGGAACAGCGCGTCGTGGGCTCCTTCGGGGGCCACCGCGAACCGCTCCGCGTCGAGGTCCCGTGTCACCAGCGCCTCGACCGACGCGACGGGCGCGCCCTGCTCGTCGGCCAGTTCGACGGACACGGTGTCCGCGCCGTCGGGCGTGATGCGCAGGCGCAGCGCGTCCGCCCCGGACGCGTGCAGGCGTACTCCGCGCCAGGTGAGCGGCTCGCAGCCGGCGGTGCCCGCCGCGGCCAGCGCCTGCACGGCGGTGTCGAGCAGCGCCGGGTGGAGCGCGAACCCGCCCGTCTGGGCGTGCGGTTCGCCGCTCAGCCGTGCCTGCGCGAAGACCTCCTCGCCCCGCACCCAGAGCCGGGTCAGGGTCTTCAGAGCGGGCCCGTGGTGGAGCCCGGCCGCTGTGAGCCGGTCGTAGACCGCCTCGGCGGACACCTCCTCGGCGCCGGTGGGCGGCCACGGCCCGGTGGTGCCCACGCCGCCCGTCGCAGCGGTTTCCGCGAGGAACCCGGTGGCGTGACGGGACCAGGCCGCGCCGTCCGGGCCGTCGCCGTCGGTGGCCTCCGGGCGGCTGTGCACCTGCACGGAGCGGCACGCTTCGCCGTCCGCCCCGCCCACGGTGAGCCGCAGCTGCACGGCCCCGTCCTCGGGTAGCACGAGCGGTGCCTCCAGGGCCAGTTCCCGCACCTGCCCGCAGCCGGCGTCCTCCCCGGCCCGCAGGGCCAGTTCGACGAAGGCCGCGCCGGGCACGACCACCGAGTCGGCCACGACGTGATCGGCCAGCCACGGGTGCGTCCGCAGCGAGAGCCGACCGGTGAACAGGAACCCGCCCGTGTCCGGCAGCTCGACCGCCGCGCCGAGCAGGGGGTGCCCGGCCGGCTCGACGCCGAGCGAGAGGGCGTCCTCCGGCGTGGCGAAGGAGTCGACCCAGTAGCGCTCCTGCTGGAAGGCGTACGTGGGCAGGTCGACGCGCTGCGCGCCGGAGGAGTAGAAGCCGGACCAGTCGACGGCGAGGCCGTGGACGTGCGCCCGGGCGAGAGCGCCGACGAGGGTCTCGGCCTCGGCGCGGCCCTTGCGGAGCACGGGCACGAACGCGGCGTCCGCCGTCACGCAGTCCTGCGCGAGCGCGGAGAGCACCCCGTCGGGGCCGATCTCGACGTAAGTGGTGACTCCTGCGGCTTCGAGGGCGCGGACGCCGTCGAGGAAGCGGACCGCCTCGCGGACGTGCCGCACCCAGAACTCGGCCGATTCCATCTCGTCGGTGACGAGCGCGCCGGTGAGGTGGGAGACGACCGGGATGCGCGGGGTCGCGTAGGCGACCTCCTCGGCGACCTTGCGGAAGTCGGCCAGCATGCCGTCCATGTGGGGCGAGTGGAAGGCGTGGCTGACGGTGAGCCGCTTGGTCTTGCGGTCGGGGAAGGCGTTCGCGACGGCGAGCGCCGCGTCCTGGTCACCCGCGACCACGACCGACCGGGGGCCGTTGACGGCCGCTATGCTCACCCGGTCGGTCAGTAGCGGCAGGACCTCGTCCTCCGAAGCCTCGACGGCGATCATCACGCCACCCGTCGGCAGGGCCTGCATCAGCCGCCCGCGAGCGGCGACCAGGGAGCACGCGTCCTCCAGGGAGAAGACACCGGCCACGTGCGCGGCGGCGATCTCGCCGATGGAGTGACCGGCGAGGAAGTCCGGCCGCAGCCCCTGGCTCTCCAGGAGCCGGAACAACGCCACCTCGACGGCGAACAACGCCGGCTGGGTGTACTCCGTGCGGTCCAGGCGCTCCGCGTCCGCCGCGAACAGCACGTCCTTCAGGGGCAGGTCGAGGAGCGCGTCCAGGTGGGCGCAGATCGTGTCGAGCGCGTCCGCGAACACCGGGAAGGCGTCGTACAGTTCGCGCCCCATCCCGGGACGCTGGCTGCCCTGCCCGGTGAACAGGAACGCCACCTGCTGTTCGGCGCTCGCCACGCCCTGGATGAGCGCGGCGGCGGCTTCGCCCGCCGCCAGCGCGGCCAGCGCCTCGCTGTACTCCTCCCGCTCCCCCGCCACGATCACGGCGCGGTGGTCGAGCAGGGCCCGGCCGGTGGCGAGCGAGTGGCCGATGTCGACCGGCCGCGCCTCGTCGCCCGCGCCGAGGTGCGCGAGGAGCCGGGCCGCCTGGTCACGCACGGCGGACGCGGTCTTGCCCGACAGGATCCACGGCCACGTGCCGGGCCCCTCGGCCTCCACCGTCTCGGGGGCCGACGGTGCCGGCGGTGCCTGCTCCAGGATGGTGTGCGCGTTCGTACCGCTCACGCCGAAGGAGGAAACGCCGGCCCGGCGCGGACGGCCTGTGTCCGGCCATTCCCGCCGCTCGGTGAGCAGCGCGACGTCGCCCGCGGTCCAGTCGACGTGCGGGGTCGGCCCGTCCACGTGCAGGGTCTGCGGCAGCACCCCGTGCTGCATCGCCAGCACCATCTTGATGACACCCGCGACGCCGGCGGCAGCCTGCGTGTGTCCGATGTTGGACTTGACGGAGCCGAGCAGCAGCGGCTGTTCGGCCGGGCGGTCCTGCCCGTAGGTGGCGAGCAGCGCCTGCGCCTCGATGGGGTCGCCGAGACGCGTGCCCGTGCCGTGCGCCTCGACCGCGTCGACCTCGGCGGCCGACAGTCCGGCGCTCGCCAGGGCCTGGCGGATGACCCGCTGCTGCGAAGGACCGTTGGGGGCGGTCAGGCCGTTGCTCGCACCGTCCTGGTTGACGGCCGAGCCCCGGACCACGGCGAGGACCGGGTGCCCGTTGCGCCGGGCGTCGGAGAGCCGCTCGACGAGCAGCATGCCCACGCCCTCACCCCAGCCCGTGCCGTCGGCGGCCGCCGCGAACGCCTTGATCCGGCCGTCGGCAGCGAGCCCGCCCTGGCGGCTGAACTCGACGAAGGCGCCCGGCGTCGACATCACGGTGACACCACCGGCGAGCGCGATCGAGCACTCGCCGCTACGCAGCGCCTGCACCGCCAGGTGCAGGGCCACGAGCGACGCCGAGCAGGCGGTGTCGACGGTGACGGCCGGGCCTTCGAGACCGAAGACGTAGGAGAGCCGCCCGGAGACGACGCTCGCGGAGTTACCGGTGCTCATGAACCCGTCGCCACCGTCGGCGGAGTTCAGGACGAGCGACAGGTAGTCCTGGCCGTTCGTCCCGATGAACACGCCGGCCTGCGTGCCGCGCACCGACGAGGGGTCGATGCCGGCCCGCTCGAACGCCTCCCACGAGGTCTCCAGCAGGAGCCGCTGCTGCGGGTCCATGGCGAGGGCCTCACGCGGGGAGATCCCGAAGAAACCGGGGTCGAACTGCGCGACGTCGTAGAGGAAGCCGCCTTCGCGGGCGTACGAGGCCTCCTGCTCGGACCGCGGCCCGAACAGTGCCTCGGCGTCCCAGCCCCGGTCGGCCGGGAACTCGCCGATGGCGTCACCGCCGGCGGCCAGCAGCTGCCAGAAGTCCTCGGGGGTACGGACCCCGCCGGGGAAGCGGCAGCTCATCGCGACGATCGCGATCGGATCGTCGTCGTCTGCCCGGGCCGCCGGGGCGAGGGCGGTCGCCCCGGCCTCGGTGCCGAGGAGCTCGCCGCCCAGGTGCTCCGCCAGGTCGGCGGAGGTCGGGTAGTCGTAGATCAGCGTGGCCGGGAGCCGCAGTTCGGTGGCGGCGCCCAGGCGGTTGCGCAGCTCGACGGCGGTCAGGGAGTCGAAGCCGAGCTCCTTGAACGCCCGTCCCGCGCCGACGCTTTCCACGCCGGCGTGGCCGAGGACCGCGGCGACCTCCTTGCGTACAAGGTCGAGCAGCGCCCGGTCCCGCTCGGCGGCGGAGAGGCCCGCCAGCCGCTGCACGAGGGACTGGCGGCCGTTGGCGGTCCCGGTACCGGCCTGGCCCTGGTCGCCGTCGCCCGCGCGCGGGGCGAGGGCGTCGCGGGCGGCGGGCAGCTCGGACAAGAGGCTGCTGGAGCGCACGGCGGTGAAGCCGGGGGCGAACCGGCCCCAGTCGACGTCCACGACGGTGACGACCGTGTCGTTGGCGCCGAGGGCCCGGTGAAGGGCCTCGACGGCCGACCCGGCGGCCATCGGCAGCACGCCGCCCCGGCGCATCCGGGCATCCAGCACGCCGTCGGCGGCCATGCCGCCCTCGGCCCACGGACCCCACGCGAGCGAGGTCGCGGCCAGACCGGCGGCACGACGCTGCTCGGCGAGGGCGTCCAAGTAGGCATTGGCGGCGGCGTAGTTGGCCTGACCGGCCGTACCCCACGTGCCCGTGACGGACGAGAAGAGCACGAACGCGGAGAGCTCGATGCCGAGCTCGGCGGTGAGTTCGTGCAGGTTGAGCGCGGAGGTCGCCTTCGCACGCAACACGCTGTCGAAACGCTCGGGCGTGAGCGCGTCGAGGACGCCGTCGTCGAGGATCCCGGCGGTGTGCACGACGGCCGTGAGCGTGTCGGCCTCGGCCGCCAGCAGCGCACGCAGGGCGTTCCGGTCGGCGGCGTCACACGCCACGACCGACACCTCGACACCCAGCCCGGACAGCTCCGCCACCAGCTCGGCGGCACCCGGGGCGTCCATGCCCCGGCGGCTGGTCAG
>NZ_JBEORW010000110.1:0-8045 GCF_040302565.1 Streptomyces sp. NPDC097981
ATGATGCGGTACGAGGCCTTCATCGCACTCCAGCGCCCGCTCGCCGAGGGACTGGCCCTGTTTGCCGAGTTCGACCTGTCGTCGCACGGCACGCTGCCCCGGCTGTGCCCGGTGTTGGCCCGGGTCGCCGACTACTTCGGCCCCGGCGCGATCGCGTCCTTCGAACCGGAGGAGCGCCGGGACGCGGTGACCCGCGATGTACTCGACTTCGTCCTCGGTTCGACGCGTCGGCAGCGAGAGGCCGTGACCCGCCGCTGCGATGTCCTCGTCCGGTCGGCCGATCCCGAGGACGGCGGCTATCTGCCCGGCTATCTCCTGGTGAAGGCGCTGTGGAGCGCCGGCATGGGCGTCGACGCCCGCCTCGGCGACCCCGAGCTGTTCTTCTCCTACGCCATCGCGTACTTGTACACCGACCTCGGGTTGATCGCCCATCTGCTCGACGAGGACGACAGCCAACGCACGGTCGACCAGATGATCGAGTACTTCGTGCGGCGGGTGATCGACTTCGGCCGCGCGGACCACGCCGCGAACCTCGATGAGTTCCTCGCGAACAACCAGGACCGGAAGATGTACACGGAGTTCGACGCATGGGCGCGCCGCGGCAACGTGCGGTGGGACGTCGACGACGCCACCGCCGACCTGGGTGCGGACCGGCTCGTCGCGCTGCACGGCGAAACACTTGAACGCCTTCCGGACGAGGACCTCGCCCGGAACGTCGCGCTGATGTTCCAGCGCACGGTGCTGTCGCTCGGCCGCCACCCGGTCACGGTCGCCGTCGACGAGCGCGACCGGTACACCGTCACCGACGGCGAGCAGGTGGTCATGACCGGCACGTACGCGTTCGGACTGCCCATCGGGACGGTGGTCGACGGCCACGTCGACGTGTCCATCGACGCCCACAGTGGCTGCGCCGCGATCGAGCTGTCGATTGGCGACGACGCGCCCGTGTACTGGTTCTCCGACGACGCGAGCGAGGACTGGCGGCACTCCTTCCAGAGCACGCGGGCCGCCCTGTCCCGGGCGGAAGGTGAGGCCCAGGAGCTGCTCACGCTGCTGCGCGACGTCGCCAGGCAGGCGGCCGGCGTGATCTATCCCCTGGAGATCGCGCGGGATCGTGCCACCCGCGCCACCGAGGTGTTCACCCAGCTGGCGGCCGCGGTGCTCATCGCGGCGATGGAGCAGCGCGCTCCCGACCTCGATGCGGTGGCCAGGTCCGTCGCGATCCTCCGGCCTGCCGGGCTGGCCGGCGTGTTCGACCAAATGCGCTACGTCCGCGCGCTGGCCTGGGGCGGGCTGGTCATGTCCACCGGTGCGCTGCCAGACCTGGACACCGTGCGCCGGCTGTTCGAGGAGGACCGCGACATCCACGGCGTCGCCGAGACGTTCGAGGAGGCGATGGACCTGATCTGCCGCACCGGCGTCGACAAGCTCGGCAACCCGCTCTACACCGTCCGCGACGGACGGCCGCTGTTCATTTTGTAGGCCAGTCCAGATCGAGCAGGGACCTAGTGTCGCCGAAAGGGAACCCGGTCGCGGCGATGGCCTCCAGCCGGTCGTCCAGCACCGCGTGATCCGACTGCGCGGCCAGCAGCCTGCGGATCCGGGGTGATCGCTCAGCTGCCTCGACACCTTCCCCGATCGCGGAGGCCGCTCCCCTGATCACCCGGGTCAGGGCGTCTTTCAGCTCGCTCTCGCTCCCGCGCGGGCTCGTGATCGTGGCGACACAACCGCCCTTCACACCGTCAACGGGGTCAGTGACCAACGTGATCCCGAGATCGGAGAGATCGCCTCGTTGCCCATTGGCCACCATGTGCGCGAAGGACGTCCAGTGCTGCACCATCTCCTTGGGCAAATACTCCTCGGTGCCTTCCCGCATCGCGGCCAAAGCCGAGTCGAACGCGTTGCCGCAGCAGGCCAACAACAGGGACATCGACGAGGTCATCCTGGCGTGGTAGAGCACAAACGCGGGTAGACCGGGGCGCAGCCGCCATTCGATCTCGTTGAGTCCCCCAGGCCGCTCCCGCAACCACAGCGGCCCGGTGAATCGCTCAGCGGACGGCGGACCCGAGACATGATCGGCGAACAGACGCATTGCACCACCTTCCCAAAGATTTACCGGGATTGGGTGAGGTCCGTCATATCGGGTCTTCGAATGCGGTGGGTGTGTGCTTCTCGACGGCTCCGGCGGGTGGTCGCAAACCTTTGTGCATCGGCGAGTCAGCGCGTTTTGGGCGCGCGCCGGGGGCGTGAGGCCGCGACTTTGTGCGCCGGCATGAGCCAGCCGCAGGCCTGCCGGCCGGCCGTGGTCCCTCTCGGATCCAAGGTGACGCCGGTGCTGGTAGGCAGCCACTGCCTCGCACCATGCGTGCGAGGCTCGCGGCGGAGCGAAGACCGGCGAACACAAGGCTGGGCCGGCGGCGTCGCATAGGGCGGGTCGCCTGCGGCGAGCAACTGCCCTGCCGGACGGAAACAGGCCCCGTAGAACCCCACCGCCTCATCCCCTCTCTGTCAGCACACCCTCGGCACCGGCCCGACACAGACTCTCACCCAACGCCGGCCACCACACCGCCGGCAACCAGAGGACCTCGGCACCGCCGCTACGGGCCTCGGCGTCGCCCGCCTCACCCGTCCGAGCACCGGCGTCGCCCGATCCGTCGTCACCGGCTCCCTCTCCCCGTCTTGCACGCTCGTGCCGGACGGCTCCCCCGTCCCGGGAACTGCCGTTCCGAACACCTCAGGCCGGCAGTTCCCAGGTCACCACGGCCGCCGCGATGTCCACCTCGGTCTGCAGGGTGACGCGGGCGTCCCGGGCATCGGCCGCCCAGCGCAGCTCCAGGCCGGGTCTCTCCGGCTCCTTTCCGATGCGGCGCAGTTGTTCCTCGCGCAGCCGGCCACGGGCGCGTCCGCGCTCGCCGGCGGCGAGGAGTTGGCGGCCCTGGGCGAGGAGGGCCTCGGCAAGTTCCATGCCGGGCGTCGGCGGGCGCGGCCCTGAGGGTCTCGACCGCCTCCTCGGCGAGGTGCAGTCCGCGGCGGCCGCCGGTCACGGTGCCGAGGACGCGCAGCGCGCGTCCCACCGTGCGCGGGGTGTTCCACACCCGGGCCAGCCGCAATTCCTCGGTGGCCAAGGCCAGGGCCTCCTGGCCGCCGCCGAGCGCGAGACGGCACTGGGCGACCGCCGTCCGCCAGGGGGTGACGACCGGGCTGAGCACCTCACGGGCGGTCTGCCGGCGGCCGCACTCCAGGAAGTCGTGGAGCACGCCCGCCGGGTCGCCGACGGCGGGCGCTGCACTCCCCGCGCGTAGAGGAAGCGGTTCAGCTCCCATGACTCCTGGGCCCAGCTCAGGTCGAAGGCGTCGGCGAGCCGTCCGGCCTCCTCGGCTCGCCCCGTGTGTACGAGTGCCATCAGCACGTGGGCATCACGGTTGGAGAGTCCATGGTTGGCGCGCGCGGCGACGCCCACACCGTCGCCGCGTACGGCGATCAGCCGGGCCACGTCACCGCGGGCCGCGACGATGTCGGCGCGGGTGTTGAGCAGCGCGTGCTCCATCGGGTGGAGCAGGGCGGGATACTGGCCGGCCAGACCGCGCTCCACGATCCGCTCGGCCTCGTCAAATCCGCTGGCCCACTCGGCGACCGCCGCCGCCATCCCCAGCAGGAACGACTCGGCCAGCGGTCTGCCGGCGGTCAGCGACGTCGTGGCCTGGGGGAGCAGATCTGCCATGACCTGCAGGCCGCCCACACGGCCGGTGTGGTGCACCGCGACATCAAGCCCGCGAATATCCTGCTCACGGCTGGCGGGCGGGTGAAGGTATGCAACTTCGGGATCGCCCGGCGTGCCGACGCGGTCGGCCATCCCGTCACCGGAACCGGGGCGATGATCGGTACCCCGTCGTACATGTCTCCGGAGCAGGCGCGTGGCGACGCGAAGATCGGCACCCGCAGCGACCTGTATTCGCTGGGGTGCCTGCCGTACGAGCTGCTGACCAGCGCGCCGCCGTTCACCGGTGGCGGATGGCCTGTCCTGTCCTGGCCCAGTACCTGAACCAGGCCCCCGCCCCCATCCGCTCCCATCGGCCCGAGGTGCCCACCGAGCTCGAGCGCCTGGTGGCGGAGCCGCTGAGCAAGGATCCGCAGCGGTGGCCCGCGACCGCGGGGGATGTAGCCCTGGGTGTTCGCGGCGCTGGTGATCGCCTCGGTGACGATGGTCGTGCTGTTGGGCTGGAGCGCGATGCCGTGGGGGGCGTCCGTCTTGGTGGGGATGGTGACCGGGCCGGCGCTCGTGACGGCGGCGGCCGCCGTGCGGGCCTTAGTGGAAGTGGTGCTCCACCGTGGCGGCCACGAGGCGGAGCTCGCCTCCACGGCCGGTCTGCTCAGCGGGGCCCTGGGGTGCGCGCTCGTCGCCGCCGGATACTGGGGCCCGGTCGTGGGCATCATCGCGGCCGGAATGGGGGCCTGGGTCGTGAGCAGCCTGGCTGTCGGGGCGCTCCTGCCCTCCCGGCGCCCGTGACGGCGGCACCTGTGCGCCGCGGGCTGCACCGGCCCCGGCGCAGCGGTGATATGGCTGAGCCTTCCGGTTTTGCTAGCTGCTGGTATCAGTAGCTAGCTATGGTGGTCGGTATGGGAAAGCAGACGAACATCCGACTGGATGACGACATCAAGGCGGCCGCCGAGGACCGGGCCAAGCGCCGCGGTCTGAGCCTGCAGGGGTACGTGGCCGATCTGATCGAGCAGGACGTGAACGAGTCGCGCGCCGCGTTCATGGCCGGCGCCGCGGCGTTCCTGGCCTCGTACGCCGAGCAGTTCGAGGCGGAATTCGATGAGGACCGATACCCCGGCCTCCCGGCGGGTCTGGCAGACACCGCGCCGAGGGACGCCGCGTGAACCTCCGGATCGACCTCGCCTGGATCTTGGCAGTGGCGCAGCAGATCCCTGGGGACCCCCAGGTCGTCGACTACGGGGTGCCGGTCGCGGCAGAGGCACGTCATCGTGCCGAGGTCCTCGACCACGAGGTCTACCCCGAGCCGCACCACAAGGCGGCGGCGCTGCTGTGCGAGCTGGCGAGGAACCCGAGCCTTGAAATGAGGAACCTGCTGTTCGCGGCCACGGTAACCGCGGCCTACCTGTCGGCGTGCGGCCTCCCGGTCAGCCCCGGCCTGGACACCGTTCTCCCCCTGGCCCGCGCCGCACGGGACGGACTCCCCGTGCGGGAGGTCGCAGCTCAGATCAAGACCTGGACGAGCTGATCACCGACACACCTCATCGCAGAGCCCGGGAGGTCCTGCTCCGGACCAGGATGGTGGCACACGGGCAGGCCGCCTTCGGGTAGGCGAAAGAGGAGACGGTATTGATCACCATGGACGTTCAGCGCTGCCTCAGCTCGGTCCATGTTGGCGCCAGTGGGGAACTCGCGGAGGACGCGGGCCTGGTGCTCCAGCAGGCACTCGATCACGTCACTGCCGATGAGCGCGACCTCGTGATGGATCTGCACGGTGTCGTATCCATGGACTCCGACGGACTGCTCCACCTCCTGGACCTGCACCGGCGTGCGGAGTGCCTGGGCCTGCGCGTCCAGGTCGTCGGCTGGCAGCCTCAGCCCCAGCAGCTCATGGCCCAGGTTGCCGGTATCCGCGGGCCGGGCTCGGCCACCGGAGAGCGGTACGCGCTTGCGGGCTTCCGCCGCCTGCTCCAAGAACGGGCACAACGCTCACGCGACCTCGCGGTCTTCAGCACCGAGGAAGTGACCCGCTTCTAGACGAGACGGTACTCACCGGAGGACGCCGGTCCCGTCACTCACGACACGCTGGACCGTCTGGAATACCAGATGCACACCGTTGCTGTCCGCACCGTGCGGTCCACGCTCGTCGTCGGGGGCGCTCTGCCAGCACGCGACGAGGAACTCGCCGACCTCGAGAAGTGGCTGCATCGGACCTACCCGGGCCGCGTGAGCGACCCCGACAAGCGGAAGGTGCTTCGCAGCTTCACCACCTGGCACCACTTCCGTCGGCTCCGCCGCCCGGGCACCCGCATCTCCAAAACCAGGCCGACGGGGTGAAAGGACAGATCCGGCATGTCGTGCGCCTGCTCGAATGGCTCCAAGAGGAGAGAATCCCGCTCGCCGAATGCACTCAGGACCACGTCGACCTCTGGCTCGCCAGCGGCTCAGCCCACCGCGCGCGCCCTCGTCCGACATTTCCTGCACTGGGCCGGCCGGCGTGGGGCACACTCGCCCGCTCACAGCACCGACCCACTTCGGCGGATATACCAGCCCGGGGATCACGTATGACGAACGCTGACGCCTGGTCGGCCGCCTGGTCAACGACAACAGCCTGAAACTCGCCGACCGAGTAGCCGGCCTTCTCGTTCTCCTCCTGGCGCAACCACCCCATCGCATCGTCACCATCGCCGTCGGCCAGGTCATTGACCGTGGTGACGCCCTCGCTCTCCTTCTGGGCACCACACCAATCGACCTGCCGCCGCCCCTGGATTCCCTGGTCCGCCAACTAATCCGCGACCGCAGAGGCCGGGCAACAGCGATCCAGGATTCCGACTGGCTCTTTCCCGGCGGCTTCGCCGGAGAACACATCACGGCCGAGCACCTCGGCCACCGCCTCAAGCGGGTAGGTATCCGCCCGCCACGCCTGCAAGACCGCGCTGATGGACATCGCCTCAGAACTGCCGGCCGTCGCCGTCAGCTGACTGCTGGGCTATCACCAGAACACTGCCGACGTGTGGCAAAGGGAAAGGAACGGCTTCGGACCCGCCTATGCCGCCCAGATCAGCCAGCGCGGCACCAGTGCAACGGCTACGGACACGCAGTCGCCTCGGAGCCCGGCGAGCGGTTAAATACCCGGGTGGTGAACTGGGCACAAATGTACGACTGTCGTTTCGACACCGATCGCGTCCCCAAGCTCTTGGAACAGTTGGAGCGCGAAAGTGACGCAGAAGCATGGAAGGAGCTGGGATACAGGCTGGTCCTCGAGTACGACCTCGTATCTCCCGCCAGCTTCGCCGCGCTGCCCCGCCTGGTACGCCTCGCCGCGGGCAACGCGGACGCACGCCGTCTGGCCGGAGAAATCATGGAGCGTGCCGCAGGACAGCACGGCTGCGACGAGCTGCTGGCGGGCTGCGCTGACGCCATCGTGCAGTTCCGTGGACTGCTGGACAGGCACCTGCAATCAAGACCAGCCGACTATCTCGCCGCCTTCCGCGCACTGCTCGCGGTAGAGGAGGAGTACCACTGGGCAGCCGTCCTGAGCGACTTCACGGACGACTTCTACGTCCTGGACTGCCCCCACTGTGCCGTGACAGTGACCATCGCCATCGACAACTACGGCCGCTACTCAGCGATCCGGGACTGGGACCTGGGCGACGTGGACCGGCGCGACCTGCGGCCGGCACCCGCCGAGGAGTTGTCCGGCGTCGGCCGATGGATGCACGAGATCACTGCCCGGGATGAGGAGAGCGCACTCGCCAACGGAATCCTCCACCTCTTCGGCAAGGCGGAGTGCCCCAACTGCGAAAGCGTCTTCAACATCGCGGATGAGTACACAGCAGCCAACCGCCCCGTCCTGCGGTGGCCCACAGAGCACCATCATGCCCGCGAAGGCCAGCACTGTCGGCGTACACGGAACGTGGCTCTGGCTGTCAACGGCCATGTAGTTCGGTTCTGATCCACTTCTTGTGGGGCGATGACAGCGCGTCACAAGGCCCTGGCAGGATCGTGGTTCGTGTGACTGCAGCGTTCTCTGGACGGCCTTCTCTCATCTGGCGTCGGTCGCGGTGGATCAAGTGATGGTCGGTGACGGCACGGTCACTTTCGTGGCGAGAGCCGTGGCCGCGGAAGCGGTCTGCCCCGGATGCGGGGCGGCGTCCCGTCGCATCCACGGCAACTACCAGCGGCGCTTGGCCGACCTCGCGGTGGCCGGACAGAAAACCGTGATCAACCTGCTGGTCAGACGGTTCGTATGCCGTGTCTCCGGGTGTTCTCGTCGTACGTTCGTCGAGCAGGTAGACGGGCTCACCGAGCGGTTCGCGCGCCGCACCCC